>JAIRVZ010000054.1 GCA_031253625.1 Dysgonamonadaceae bacterium
TGATTAGAAAATTTATCATTTAAAGAACTATTCTTTTTATTATTTAATGTTTTATTGAAAGAGCTATTAATTTTTTTATTTAATATTCTATTGGAAGATTGTGTATTTTTTTTATTTAAAATATTGTTGTGAGATTCATTATTAGTTTTTGAAATATCTTCAATTTTTTGGCTAAATATTATTTTACCTTTATAACTTTCCCTCTATAAATTTCTGCAAAACGAGCGCATGATTTTCTGCTGCATTTTTAGATGCATACAATAACGTTACAATCTTTTGGTCTCTTAGCTTGTCGATAAAATCCTTAACGGCAGAAGAATTTTCCAATTCTTTTATATACTTCTCTCGAAATTCCTCCCAATGCCCTTCTTCATTTTGATGATACCACTGACGCAGGGGAGTGGACGGAGTGATATCCTTAGCCCACAGGTCGTAATGCAAATTTTCTTTTCTGATGCCTCTTGGCCATAATTTATCAACTAATACGCGGTAGCCGTCAGCATTTTCTTCGGGTTCGTAAACCCGTTTAATTTTCACTTGTACCATAATTTATTGCTGTTCATTGATTAGAAGTCCTACAAAGTTATTACAAATCCTGAATTCTTGGCAACATATTTGCTCAAGTGATATAAAACAATTATTTACAAAAGGCGATTTACTTTTGTAACTATCTGGTATTGAAAGTAATAAAATAGTATATTTTATCATGACAGAAAAAAAAAATCTGGAAAAACAAGAGGAATTTCAAGAAACAACTGACAATCCGACTGTAAATATGACAAATGAGCAGTTGGACGAAGAAAATCAAATAACAAAAACAGATTCGGCTGACAATTCGGCTGATGAATTAGCCCAATTAAAAGATTCCCATATCCGATTAATGGCTGAATATGATAACTACCGCAAACGCACAATTAAAGAAAAAGCCGAATTAATTAGAAATGGTGGCGAGCGCGTTTTGATTGGACTGCTGCCCGTAATAGATGACTTCGAACGGGCATTGAAAAATATTACTCCGGAAGGCGACAGCGAAAATATCGCGGAAGGAGTCTATTTGATTTACAATAAATTCATGACCTTTTTGAAACAAAATGGAGTTCAACCTATCAACGCCTTAGGAGAATTTTTTGATGATGAACTTTTTGATGCTATCGCTACGATTCCCACTCAAGATGAAGATTCAAAAGGAAAAGTTATTGATTGTGTCTTAACCGGATATAAACTGAATGATAAAGTCATCAGGCATTCAAAAGTGGTAGTTGCAGGATAACCCCCAACCCCTAAAGGGGAGTTAGAGAAGTGAATTTGTTCATTATACTGCGGCAAAGTCCCCTTTAGGGGAAACAACGTTCGGCGGTAGCCAATTAGGGGTAAAAATTAAACTAAACAAAATGGCAAAACGAGATTATTACGAAATCTTAGAAGTCGGTAAAAGCGCGACGAAAGAGGAGATTAAAAAAGCTTACCGACAAAAGGCAATTCAATATCACCCCGATAAAAATCCGGACGATAAAGTTGCTGAAGAAAAATTCAAAGAAGCTGCGGAAGCATACGAAATACTGAGCGATGATAACAAACGAAGTCGTTACGATCAGTTCGGTCATGCAGGAGTCGGTGGAGCTGCCGGTGGTGGCGGATTCAGCGGTGGCGGTATGTCGATGGATGATATTTTTTCTCAATTCGGAGATATTTTCGGAGGTCATTTCGGAGGTGGTTTCAGTGGATTTAGCGGATTTGGCGGTGGCGGAAGAGGTCAGCGCGTAAATCGCGGTTCAGACTTGAGAGTTAAAGTAAAATTAACTTTGCAGGAAATCGCCAAAGGTGTTGAAAAGAAAATTAAGGTCAAAAAATATGTACCTTGTAAAGATTGTAGCGGATCAGGTGCAGAAAACGGCTCTTCCTATACTACATGTTCTACTTGCAAGGGAACCGGTCAAACGACGCGAGTAGTAAATACCATGCTGGGTGCAATGCAAACAACAACTACTTGTAATGCTTGCGGAGGAGAAGGAAAAATCATTACCAATAAATGCAAGAACTGTAGCGGTGAAGGCGTAATAAGAGATGAAGAAGTGATTTCAATCAACATTCCGGCAGGAGTTGCCGAAGGAATGCAATTATCTCTTTCGGGCAAAGGAAATGCAGCCAGACGAGGAGGTATCAATGGTGACCTGTTAGTCGTGATTGAAGAAGAACCGCATCCCGAACTCTTGCGCGATCAGAATGATGTTATCTACAATTTGCTGCTTAGTTTTCCGACTGCAGCTTTGGGAGGAAACGTGGAAGTTCCGACCATCGATGCAAAAGCGAAAATCAAAATCGAACCGGGCACACAACCCGGAAAAGTATTACGACTACGAAACAAGGGTTTACCGAGCATCAACGGATATGGTACAGGCGATTTGTTGGTAAATATCAGCGTATATGTTCCTGAAAATCTGTCGAAAGAAGAAAGAACTTCTTTGGAAGAATTGGAAAAAGGACAGAATTTCCAGCCTACAAAATCAGTTAAAGACAAAATTTTCAGTCACTTCAGACGAATGTTCGAATAAGAACGCAGATGACGCGGATAACGCGGATTTCCGCAGAGAATATTTCAATATAAAAATCTGCGCACATCCGCGTTATCCGCGTCATCTGCGTTCTTATTAAAACTCTCTAACTTTTAATTTATCTCCGGTATCTTTCACAATCATTCGGTAATGTCGTTCGTTATATCCCGGACGAGTCGGAGAAATTGGATTGCCATGTTCGTTTCTTTTGAATTGTCCATTTTCTTCTTTCCTGACAATGCCATCCGTATATTTAATTAACATGCGCTCTCCGAGTCCTTTCCAAGTGGAGAAAGCGTTTTGAGCTTCTTTGATACTGTAATTGGTAAGAAATGATATGGTTTGACCTTTATGGGTCATGGGAAACATTCTTTCTTCCATCAATAATTCATAAGCTTTTCGCTCAATTAGAAGTTGCATTTTGAAAAAACCGTTTTCTAATTCGGATTGTACGGCTACAATCTCCGGAGCCATTTGCGAATAGCGCGGATAAGCCATATTAGCTACCCAGTTGTGAATCCAAAAAGAAGAAGTCCACGAAAAAGTGTACAAATCTCCATTTCCTACGCGAAAACATTCCGGAGTTTGAGTCATGTTTGCATACATGGGCGTATAGACCGTAAATGTGGCATCATCTACGCCAAACCAAAGCAAAGCACCCACTTCATCGGGCAACGAATTACGCATCTGCCCAACGAATGTAAATCCTGTTTGTTGCGTTGCGATGGGACGTTCGTTAATGTATTCCACGCTGTCGACTTTCCAAATTAACGGAGCGAAACGCATAGGAGAATAGAATGAACCGGCTCCTATATCAACAGTCATGTCGAAATAGGTTCCTTCGTAGTGGTCGCGCATGGCAGCCATAATATCTTGCACACTTAACTTGCGATCGGGCTTGATATAAAGCGGCATAATGTTATCCGGATTATCTCCTTTGGCAAAGTCTATCCATTTTTCTGCGTTTTTATAGAACTTATTGAAAAACGACCAAACTCGTGCCTCGCAAATCCGTAATGCCATAAAATCGTAAGGAGCGTATGCTTTGGTAAAACTGAAATCTTTATCTGCTCCTGAAAAATAACCTTTTTCCCGGGCAAAAGAGATAACGTCTTTTGAGTAGACACAGTTTTCTTTATCATTCAACGGAAACTGTTGAATCCTTGCCTGATTGGCATGAGCGGAAATACAATCATCGGGTATTCTGACAGCCACCCAAACGGCACCTTTGCGCCCGGGGCCTTTTCCAATCATTTCCATAATCCAAACTTCGTTTTTATCAACGATAGAAAAAGACTCTCCTGTGCTGTAATATCCGTATTTTTCTACCAAATCGGTCATGATAGAGATGGCTTCTCTTGCTGTTTTTGCGCGTTGAAGGGTGATATAAATAAGACTTCCGTAATCCATGATTCCGGTAGAGTCTGCCAATTCTTCGCGACCGGTAAATGTAGTTTCACCAATACAAAGCTGATGTTCGTTCATATTTCCGATAACATTGTAGGTCTGTTTCACCTGAGGAATTTGTCCCAAAAATTTTCCGGTATCCCATTCGTATACATTTAATAAAGTTCCTTCGGGATGACTCGCCGCCGGCCAATGATAAAGTTCTCCGAAAAGAGCGTAAGAATCGGCAGAGTAAGAAACCATGGTTGAACCATCTGTAGAGGCCGATTTTCCTACTAACAAGTTGGTACAACACCAAGCGGAAGCTATCGGCAAGCTTATCAATACTGTAAGAAATATTTTTTTCATATTAGTTTTTTATACCAAATATTTGACAGAGTTTATCGCAAACCTTCCTAATAAGTCTAGGACTTTTGCGGTAAAGAAACCATATCATTGGAGCCCCTACAAGGCGAGAAAATCTTCCTTTGAGGATAAATTTTAAAATATAGCGGGTTCCCCCCGGAGGAATGCCAAAGCTTCTCAAATACAGAATAAAATGATATTCCCGGCTGAGAACCGTTCTTGATATAATTGGATTCGTATGAAGATAAAGATGGTCAAAAAATCGTCTTTCCGACTCCATCCTCATTTTAAAATTAGCCAAAGAAGGCTTACGCATGGTAGAACCGTCTCTTTGAAGGTAATAATATTTGCCTGATGTGGAGTAGCCAATAGATTTTACCGTGCTGTGAATTTCCGGAAAAATCCATGTATCTTCATAAACTCTACCTTCAGGGAATCTTATATTTTGAAAAACAGATGATTTGAAAATTCTTCCCCAAACTTCCCATGGAGAAATCCCATAATATATCTCTTTGACTGTTTTAATGTCATATTTTTTGACGAAAGACTCTGTGATAGGATGATCTGAGGGATAAACTGTTCCATCTTCATGAACACGAACAAAAGGGAAACCAATCATATCGGCATCTCCAAAAGCATCAATCAGGTCCATCACACCCTTTATAGTAGTCGTATCCAAATAATCATCTGAATCAACAAAACAAATATGATCTCCGGTCATGATATCCAAAGCTTCATTTCTGGCCTTGCTTTGTCCTCCATTGGGTTGATCTATAATAATTATTCTATTGTCGGCTTTTTCATATTCTCGAAGGATAGAAAGAGAATTATCGGTACTCCCATCATTAACCAAAATGATTTCCAAATCGGAATAGGTTTGGTTAACTATAGAATCCAAGCATTTTCTTAGATATGCTTCTACATTATACACCGGAACTATTACTGATACCTTCATAAATATTAACGTAAATTATCCTTTCAACAAAGGTAATGATAATTTGTAGAAATGCAAACTTGATGAAGATTTACGGTATAATGTCTATAAAAAAAGAAACCGCCTCAAAAGAGGCGGTTTCTTTTATCTTTTCAAACGCGAGAAGAGATTATTCAGCAACAACTTCTTCGATAGCGATAACATCTCCATCAACAGCAACTGAATCAGCTTCAACTTGTTCTATTACAACTTCCTCAACAGGCTCAACAACTGGAGCAGGTTTTTTACAAGATGCAAAACTTACAGCAACGATAACAGCAGCAAACAATACTAACTTTTTCATTTTCTAATTAATTAAAACGGTAAAACTTATATAAAACTTATCATTTTTAGATTTCCTCTCGAAAACTGGCGCAAAGTTAAACATTTTTGTTTAATAAAAAACAAATTTTATTATATTTTTTTTACTATTATTGATACAAATACCTTTTTATACTCTTTTTAGGCGTTTTTTCAAACTCCATTGGGTATAATTGAATTTCTGCTATCCTTTCGTAAGGAGCTACCATTTCGTTCAAAGTTTTCTTATTTTCATTCATAAGATCGGATAATTTATCCGATTCGATTCCTGTTTCATCAAGAGCATCGTAATCCGGATAAACAAGCGCAACGAGTTTTCTATCTCTTTCAATAATTAAACTTTCCATTACAAATGGAAGATTATTGAGTTTCGATTCTATTTCTTCCGGATAGATATTTTGTCCACTGGCTCCGAGTATCATGCTTTTTGAACGCCCGCGAATAAAAATGCGATCGTTTTTATCAATAGTTCCCAAATCTCCTGTTTTCAACCAGCCGTCTTCTGTAAATGATGCTTTGGTGGCTTCTTCATTTTTATAATAGCCGGCCATTACATTTTCACCTCTAACTTGTATTTCTCCTGCAATATTATATGGGTCTTCCGAATCGATGCGAACTTCCATAATATCCAATATCTTTCCGCAAGAAGTAGGAACAAAAGTTGCATAAGTATCAAAACTGATTAATGGTGCACATTCTGTCATACCATAACCAACCATAAAGGGGAATTTTATTTTGTACAAGAATTCTTCCACTTCTTTATTTAAAGGAGCGCCACCGATGATGACTTGTTCAAAATTACCGCCCATAGCATCCATCAGTTTTTTGCGTATTTTGGCATAGATCTGAGCATCAAGAATCGGGATACTCAATGCCAAACGCATAGGTCTTTTAGCCAATAAGGGTAAAATCATCTTTTTATAAATTTTTTCCAAAATCAGCGGTACGGTAATCACAATGTTTGGCCGTACTTCTTCAAAAGCTTTCATCAGAATTTTAGGAGATGGCGTTTTCCCCAAGAAAGTTACATGGCATCCTATTGAAATTGAATATAAAAATTCGAATGCACAGCCATAAGTATGCGCCAAAGGAAGAAATGATAAAATAGCTTCACCTCGTCTTAAAATATTTTGTCGTGTTACAAATGTAAGATTTCCGGCCAGATTATTACCCATAATCATAACTCCTTTGCTGAAACCCGTAGTGCCGGAAGTATAATTCAAAACAACCACTTTTTCATTTGGTACATCGGCATAAGCTATATCATCTTTAGTAAATCCGTTGGGATATTTTTCTTTGAATTTAGTTTCTATTCGAGCTATTACCTGATCGATATTTTCTTTTTCTTTTTGATGCAACACCCTGAAATCAGTAAGAGAAATGGTTGCTTTAAGCTCTTTCATTTTGTCTTCGTCCAAACTTTCCCAAATCCGATCGGAAGAAAACAACAACAATGATTCGGAATGATTTATAATGTGTTGAACATCATTAGGGTTAAAATCAGCAAGGATGGGCACTATTACGGCACCGTATGTTACAGATGCCAAATAAGAAATCGCCCAATTAGTTGTATCCCCTCCTATTAACGCTATTTTATCGCCCTCTTTAATTCCTGCCCCCTCAAGTATGATATGCAGTTTTGCTATTTCTTTAGCAACATCACTATAATTAATCGTTTTTGCCTCTCCATAATTCGACATTGCAGGCAAATCCCAGTTATATTTAAAACCGTCTTCAAATAACTTGATAAAATTTTCTTTAATCATAATGCACACTTTTTATAATTCTGTGCAAAAATAGTAAAGATTTTGAAAAAACAAAAAAATGCTTGGTCGACAGGAACATTTTTTTTGATAAGCAGACCTATTTATTATCATTATAATCTTTTATCAACCCATTGCATAACCAGTTAGCAATTGCCTGACGATTATCACTATCCAAATAACGTTGGCGATCCTTGCCTTCATGTTGCATATTGCCCAATTCGATTAATACGGAAATCGGAGTTGTGTTGCGCAATACATGATAGTTAGGGTGAACAACCAATCCTTTATATGGCCGGTTGGGTTGACTTTTCTTGTAATGTTCCCGAACGGTTTTCTCTAAAGTGTTTGCCAATTGTTTGCCTTTGGCATTGTTTTCCGAATAATTGAAAAATATATCTACAGATTGACTCTTCGGACGGCTATCCCAATGAATAAAAACAGCCCGCTGGTATTTTGCATTGGATTTTTTACTTAAAGCATTTATTTTATTGCACTGCTGATTCAATCGTTTTATTACATCTTTTTTATCATAGCCTTGGTGTATTTTTTCTCCCATACATGTTTCCTGATTGTCTTTAGGATCCGTAGTTTTGTTGTTAGATAAATATTTATCATCACGAATCCCATCTTTGGAATCTTGAATGATAATATGCACAGTTGCTCCTTCTTGTAATAAGTTTCGTGCTAATCGTAACATAACATCGTAGTTATATTCGTCTTCGTGTAATTCTATATTTCCTATTTTGGTAATCGCTCCGGGGTCGGGACCGCCATGTCCGCTGACTAAAAAGAAACAGGCTCCCTTTAAACGATCTGACATTATTTCATATTTGGCTGATTTTTCCCCAAATAAAGGTTCTGTTCCTGTTCCTAAAGTCGTTTGTTGCGTTGTGTTTGTTTTTGAATCGGGTTTTACTATTGAATCAACTTTCACTAATGGAGGCAATTGATACGAAATTCCCAGTTTCAAACTTTGATCTTCTCCCAATTTATCCCGGTTCAATTCTAAAAACTTTTGATAATATCCGCTTTCCGATCGATTATTACGCCTTAGAAATGCGTGAATTCCTTCTCCTTGTATGGGTTCTGCAAAATCTTGGCTGAAAGCAAAAAAAATTGATAACGTAGTGAATAACAGCAAAGTAAATACTTTTTTCATGATTCAAACAACAATGGTTTGAACAAAGATATAATTCTTTTTCGACTGTACAAAATGGTTTACTTCAATTAAATATCCACTTATTAACGAGTTTTTTATAACTTTGTCGGGTTAAATACAAAATATTAAGTGGAAGAAGTTATTTATTCAAATCATACGATTGATTTTGTAAAAATCGCTTTAGAATTTTGCAGCTGGGTCGAAAATGTTCGCGGAAACGATAAAGAAAGATTTATTGATGAAGGAACTAAAATTTTGCCCATGCTTTATCTCAAGGCTTCGTTTGTTCCTCAAGTAGAAGAAGAATATGATTCTGATTGGGAAACGGGAGTGATAGAAGAAATGTATGCACGCGTTTTAAGCGGCATAGCTGATTTACTTGGCGATGATGATTTATATTTGGAAACTTTCCATCCTGATATGCAATACAGCGATACTCCTGTTGCAGTAAGTATTTCGGAAGATTTGGCCGATATTTATCAGGATTTGGGTAATTTTATTTCTGTGTTCAAACATGCTCAAAAAGAAACGATGACCGATTCTTTGGCTGCGTGTATTGAATCTTTCAAGGGTTATTGGGGGCAAAAATTAGTCAATGCTTTAAGAGCGTTACATCATTTAAGATGGAATCAAGTATAACAAAAGAAACGATTTTAACGTTAGAACCGGAAACATTCACAGGTCGAATCATAGTGGTTCAGTCTTTGGCCGAGGCGGAAAAAGCTGTCGACTATCTCTCCTGTTGTTCCATGATAGGGTTTGACACAGAAACACGTCCGTCTTACAAAAAAGGTGTATTTTACCTCATTTCGCTCATTCAGCTATCTACAGAAGATACTTGTTTTTTGTTCAGGTTGAATATAATCGGTTTTCCTCAATGTTTAATTGATTTACTGTCTAATCCCAATGTAAAAAAAATCGGATTATCATTGAAAGATGATTTTGCTTCGATGAACCGTCGTCAAGCATTTACACCCGAAGGTTTTGTCGACTTGCAAAAAATTGTTCAAGAATATGGCATAACAGTCATCAGTCTTCAAAAAGTATATGCTACATTGTTCAATAAGAAAATATCGAAAAATCAGCGACTTACTAATTGGGAGGCCGATGTATTGACCGAATCTCAAAAAAGATATGCAGCCTTGGATGCTTGGGCTTGCCTTAAAATTTATAATAAACTAAAAACGAAAAGTGAAAAGTGAAAAATTAATAATAAGAATACTTTTCACTTTTCGTTTTTCACTTTTCACTTCAAAATGGTAAAATTATATTTGCGCCCTAAAAAAGAAGAATCTGTATTGCGATTTCATCCGTGGATTTTTTCGGGAGCCATCAGTCACAGTGATGGAAATCCCGAAGAAGGCGACTTAGTTGCTGTTTATGATTCGCAGAAAAGATTTTTAGCCATAGGTCATTGTCAAGTTGGAAGCATTGCGGTCAGGATTCTCACATTCAAAGAAGAAACCATTGATAAAGATTTTTGGAAAAAGCGTTTTGAAGATGCTTATCGCTTAAGGAAACAACTGAAATTGATAAATCCTCCGGTTAACGATACTTACCGGTTGATTCATGGAGAAGGCGACCTGATGCCCGGATTGATTGTCGATGTTTATGCCGGAACAGCCGTTATGCAAGCACATTCGCCCGGAATGCACTTGGCAAGGATTGAATTAGCGGAAGCACTTAAAGAAGTAATGGGCAACGATATACAAAATATATACTATAAATCGGAGTCTACTTTGCCGTTTAAAGCTGATTTGGGCGCAGAAAATGATTACCTGATTGGAGGTGATCATGTTTCTAATATCGCAATCGAACAGGGCGTTAAATTCCATATCGACTGGGTTAAAGGCCAAAAAACAGGCTTTTTTATCGACCAACGAGATAATCGTGCCTTGCTCGAAAAATATGCCGAAGGACGTAAAGTCTTGAATATGTTTTGCTACACCGGTGGTTTCTCCTGTTATGCGATGCGGGGGAATGCCCAATTGGTGCATTCGGTCGACAGTTCTTCTAAAGCTATTAAACTGACGAATGACAATGTGTCATTAAATTTCCCCGAAGATGCTCGACATGAGGCTTTTGCAGAAGATGCTTTCAAGTATTTGGAACAGATGGGATCGCAATACGACCTGATTATTTTAGATCCGCCTGCATTTGCCAAACATCGCAACGTGTTGAAAAATGCTTTGCAAGGCTATCGAAAACTGAATGCAATAGCGTTTGAAAAAATCAAACCGGGAGGAATTATATTCACATTTTCGTGCTCTCAGGTGGTTACTAAAGAAAATTTCCGTTTGGCAGTTTTCAGTGCGGCCGCTCAGTCAAAGAGAAAAGTTAAAATACTTCATCAGCTAACTCAACCCGCTGATCATCCGATTGATATATATCATCCTGAAGGCGAATATATCAAAGGACTTGTTTTATATGTTGAATAAAAAAATGATTTTTTGAACAATTTGGTATAATTATTGTTATATAAGCAAATAAGATATTTTAATCGTAATATTAATTTTAAAAATTTAGTTATGAAAGATTTAGGAAAATTACTACTGATATTAGCAGTTGGTATAGCGCTTACAAGTTGCGTAAGCAGTAGAAGGTTTAATCGATTGAATACGGAACACAATCAGTTGAGAACAGATTTTCAAGAAAGTCAAATGCTATTAACAAGATGCAACACTAACGTGGTAAATCTTGAAGATAGATTGGCAGAGGCACGAAAAAACAACGAAAACTTGCGTACAACTTTGAATAATCTGCAAAATTCGTTAGATTTGAGTCTTACTCAAGGAACTCAAAGTAATGTGAACATTGCAAGATTGGTAGACGAAATCAATGCTTCCAATCGTTTTATTCAACATTTGGTACAAGCTAAAAACAGATCCGATTCTTTGAATCTTGTAATGGTTACCAATCTTACCCGTTCGCTTACTCGCGAAGAGATGCAAGGTTTAGACATTCAAGTGTTGAGAGGAGTTGTATATATCTCTTTGGCCGACAACATGTTGTTTGATTCCGGAAGCTTTGAGATACGCAATCAGGCAGGTGAAACCCTTAGCAAAATTGCTAAAATCATCTTGGATTATAGAGAGTATAGCGTGTTAGTGGAAGGAAATACCGACGATGTGCCGATTTCCCGCACTAATATCCGTAACAACTGGGACTTAAGTGTTTTACGCGGTTCTTCTGTTGTTCAGGCATTGCAAAACAATTATGGAGTTGACCCCAAACGTTTGACTGCTGCCGGACGCGGAGAGTATAATCCGATAGCTAGCAATAACACACCTGATGGAAGGGCTCGTAACCGCAGAACTCAGATAATTATTACTCCTGAATTAAATCAGTTTTTGGAATTGATTGAGCAGGCTCCGAGTAGTACTTTCTAAGGTAATGATGTCAGGAAAAACAGTTTTCATCATAAAAAATGAGTGTCCCGAAAGGCACTCATTTTTTTATTTGCAAAACTTCAATAATTCTTCAGCCTCTTTCTTATCATATCCTAAAGAAATTGCTTTTTCAATATCTGAACGTGCCGATTTTTTTTCATATTGAAGAAGTTTAACTCTTGCCCGCAACACATAAGTATATGGATTTTTAGGGTCTAATGAAAGGGATTTATTTATATCAGACATTGCTTTGGGGTACTTTTCCATCAATAAATATAATTCACCCCGGCCTGTATATAAATCGGCATTATCATAAATTTTATCCAAGAGATAGTTGTAGATTTTCTCTGCCTCATTGTATTCCCGACGAAATTTACACAGAGAGGCGATTCCCATTCTTCCTGATAAAGTGTTAGGATTTATTTCTATGATTCTTTCAAAATCGGTTTGGGCAGCACCGAAATTCTTCACCTGTAGATAAAGGAGTCCTCTTTCAAAAAGGGTATTTTCATTATTTTCTTCTATCCAAAGCAATGAAGTATAGTCGGTTATCGCATTTTCAGCGTGCCCAAGTTCTGCGTATAAAGATGCTCGGTTCGATAGGAAAGTTACGTTTCGAGGAGCGCGACTTAAAGCGGCAGTATAGGAAACAATTGCCTCTTCCGATTTGCCCAATCGACGTTGGATTGTACCTAAATTAGATAACAGCAAAACATTGCGAGGATTGGCCGGTTCTAATTTCATCGCCTCTTTTAACGATGTTTCTGCTGCCGGTAAATTGTTATTTTCAATGTATTTAAAAGAAAAATCAATCAACTCGTCGTAGGTTTGGGCAATAGTGAGTTGAGGAGAAATAAAAGAATAAAGGAATAGTGAAAGGAAAAATAATTTGAATTTCATAAGCTTTGAATTTAAAACGAATCTATCTCAAAAGAACGCAGATGACGCGGATAACGCGGATTTTCGCAGATAATAATTTAAAATCCGTGTAAATCTGCGTTATCCGCGTCATCTGTGTTCTTTTGTTTTTGTCTATTCAACCGGCGGAGGCGCAATCAATTTGTAGCCTTTACCGTGAATATTAATAATCTCGATAGTCGGATCGTCTTTCAATAATTTTCTCAATTTGGTAATATAAACGTCCATACTACGTGCATTTAAATAATTATCATTTCCCCAAATATTTTTGAGGGCATAATTACGTTCCAAAATCTCGTTGGAATGAGAACACAAAAGACTCAACAATTCACTTTCTTTGGTTGTAAGTTTAGAAACTTCATTGCCATGAGCAAGCGTTTGTTTTTGAGTGTCGAAAACAAATGTACCTACTTTATAGAAAGCAACATCTTTAGCCTTTTTACCGTTCACGCGACGAAGAATAGCCTCGATACGAAGCAGTAATTCTTCCATACTGAACGGTTTTGTCAAATAATCGTCGGCTCCGATTTTGAAACCTTCAAGCACATCTTCCTTTAAAGTTTTAGCAGTCAAAAAGACAATAGGTACTTCACTACTTAATTGTCTGATTTCTTGTGCCAATGTAAATCCGTCTTTTTTAGGCATCATCACATCTAACAAACAGATATTATACTGATTTCTCGGAAATGCTTTTGCACCGGCTTCTCCATCAGTAAACAAGTCTACATCATAACCTTTCGCCTGAAGATATTCTCTTAAGAGCATACCCAGATTCTCGTCGTCTTCACACATGAAGATTTTAACTTTTTCGTCCATAATAATCATCTTTTTATATAAGGTAAAGTAATAATAAATTTCGTTCCAACATTCACTTCGCTTTCAACTTTAATCGTTCCATGCAAATCGTCAATGATTTTCTTTACATAAGCCAAACCTAATCCAAAACCTTTGACATCATGCGTATTTCCTGTGTGTACGCGATAAAATCGATCGAATACTTTTTTCAAATTTTCTTTCTTAATACCGATGCCATTGTCTTGTATGCTGATTGAGATTTTATTGCCTTCGTTGTAAGTTCGTGCAACCAATTGTAAGGGTACATCCTCGCGCCTGTATTTGATGGCATTTTCCATCAAATTAAACAATACATTCGTGAAGTGCATTTCATCTACATAAACGGTCGATTCCAAAGCATCGAGCTCTACTTCCAACTGGCCTCCGCATTTTTCTACCCTTAAGATAAAGGTATGAGCCACATTGGCAAGCGTATCGTTTACATCTATTTCTTTCAGCTTCAAAGCTGCCTTTTTGGTGTCGAACAACGACATTTGCAACACTTTCTCGACCAAAAAACTCAATCGTTTTGTTTCGTCCTGAATTACCCCGGAAATATGTCCGAACATTTGTGGCGATTTCGACAAGTTGGAATCTTTCAACATTTGCCCTGCCAAAGAAATGGTCGATACCGGAGTTTTCAGTTCATGAGTCATATTATTAATAAAATCATTTTTCATTTCAGACAAACGCTTTTGCCTGAGAACTATATATATAGTTATAATAAAAACAAGTAAGAGAATGAACGTAAATCCTACAGAAGATGCTATAAATCCCACAGAACTAAACAAGTACGCTTTTTGATTCGGAAAATAAACTTGTAAAGTATAAGATTTTGCCGAAGGATCTTTTGGAAATAAAGTCTGTGTAAACATATTTACAGCTTCATTCTCATCGAATTGATAACTGCTATACACAATTTTTTTGTTTTTGTCTACCAGCGCAAACCGATAGGGCAATTCCAATCCGTTACCTTTTAATCCTAACTTCAAATAAACATCTAATTTCTTAAAATCAATTCGTTCTTCTATTGGTCGCAAATTCGCATTTATAAGATTACGAGCTACATCGTTCAATAGACTTCTATAGTAAAAATAAGTATCCTGCATCGCACCTTGTATTTCTTGCGATTTATCGGCAAGACTCCTCTTGCCCTGACTTGGTGCTATCGTCAACATCGGCTGGGTTATTTGAGTTATAGAACTGAATTCTATCTGACTAATTCCTGTTCCCGGTGCTGTGATTTGCATTTTTTGCTGCGTTATAATTTTAGAATCGATAGTTGTGCTTCTTTTTGCATAATTTCTTTTATTATCCAAATTCAACAATTGATCTTCCAAAAAACGACTTGCCTCGTCAACTTCCAAATCTCGTGAAACTTGACTCAAACTTCGTTCGACCGCCTCTTTAAATCCTACTGTTCTCGTATTCAGTATGATTTGTATGTAATTAAATTGTACATACAACAAGCCGATAAAAGCGAAAATCATCACACATACAATCAACCAAATTGTTGACTTTCTCATACTTTTTAGCCCTTTCCTATTTTAAAAACAAATTTCGGAGTTTTTTGTTTAACATTTGGCCAAAAAATGAAAAAATATTTATGTTAACATTTAATTCATTTTAACAAAAGGAAGACAATGTGGCATTAAAGCTATTTTAAGTTAAAATTAACAATTGAAGAATGTTTTATTTTGATTATGAAATTGTATTCATACTATATTTTTATTTGTGTAACTTTGCGCTAAAATTTTTCCATATAAAAAATGGCAGAATCAAAAGAAAAGAAATTAAAAATACTTCAACTACCTTCTTGGTATTTGCCCGAAGGTGGCCTTTTTTGTCTGAATCAAACGAAAGCTTTGCAAAAAGCAGGTTTGGAGGTTGATATTTTGGCAAATGTCGTTCTGCCTTGGAGAAAATATAAATTAAACATTTTCAAATTTCCTCTGAAAAGCTTTACATCGGTCGAAGATGGTGTTAAGACTTTCAGGTATTATTCTTGGAAATACCCTTTGGTAGACATACCAAATATAAAGAAATGGGTGCGTAAAACTGTTGATTTGTTTGATGCTTACATTGAAAAACATGGCCGGCCGGATATGATTCATGTTCATAGTTGTATGTGGGCAGGTGTTGCTGCTGCTCGAATTAAAAAGAAATACGGAATTCCCTATGTGCTAACGGAGCATAGAGCAAGATTTAGTCCTTTGAGCGAATATTCAAGAAGTCTTATCAAAGAGGAGTATACGCCTTTTTTTATCGAAAGTTTTTCTAATGCTGATTTTATTATTCCTGTCTCCAAGCAAATAACTCCTAAGATTAAAGAATTTTCAAGCAATGTACCTGTAAAAGTCATATCCAATATTACAAGAACAGACTTTTTCTGTTTGAACCCACAGCAAAGAGGGTCTCGAAATACATTTGTATTTTTCACTTCAAACAGTTTCATTCATTCTAAGGCTTATGACATTCTTCTTCCAGCTTTTGATATTGTTTGTTCAAAACACGACAATGTTGAGTTAAGAATTGCAGGAAATGGATTTTCTAAAGATGATTTTTTGAAGATTTTAAAGGAAACTCAACATTTCGATAAAATATTTTTTTGTGGACTTTTGTCTCATGACGGGGTAAGAAACGAGTTGTGGAATGCGGACACTTTTGTATTAGCAAGCAGGACGGAATCTCAATCGCAGTCAACGCTTGAAGCGTTAAGCACAGGTTTGCCTGTTGTTGTAACAGAAGTCGTTCCTGAAGAGATTTTTTCTTCTGATTTAGGATATAGAGTGCCTGTCGAAAACATTGAGATGTTGGCTGAAAAAATGTGTAAAGTAATCGAAAATAGACATTCTTACGATAGTAAAATTATCAGGGAACACATTATTCAAATAACATCGGAAGAGATCATTGCAAGGCAGATAATTGAAATATATAACAAAATATTGAACGAACATGCCTGATATTCAATATATATTACAACGAAAAGGTTGGTATCGCAATGAGTTTACTTCTGTAAAGGGTTATTGTTTTGATGAAAACAACAATCTTTTTTGTGGTGAAGATTTATTGAATTATTTCGATGACATCAATGATAAAAATGAATTAGAAAATAAGCTAAAACAGGCAAACGGTATTTTTTCATTGATAATTCATCGTCTTAATTTTTCTGCTGTGGCTCTTGACCGAACTCGAATTTTTCCTCTTTTTCACAGTAAAGATAATGATCAGTTAGTTATTACAGATAGTCCTTACGCGCTTTTTAATCCTAATAATGCACAATTTGATTCCGATGCAGTCGATGAATTCAAACATTCATCAATTGTATTAGGAAATAAAACCTTAATAAAAAACATTTATCAGGTACGGCCTTCGTCTTATATCATTATTTCAGAAAATAATGTTGAAGAATTTGATTATTCTCATTTTACAATTCAACCAGAAGACGAAATTGACACGCAAGATGTTGAAAAAATAGTACCCGATATTTTTGAGAACAGCATCAAACGACTCATCACCTCTGCAAAAGGGCGGCAATTGGTAATTCCTTTAAGCGGAGGCTATGATTCCCGCTTAATAGCGTGCCTGTTGAAAAAAAATAATTATGAAAATGTTGTATGTTATAATGTGGGTCGTCTCGGAAATCCGGAAAATATTCTTTCACAAAAAGTGGCTAAACAACTTGAATATCCGTATTATTTTATCAATAATGCCTCTCTTGAAATTGCTCCAAAGGATTATATAAACTCTGAAGATTTCAATAAGTATTATCCCTTTTCCGGAAATTTATGCACTGTTTTCTGGATGTATGAATACTTTGGGATTAAATATCTTAAAGAAAAACGATTAATAAACGATGATGCAATTTTTATTCCGGGACATTCCGGTGATTTTTTGGGAGGAAGTCAATTCTCAAAGGCAGACGTTAAACAAATAGAGACTTCGGATGAAATTGTTCGTAAAATACTACAAAACCGATTCGTATCGGGAGATACGTCCGTAGAAAAAACAACCAAACGGTTTGTTGGTGATTTTGTGAATAATCGGATTAAAGAAAATATTTCTTATTTTTCATATTCCGTATTTGAAGACTTTTATTACAAAGAAATCCTTCCTAAACTTATTAATAATTCGGCACGTATATATGAGTTTTTCGGATATGAAACTCGCTTGTTTTTTTGGGATAATGAGTTGCTTGAGATTTTCAAAAGACTTCCTTATCAATTGAAATTGAATAAAAAGTTTTATGATAATTTTATAGAGCAGCATTACTTTTTATCGATGAATGTTTCATTTCTTGATGAATTAAAAATTTCAGAAAAGCAATTGAATTGGCAACGATTTAAGAACAAAATAAAAAGCTTTTTACCAAGCTTTATACAAATGAGAATAAATAGAGCCGACGATAATAATTGTATGAAAGAAATATCGTTTCCGTTAAAAGAGAAATTGAGAAAAGATAATATTATTATTCATGGCAAGTACGGTAAAATATTTCATAATTGGTACTTAAATAAAATAAAAACAGAGATAAACGATTGTTAAATCACAACCGCAAACAATTTATGCCGCATATATTTTATCGTATAATTTGGATTTGCTTCGAGAATAATTTTTGTCATTACTTCCGCATCATCGGGTAAATGATAAGTACAAAGTGCAAGCTTTGATGCAAATTTTCTCAATGTTTCCTTTGCTCCACGCAACATGTTTCGCTCATCGCCTTCGATATCCGATTTGATAAAGTCGACTTTCGTTAAGTGATTTTCTTCTACAAATCGGTCAAGAGTTGTTAGTATGATTTCTTGTTTCTCATTGTCTAGACATGACTTTTGGGTGGAATGTGACAGGTTTCCATTGATAAAAATTTCTGCTGTTTTATTGTAATCGCTCAATCCTTTTTGAGTAGGAATAATTTTACTGTTTGGATTTAATCGTTTTGTTTCACACAGAATTTCGAAATTGCGTTTTTCAGGCTCAAAGGCATAAACAACTGCTCCCTTTGAAGCTGCGTAAGCCGAAAAATCGCCAAACCATGCACCTGCATCAATCACTATATCATCTGCTTTTACACTCACATCGAAACTACCGTCAATATAACCGTATGCACCTTCGGGAACATAAAAATCAACACGTTCAACATTTTTTTTATCATGATTGTCACCAAAACGGCACGGAATAAGAAAAACATCTTCAAAAACCTGTTTTAATGCACTAACAGATTCTATTTCAGTAATATACGGCATTTTCACTCCATTAAAATCGTAAAACTGCTGTCCATTTTCCTGTTTGAGCCATTTTTTATTAAAACACTGGTTGATATTGATTTTAAACTGTTCATCTTTGTAAAGAGGCAATCGAAAAGCATCGTTTAACACTTTCAGAATAACAAAAAACGCCTCCGTGCCCACCCAACGATAACGCAAAGCGAAAAACAGTTTCTTGAATTTTGTAATGACTTTTCTCATTTTAGACTTCAATTCTTTTGAGTAAATGTTTTTTGACAAAATACATTAAAACACGGTACAACGAGTTTTTATACCAAGCCCATTCTCCCGCATATAACACATATCTTCCTTTGATGCCGTTTTTGAATAGGAAAATATTGTTTTTTGAATGAGTGGAAGGGGTTATTTTGGCCATATCGAAATACGAAAAATGATGATTCCTTAAATACGAAAATAATTCATCATACATAAAAAACGTAGCACCATTTTTTTTTGCAATTTCTTTTTTGGCAGCAAACACACCTACACTATAATCTCTTTTCTTATAAAATATGATCCCTGAATGGATTTGACAATCCTGTTCTCCGACTACATATCCCAAACTAAAATTAGTATCTTCTAAAAGAACTGAAATTTGCTTTTCGGTCGCCATACTGCTAAATTTTTTATCTTCAGTCAAATTTCGATACATTTTAGCAAACGTTTCGATTTCTTTTTCGTCCGGATTCGGAATAATTTCAAATTTCAGATTACTTTTTTGGGCTGTCTCAAGATTTCTTCTCCAGTTCCGATTATATGTAATGCTTTTTTGTAAATCTACAAGTATTGAATTCGGAGTGGAAAACATACCGACAGGACGTAAATATCCTGCTTGTCTAATACCAATAACATATTCGTGATCGTAAACATGAAATGAGTTTATTTCTATCATGTCGTAATTCAAAGTCGTAATTTCAGAATAAAATTCGCGTATTTTTTGATGAGATATTTTATCCACATGAAAACATTCGCCTTCTATCATCAATAATTTAAGCCATAGAAATTTCTTCACATGAGCAAAACATGCAATAGTAGGATTCTCTATACTATCGACTATAAAAATGATTCGCTCAGGATCTTTATAGGCATGAAAACTATACCATCCTTCGGATTGGTTGAAAGGAACATATTCGAAATCTTTTATAAGTTCGAAGTATTTTTGCTTATTTGAGATAATCTCCATTGTTTCTATTCTATTAAAATTCGTTCGAAAGGAATATTATTCAATTGGGCAGCATAAAGGGGAAACTCGGTTTTATACATTAAATCGGTGCCCATTGAATATATTTTAATTCCTTCTGATAACATATAAAAGTCAAAAAAAGATTTTAAATAAACATTATGAGATTCTCCTTCAACAGTGTCTATGTGAACTACTTTACTTGGAAAAGTATAAACATCTTCTAAACCCAATATATTTTGCAAAAATAATACACTGTCAGAAGTTACCAATATTTTTTCACAATCAGATGTGTTTTGAAGATTGATAATTGCTTGTCGGCATTTTTCAATTAATTCATCTTTTTTACTGTTTTCTAATTCGGTATAATCATATTCTCTAAAATCCCCCAATAACTGTTGGAATCTAAAAACCGCACAAATATATGGCCCTCCTATTTTAGATTTACAATCAAGAACTAAATTCGTCAATTCTTCTGTTGGCTTGAAAAGCTTCTTAAATAACTCTCCCCACTGAT
Source organism: Dysgonamonadaceae bacterium (assembly GCA_031253625.1). Taxonomy (GTDB): domain Bacteria; phylum Bacteroidota; class Bacteroidia; order Bacteroidales; family Azobacteroidaceae; genus JAIRVZ01. The sequence continues at coordinate 20,629 of JAIRVZ010000054.1, forward strand.
AATTTGTTTGATAATATGTGTTTAATTCCGGCACTGCATTCCAATTGGCATAACAATGAATTTGTTTTTTCGTATTTAATTTTATCAAACGCTTAAACAGACTTTTCCCTATAAAATTGGCATATTTTACTTCTAATAAATGATAACTAATTTTGTCTGAAAGCTTTAACGTCCAGTCATATTCATTAGGGGGTAAATAATTCGAAAGATCAAAAGGATAAGTATGTTTAATCCGGAATTCAATATTATTTATGTAACAATATTGAAATGTAGAAACGATACCTTTTAATCGGTCGGCTAATCCTCCATGAAAAAACTTTCCATCGAAAACCATTATAAATAATTGACGACTTGGATATTCCCTTTTCTTGAAATTAAATCTTTTGAGACTGAGTATAAAGTCTCTTTGGTCGACCGGTAGATTTTTCAATATAAAATATGTTATTTGCTTTCTAATAGTCATAAAAATATCTCCAAAAATTGAATTATAACAAACGTTGAGTTTTTATCCTGTAAAATGAATATCCTACTTCAGACACGCCGGATAAAGTTGCTGCAATAACAACAATGAAAACCGATTGCCAAAATAAGATGGGAATACACAATATTATGACTGAAGCAAGTGCTACGACTTGAAGTTGAGTAATATAATAATATTTCTTATTAGGGATAAAGACCAAATTCATGCAACTTCCTGATAATAAATGCGACAGTACGGTTATACTTAAAATACATGCTAAAGGATAAGCCATAATCATTTGTTTTCCTCCCATAAGCAATACTAACCAATAGCCTCCAAGGATAATGCACAATATTATAATACTTCCGATTACTATTTCCATTTTCATTATTTTTCTTATTCTAGACTTAATCGGATTTTTTATTATTTCGGGGAATAGTGCTCCATTTATTTTTTCTGTAAGTAGCGTTGGAATAGATACAATTTTATTTGCCAAATCATATAAAGCAACATCAGACTTACTTAAGAAACTCCCTATTATAATGGGCAATATCTCTCTTTTTGCAACACCTACAATACTTGTACAGAAAAAAGGGAAACTATCTCTGAAATTTGCTCTTATTTCATTAAATGAAACTAAATGAATCCGAATTTTTTCTTGGAAAAGCATAAACCAAGTCGCTATAAGTGCTCCAAAAATAGCACAACTTGATATAATCATTGGGTAAATGTGGGTGTCATCCGATTTTTTGATAAAAATAAAAACAAGTGGTATCGTTAATAACTTTATAAACAACTGTATAAATGTAACTACTTTCATTTTTTGAATGCCCTGAAAAAACCATATTGGAAATAAAATATCAGGAATAGTAACTTGAAGAAAACAGAAAAACAGAATCAGTCTATTTAACTTGAAGAAAGAGATGAATAATGTTGATAAGTAAAAAATAATAAATACAATACCGAACAATAATAATTTAGATATTAGTATCGTGGAAATAACTCTATTCTTTTCATTTTGATTGTTTTGATTGCGCGCAATATCTCTCAAGCCTGTCCAAGAAAAGCCATACGATATTAGAATTGACATGAGACTAACTATGGAAAGAGAATAGACATACAAACCATAATTTGAAGATCCTAAAACCCTTATCACATAAGGATATGTTATAAGTCCAATCAATGGAGAAACAACCTGAAGTAAGGTCATGAAAAAATAGTTTTCAAATACCTTAGAGTAATTTGAAAATATATTTTTCAGTCTGTTTTTGTTAATATCCAATTGTTTCTGTTATTTTGCTTACAAAAATAAACAACTATTTCTTGCTATCTTCTTTTTTTCTAATTTTAAGCTTTAACAATAAATCAAAAATATACGAATTGGTTTTCGAAATACAGAAATATGGCTGTTGCTCTGCTCCGAAATATTGATTTTTTCGAGCGACACCTTCAATCATACTCCCCTCAAAATCATAGTTTTGCGTTTTTTTACTTACATATTTTATCACTTCCCATGTCATATAGTCGGATATGAAATGAGCATTTTCTAAAGGTGCTTTGGCTACAATGAGATTATAGGCCGAGTCTTTATCCCAAACAAAAAAAACAGCTGATAATAATTCGTTTTTTTTATCCCGAATGGCAATGATTTTACCTTGATTTCTGCTTATTGCTGCCTGATAAATCGACATAAAAATCCGTTCAGAATAAATGATTTTTCTCTTTTTTGCCTGCAAAGAAGATTTGTGAAATTGATAAAATTCTTCGGGTGTAAGTTGATTATATACAGCAAATTCCTCTTCTCCTTTTTGGATATGTTGCTTGATTTTTTTATGAATACCGTTATAAATTATTTCCAAATCAACTATATTTTTCAAAATATAAGTGTAGCGTGTAGTTTGCTGAAATCCTCGCCAATAAAACGGCTGCCAATTAGTAAAAGAATAGTGAAAATTCTGCTCATAAAAAGACACTTTCAATTTTTCGAGCTGGTCGATTAAATTATCCATTACCTGTTTTTCAAGCGAATAACGTTTGTGTAATTTATCATCTTTCGGATAATCAATCCACACACCGGTATATTGTGTCAGTTGCGGTTGAACAATGATTTTTAATCCCCATTTTTTGAGTAAATGATAAGACATTACACCGATAATTTTTCCATTTTCTTCACACAAAAGCACGTCCCATTGCTTGTCTTCAGGTGTGCACACGGCATCAAGCCACCACGCCTGCATAAAAAACGGAATTTCGGGGCGTTCGTTGCAAAATATTTCGTAACGTTGCTTGTTTGTCATTTATGACTTCAAATTATCAAGTAACCGGATATATATTTCTATCGCCTCCCTAATTTCTTCTGTTTTAACAAACTCATCTGCCGTATGTGAACGGGAAGATTGCCCCGGACCCATTTTCAACGTCGGGAAAGGCATCAATGCTTGGTCTGAAAGCGTCGGAGAACCGAAAGGTTGTTTTCCCAGCATAACAGCTCGCTGCACAACCGAATGATTGGATGAAATGCTCGATGAATTCAAACGAGTAGAGCGGGCTTTTACTTCGCAATCGCAATTTTGTGTTATAATTTCAAGAATTTCAGCGTTTGAATAACATTCATTACTTCTAACATCCACAACAAAGGTACATAAATCGGGAATCACATTGTGTTGTGTGCCCGACTGAATCATTGTAACACTCATTTTTACTTTTCCCAATAAATCGCTTTGTTTGGAAAATTGATATGATTTGAACCAGTTGATAACAGGAATCGCTTTATAGATAGCATTTTCTCCTTCCTCTCTTGCGGCATGACCGGATTGACCGCGAACGCAGCAATCCAAAACCATCAATCCTTTTTCTGCGATTGCCGGATTCATATCAGTCGGTTCTCCCACCAATCCGAATGAAATCGGAGGCAATTCGGGAAGAACACATTCTACTCCGGTTTTCCCGGAAACTTCTTCTTCGGAAGACGCTAAAAAAATCAAATTGTATGGTTGCTCTTTTTTTATCAGGACGATAAATGCGTGTAACAGAGAAACAACACTTGCTCCCGCATCATTACTTCCCAAGCCGGTTATTTTTCCTTCGGATTCGATGGCATTGTAGGGATCGACAGTCCAACCACCCACAGGTTTTACGGTGTCGATGTGCGAATTAAGTAAAATGGTTGGCTTGTTAATGTCAAAATCAGGAGAGATTGCCCAAATATTATTCTCTTTTCTTTTCGGATTTAATCCACAGTTTTGCATATATACTTCAAGCATATCTGCAACTTCCTTTTCTTCCCTGCTGTGGGACGGAATTGCAATTATGCGTTTGAGTAAATCAATACTGTCATAAAAAAGAGAATCTATTTCTTCCATTTGTTACTGATAGCCAGACGAATACATTGCAGAAATCTCCGGGAAGGTATATCTCTCAAAAATGTCTCTATATGGCGTTGTTTTTTTTCTTCAAAAATTTCATCAACATTAATCAAAATGCCGGTTTCTTCCACGTCTCCAAATTCCTCGTTGAGTGCCGTACCAAATACTCGCATAGTGGGAGATAAACTCATATAAGCACTAAATAACGGAGGTATGTTTATTCCGAGTTTTCGAACTTCCGTGTTTAGAATTTTATAATCATCCTTGAAATTGTTGTTTGGAAACAGCGTCTTCATTTTATTATAATCCGCATCTGTTTTCAATGGATGAATAGGTGTTACAAGGCTCTCTTTGTCTAAAAAATATTTATCCAGAAAATAGAGAATCATATTTCGAGCTTCCGGATTATATGTATTATACATCGTTACCTTGCCGAAATAGTATTGCAAAGATTTGTCGATAACAGAAAGTGCTCCCAAACCATCCCATAAATTATCCAACGCATACAACCCTTTTGTGCCGGCTCTTGATGTTTGATAATCTAAAGAAACGAAAGAGCGACCTAATTCTACTGTGCGTGGGAGATAGTCTTCAATGAATTCTTGCGAAAAATTAAATAACTCGGAAGTAGCAAGATTACAAGGTTGTCCTTTTTCGTCGAAAATCACTTCTCTGCCGCAGAGGAAACGATAGCCGCCTAAAATCTCTTCTTTTTCAGGATCCCAAACGATCAGCTGTCGATATGGGTTTTCCATGGTATCGAATTCGTCTAAATCGCACGATTTTCCACTTCCTCCACCGTAATACCTGAATGCGATTTCCCGCAGCCGGCCAACTTCCCTTATTAAATTCGGAGCATTATGCGCGGTAAAAAGGTAAATCTCATTCCCCGATTTATTTGTTTTCCTCAACAACTTATCAGATGTAAGCTCCGATTTTATCAACCATGTATCTACTTTCGGAATTATGTTTTCCATGATGTTATATCAAATCTTTACTTTTTCAACTCGTATACAATTTTTTTCACTTCTCGCGCCCATGTTGAAGGAGATTTTGAAGAATCAAAAGTCTCCCACGGAATAGGCTGTCCGAAATGTATGGTAAATGTAGAACCTATGCTTTTAAACATTTCACGAGGCAAAAATAACATTTCTATATTAAATTTGATTCCTAAAGACTTACGAATGTTGGCCAACCGATAAAAAAAAGCAGAATTTTTTGCTTCAAAGTAAACCGGAATAACATCTCGTTTGTATTCTACGGCCTTGACTATGAACATTTTTTTCCATTCCAAGTCTTTAATTTCCCCTTTTTGTTTTCTCGAACAAATTCCTGCGGGGAAAGTGATGATTTGATCGTCAGAAGCTAAAGCTTCGTTAATCGCTCCTACTCCACCTTTAGCTTGTCTTCCGTGTTTGTTGATCGGAACAAATATATTTCTTACAGGTTCTAAGAAATACAAAATATCGTTAACCAAATATTTTATCTTGCCGTCGTATTTATTTCCCAAGAATGCAGATAAAGAAACACCATCAAGTCCCCCAAGCGGATGATTGGCTGCAAAAATAAAACGTTGGTTGGTTTGCGGAATATTTTCCTCTCCTTCTGTCTTAAGATTTACATTGAAATACTCGATTAGATTATTCATGAAATCGACACCTTCAGCACCATTATTTTTGATAAGAAAATCATTCATATCTTTTTGACGAATCAGACGTTCAAACCATCTTACAACAAATTTGGGTATCTTACGGGATACCTGAGGGGCTTTTGTTTTCAGGATTTTTTCTATATCTATAAGAAAAAGAGGCTGGGTGGCAGACATAAATTTTGTATGATGTATTACAAAAAAATCTTAAACGAAAGCACAAAGATAATTATTGCCAAGAAATTTCACTCTGATTATCATAAAAAATGTTTATATTTATTTCTTATTGAAAAATATTTATATTTGCAACTTAGATTTTATAACTATCATGCAGATCGTAGAAAAAGAACAATTACAGCAAGCCGTTTATGAAATTGTGAAGTTAATACCTCCGGGACGAGCAACAAGTTATGGAATTATAGCAAAAGCAATAGGTTACCCGAATTTATCCCGAATGGTAGGACGAATGATGAGTCAATGTAATTCAGATGTAATTCAGATTCCTGCTCACCGAGTCGTTAACAGTTCCGGAATTTTGTCGGCAAAAAATGCTTTTGGGATATCCGGAGAAATGCAACAATTGTTAGAATCGGAAGGAATCGTGGTTATAAATGATAGAATACAAAACTGGAAAAATGTATTTTGGAATCCCTTGAAAGAATTATAAATTTATTCTTCATTATGATGGGTTAAATGTAACCAAAAAAAGAGTATTTTTGCACGAAAATTCGCAAAACAACTTAAATAATACACGACCCAATGAAAGTAGGTATTTTAGCAACCGGGTGGATAGCCGAAAAAATGGCGATAACCCTTCGACACATGACAGGCGTGGAAATGTACGCAGTGGCTTCCCGCAGTTTGGAAAAAGCAAAAGATTTTGCAAAAAAATGGGGTTTTACTCACTTTTATGGTTCATACGAAGATTTGATAGCAAACGACCAAGTGGATTTGGTATACATCGCTACCCCTCATTCGGAGCATTACGACAATGCGCGTCTTTGCCTGTTGAAAGGAAAACCTGTATTATGCGAAAAAGCTTTTACCGGCAATGCCCGTCAAGCCGAAGAATTATTGAATTTAGCAAAAGAGAAAAATATATTTATTGCAGAGGCTATTTGGACTCGCTACATGCCGCTTTCAAAAACTATTAACGAAGTGATAGCAAGCGGTATCATCGGAGAACCCAAAATGTTAACTGCTAATTTAGGATACCCAAATGTTCATTTAGAACGTATAAGAGAGCCAAAATTAGCCGGAGGCACTTTGCTGGATTTGGGAATCTATCCGTTGAACTTTGCCTCTATGGTATTCGGTACGGATATAAAAGAAATCGTATCTTCTTGTGTGAAAATAGATACAGGAGTAGATGTTCAAAATAGTATTACCTTGATTTTCAACGACGGAAAAATGGCTGTGCTAAACAGCACCGTTTTGGCAAAGACCGACCGACAAGGTGTTATTTCAGGAGAAAAAGGACATATCATTGTGGAAAACGTCAATAATCCGCAACGAATTACTGTGGTTACCGGAGATTATGAAATGGTCGCCCAATATGATTGTCCACCACAAATTACAGGATATGAATATCAGGTATATGCAGTAATGGAGGCTTTAGAAAATGGTTGGATAGAATCGCCCGATATGCCTCATGCCGAAACATTGCGCATGATGCGTTTAATGGATGGTTTGCGTAAAGAGTGGGGAGTACATTATCCTTTTGATTAAATTTATCAGATATAAATATGAAAAAAAGTATTGTATTTTTTTGTTTAGTATTGCTTTCTGTCGGACTTTATGCCGAAGATGGCAGCCGTCTTTGGCTACGTGCCGAAACAGGACAAAACGCAACAGTTACTGCAAACAAGCAGAGTGCTACAATTAATATTGCCAAACAGGAATTGGAATCGCAATGGAAAGGCGCTCCGGTTCAACTAAATATCATCAATAACAAAGACTTGCAAAAACTGGGAAAAGACGGTTATCGAATCACAGGAAACAAACTTACAGGTATTTCTATCCTTGCAACTACTGAACAAGGATTGCTTTATGGAGCCTATCATTTGTTACGTTTGCAAGAAACCAGAAGCGATGCCGGAATGTTAAACATTGCGGAATCTCCCAAATATGATTTGCGGATATTAAATCATTGGGATAACTTAAACAGAACGGTCGAACGCGGATATGCCGGATATTCTATTTGGCGTTGGGATCAACTCCCCGAACAGATTTCTCCCCGTTACAAAGAATATGCTCGCGCCAATGCTTCCATCGGAATCAACGCAACAGTGTTGAATAATGTAAACGCTACACCCGATGCGCTGACTCCTGAATTTTTCCAAAAAGTAAAAGTAATAGCCGATGAACTCCGGCCGTATCATATCAAAGTTTTCCTGTCTATTAATTTTTCTTCTCCGAAAGTGTTGGGCGGATTGGAGAACTCCGACCCATTGAATAAAGATGTAAGAAAATGGTGGAAAGATAAAGTCAAAGAAATATACAACGTGATTCCCGATTTCGGAGGCTTCTTGGTAAAAGCCAATTCGGAAGGATTGCCCGGCCCGCAGGATTACGGTCGCACACATGCCGATGGAGCCAACATGCTGGCCGAAGCGCTTAAACCCTACAAAGGAATTGTTATGTGGCGGGCATTCGTTTATAGTCCAAGCGACCAAGACCGTGCAAAACAAGCATTTAACGAATTTATGCCCTTAGACGGTAAGTTCAATGACAATGTTATTGTTCAAGTTAAAAACGGGCCGATAGATTTTCAGCCGCGCGAGCCGTTCAGCCCTTTATTCGGTGCTATGCAAAAAACGCCACTGATGCCTGAATTGCAAATTACGCAGGAATATCTCGGACACTCTAAACAGTTGGTTTACCTTGGTACACAATGGAAAGAATTTTTTGAAAGTGATACTTATTGCAAAGGAGCAGGTTCGACCGTTGCCAAAACAACTGATGGAACGCTTTTCCCTCACAAGCTTACTGCAATTGCAGGAGTAGCGAACATAGGAGAAGATGCAAACTGGACAGGACATCATTTTGGACAATCCAACTGGTACGCGTTCGGACGATTGGCTTGGAATCACGAACTTTCGGCCGAGCAGATTGCAGATGAATGGTTGAAAATGACATTTACAAACGACGTTAATTTTCTTACTCCGGTAAAAGAAATCATGATGGATTCGTGGGAAGCAATGGTTAGCTATATGATGCCTTTAGGTTTACACCATCTTTTTGCATGGCACCATCATTATGGCCCGGAGCCTTGGTGTAATCCTCCCGGAGCACGTCCCGACTGGCTACCGTCTTATTATCACAAAGCAAGCACTTTTGGCATCGGATTCGACCGGACAACAACAGGCAGTAATGCAGTCAGCCAATATTTTCCTCCACTGAATGAAATATTTAATAATATTGAAACTTGTCCGGAAAACCTACTTTTGTGGTTTCATCATGCTCCTTGGGATCATCAAATGAGAGGCGGAAGGATTCTTTGGGACGAATTGTGTTATAAATATCTATTGGGAGTTAATCAAGCACGTGGTTTTCAGAAAAAATGGGATCCGATTGAAAATCTGATTGACCCCGAACGTTTTGCCGATGTGCAATTCAAACTTAAAGTTCAAACAAGAGACGCTATTTGGTGGAAAGATGCCTGCTTGCTTTATTTCCAAACATTTTCCAAACGACCTATTCCTTTTGAAATGGAAAGGCCTATCCACGATTTGGAGGAAATGAAACAAATTCAATTAAACCTCGAACATCATAATTAAAATATATGGAAAAAACTTGGCGCTGGTTCGGTAAGAAAGACAAAATAACCTTACCGATGCTCCGGCAAATTGGAGTGGAAGGAATCGTTACCGCTCTATACGATATTCCTGCGGGCGAAATTTGGTCGTTGGAAGCTATTTTAGATTTGAAAAAACACATTGAAGATGCCGGCTTGAAATGGTCGGTAGTTGAAAGCCTTTCTGTTAGCGAAGCCATAAAATATGGTGGAAACGACCGGGATAAGTTAATCGACAACTACAAAATAAGTTTAGCTAATTTAGGAAAAGCCGATATTAAAACTATTTGCTATAATTTTATGCCGGTTATCGATTGGGTTCGTACCGAACTTGAATATCCCCTGGCCGATGGTTCTTTTTCTTTGTATTACGACAATGTGCGTTTTGCCTATTTCGACTGCATGATTTTGAAACGCGAAAATGCCGAAAAAGATTATCCGGCCGATGTAATAGAACAAGTACACGCTTTGGATAAGACCATTACGCAAGAAGAAAAAGATCAATTGATTTACACGATTATCGTAAAAACTCAAGGCTTTATCAACGGAAATATAAAGGAAGGAGATAAAAATCCCGTAACACTATTCAAAAATTTGATTGATTTATACAAAGGGATTGATAAAAATACATTAAGAGAAAATCTGAAATATTTCCTCACACAAATTATGCCTGTTTGTGAAGAACATGGTATAAATATGTGTATACATCCCGATGATCCACCTCGTCGAGTATTGGGATTACCCCGGATCGTAACAGATTTGGAAGACATCGATTGGATACTGAAAGCAGTAGATAATCCTCACAACGGATTGACATTTTGCGCAGGCTCTCTCAGTTCGGGAATCCAAAATGATGTGCGCGAACTGGCTGCAAAATTTGCTCCCCGCGTGCGCTTTGCTCACTTAAGAAGTACGGAAATCCTTCCCGACGGAAATTTCATTGAGGCCGGCCACCTTGAAGGGCGAGGACATTTGATCGAATTAGTCAGGATTTTCGAAAAAACAAATCCGGCGTTACCCATGCGTGTAGATCACGGACGACTGATGTTTGATGACGGCGATAAAGATTATAACCCCGGTTATTCATTCTTCGGACGCATGTTCGCTTTAGCCCAAATGGATGGAGTAATCGCCACCGTTAAAAACGAAATAGAAACAAAATATTGTAATTTATAATTTATAATTAATTCGTCATGAACGAACAATTCAGTATAGCAGGAAAAGTCGCCGTCATCACAGGTGCCGGTGGCGTATTGGGCGGAAGCATCGCCAAAAGTTTTATCAAAGCAGGAGCCAAAGTCGTAGCTTTAGACATCAGACAAGAACAATTAGATGTTCGCATTAAAGAATTAACTTCTGAAGGAGGCGAGGCCATTGGCATTATCGGCAATGTACTCGATATCGAAAGTTTGCAAAAAGTAGCTACGCAAGTCGTAGAGAAATGGGGACGAATCGATATTCTTCTAAACATTGCCGGTGGAAATACTCCCGGTGGAACATTGGCTCCCGATCAAGAATTTTTCGATATGCCCATCCCTGAATGGGAAAAGGTTATCAATCTGAACTTGAACGGAACAGTTTACCCTTCTATGGTATTCGGTAAAGTTATGGCAAAACAGGGGTTTGGTAGCATTATCAACGTTTCTTCCATGTCAGCTTATTCGGCCATTACCCGCGTTCCCGGATATTCGGCAGCAAAAACTGCAATCAGCAATTTCACTCAATGGTTGGCTACCGAAATGGCATTGAAATACGGAGAAGGCATAAGAGTAAACGCCATTGCTCCCGGGTTCTTTATTGGCGACCAAAATCGTGCGGTACTCGTCAACCCGGATGGTTCGTTAACCGAAAGAAGTCAAAAAGTATTGGCCAAAACACCCATGAAACGTTTTGGAGATATTGCCGAACTGAATGGAGCAGTACAATTCCTGTGTAGCGATGCTGCAGGTTTTATTACCGGTGTAGTACTGCCTGTCGACGGAGGTTTCAGCGCATTCAGCGGCGTATAAATTAAAGTATCATAGTAATTATATAAGCATAAATTAGCATAAGTGAAATAAATTTATTATCTTTGTATTAGTGTTCGCACATAACACTCAGTATATATAATAAACGTCTTATGCTTAATTTTATAAAAAGTCAATTGCCGACACCCGTTAGATTATGGGTACGTTCCTTAACTCAATTAGATCATCGAGATTTGATTATTTGGATGAATCGGACAATAGGAAGGAAACTTCCGAGGCGGGTCAAAATAGACGCAAGTTCTCTGTGTCAATTGCATTGTGGCTCGTGTGCTATGCGAATATATAATTACGGAGATAGAGGTAAAGGTTATTTGAAATTTGATGATTTTGCAAAATTCTTAAAAATGAACTCTTATGTAAGAGAGATAGAATTATCTAATCATGGAGAAATATTTCTAAATCCCGACTTACTCAAAATCATTGAATATGCTCATTCAAAAAAAGTTAAACTGACCGCATGGAATGGAGTTAACTTTAATACCGTTTCGGATGAAGTGTTGGAAACTTTAGTAAAATGCAAGTTTTATGGAGTGAATGTAGCTATTGACGGAGCTTCCCAAGGAGTATATTCTCAGTACAGAGGAAATGGCAACTTTGACAAGGTTATAAATAACATAAAAAAACTGAATGAATACAAGGAAAAATATAACAGTCCTCTCCCTCTTTTGAATTGGCAATATATTATTTTGGAATGCAGTGAAATTGAATCAGAGATAAAAAAAGCCAAAGAGATAGCGAAAGAACTTAATTGTAGAATATTTTTCATCAAAGATCACGCAGGCTTTATTCCTAAGGATACTAAAATGATAGAAAGAGAAACAAATCTGTGTTATGAAAATAAAAATAATGTTTTATCCCGTTATACTGAGAGAAATGTTCCGTGTGTAGATCTATGGAAATTTCCTCAAATAAATTATGATGGCCGATTATTTGGTTGTTGTAACAATACAACGAAAGATTTCGGAGTGAATGTTTTTGAAATCGGACTTAGAAAAAGCCTAAATTCGAAGATTGTTAAACACTCAAAAAAAATGCTTATGGGAAAGAAAATGTGTGAGGAATCTCCTTGTAACAGTTGTTATATTAAGAATTTTGTTCTTGACGAAAAACTCCTGACTAAAATGAAATAAAAAGGCGAAAAGATATTTACAATTAAAGAAATTAATAATAATCAAAAAACAAATGTCTTATGTTTAAATTGATAAAAAAGGCGATACCGCCATCCGTTAAAGATAAAATTAAATCCGGAATCAAATTTATACGTCAATTAGATTATCGAGATTTGATTATTTGGATGAATTGGATAATCGGGATAAAACTTCCGAGCAAAGTCAGAATAGACGCAAGTTCTTTGTGTCAGTTAAATTGTAGAGGCTGTTTCATGCGGAAATTTAATTACGGAAACAGAGGCAAGGGTTATCTGAAATTTACAGATTTTGAAAAATTTGTAAAAATGAATCCATACATAAAAGAGGTCGAATTATCCAATTTAGGAGAAGTATTTTTAAATCCGGATTTGAAGAAAATTATCCAATTTGCTTATTCTAAAAAAGTTAAACTGACCGCATGGAATGGAGTTAATTTTAATACTGTTTCTGATGAAATATTGGAAGCTTTAGTAAAATACCAATTTTACGGAATGAATGTAGCTATTGACGGATCCTCTCAAGAGATATATTCTTGGTATAGAAGAAACGGCAATTTCGATAAGGTTATAGACAATATAAAAAAATTAAAGGAATACAAAGAAAAATACCATAGCTATCATCCCATTATAGTGTGGCAATACGTTGTTTCAGAGTTAAATCAATCCGAATCTGAAATAAAAAGGGCTAAAGAAATGGCTCATGAATTAGGTTGTAAGATAATCTTCATCAAAGATTGGGACGGTTTCATCCCCGATGATTTGCCAATGGTTGAAAGAGAAACCGGACTTATTTATGAAAATAAAGAAACCGGAGGGCTTTATGGAAGCGAAGACAATAAGGTATCTTATTCTCCTCTAAGAACTCTTTTTTGCGTTGAATTGTGGACATCTCCTCAAATCAATTATGATGGACGACTGATGGGATGCTGTCCTAATATGACAAAAGACTATGGAGTGAATGTTTTTGAAATTGGGCTCAAGAAAAGTCTATATTCAGATGTTTACAAAAGAACAAAAAAAATGCTTATGGGGGGAAAAGTATGTGAGGAATCTCCTTGTATAGACTGCTCGTTTTATAAAAAAATCGCCAGTGAAAATAATTTTATAACAAAAAAAGAAATAAGAAGACGAAAAGGAATTTACGATTGAAAAGTTCCGACAAATAAAAAAATCCCAACCGTCTTAATTTGAGAAAGTTGGGATTTCTTTTTTACCGAATGGAGAGGCTTACTCCTCTATCATTTATTCTCCGCCTCCTTCTATTGTTTTAATTTTTCCGTTTTCGTCGTATTCAAGTTCAATAACTTTCATGCTACGAAGCCACGTTTTGCCACCGGAAGGAACACTGTCGTGATGAAATAAATACCATTTTCCTTTATACTCAACAATAGAGTGATGCGTTGTCCAACCCACAACAGGAGTTAAGATTACTCCTTGGAAAGTGAACGGGCCGTATGGATTATCACCAACTGCATAACACAAGAAATGCGTATCACCGGTAGAATAAGAGAAATAATATTTTCCATTATATTTGTGCATCCATGAAGCTTCAAAGAAACGGTATTTATCGCCTGCGGTAATAGGTTCTCCGTCTTCGCCGAGGATAATCACTTCGCGAGGTTCTTCTGCAAACTGCAACATATCATCACTTAAACGTACTACGCGTGAAGGTATTGCCGGTGCATTGTCTGCCGGGAAAATCGCACATTCTAATGCTTTGTTGTTACGGTAACGTTGCAATTGTCCACCCCAAAGTCCACCGAAATACATATAGAAATTTCCGTCGCCATCGTCTAAAACAGACGGGTCGATACTGTAACTTCCGCGCATCGGATCGGGCTGTGGAATAAATGGGCCTTCGGGTTTATCACTTACGGCAACTCCAATATGGAAAACGTCGTTTTTATCTTTCAAAGAAAAATACAAGTAATATTTTCCGTTTTTGAAAGCTACATCGCTATCCCATAACTGGCGACCCGACCAAGGAATACCTTTCACATCTAATATTATACCATGATCAACCGCTACTCCATTTTCCACATCTTCCATTGAAAAAACATGGTAATCTTTCATATCGAAATGATCTCCATTGTCATTTTCTTCGATACCGCTTTCCCAGTCATGAGAAGGATAAATAAACAACTTACCGTTAAAAACGTGTGCAGATGGATCTGCCATAAAATCGTTAGGAACTAAATACTTCGGTGTTTTCATTGTTTTATATTTTTACATTAATAATTTTTATAAGTACTTACTGTGCAGTTTGCGCTGCATTCGCCATATCTATAATTTTTTGTACGATAGGCTTGGGTTGATGATTCCTGTCAAAAAGCAATGGATAATCGGTGCGACCTCTTACCGGAAAATCGTTTTTCCATGAAGTAGCATCGCTCACGCCCCACATCGTAACACGTTGGATCTTATCGCTATTATCAATAAAGAGTTGGAAAAATTCTGCCATTCTTTTTGTCCATTCTGCCGAAACTTCTTCCGACAGACCTTCGGTAAACGGATTTAATGAAGCTTGATATTCTTCGACATCAGCAATGTTTGCACCTGTATTTTGACCTGGGCGAGGAAGTGCGCTCATATCCAATTCGGTAACCATCACTTTCACGCCTGCAGCTGCATAGGCATCCATTGCAGCTTGATATTCGTCAAGCTGTGGATAATCCATTCCGAAATGGCCTTGCATTCCTATGGCATCGATGCGGATTCCGTTTGCTTGGAAATCTTTTACCATCGCCACAATAGCATCACGTTTTCCGACATGCCATTCGTTGTAGTCATTGTAATACAATTCGGCATCAGGATCTGCTTCATGCGCAAATTGGAAAGCTAATTTCATAAAATCATCTCCGATAATTTCATAAAACTTACTTTTACGCAACGAACCATCTTCCATGATAGCTTCGTTTACCACATCCCAACCATTGATACGTCCTTTGTAGTGACCCACAATTGTTGTGATATGATTTTTCATCCGTTCGATCAACACTTCGCGAGAAACATCTTTGCCTTTATCGTCGACAAAAAACCAAGCGGGAGCTTGCGAATGCCAAATCAAGCAATGACCGATGATATTCATATTGTTTTCTTCTCCAAATTGCACGAATTGATCGGCTAAGTCAAAGAAAAATTCGCCTTCTTTCGGTTGAAGATACATGCTTTTCATGCAGTTTTCTGCAACAATAGAATTGAACTGTTGCTTGATTACTGCTATTGCTGCGGTGTCTTTTCCGGTTATCTGATCAACATTCATTGCTGTTCCAATATAGAATTTACCGGCTAAAGCATCTTTCAATGTGTTTGGTTGTTGCTGTGCTTTTGAACAACAACTAACCGCCATTAATGCGGAAATTGCGATTGCTAATACTAATTTTAATTTTGCCATGATTATTTAGAATTTCTTTCTTCGATTTCTTTGTTTATCATATCTATCTTCTCATCGGTCAATTCATATTTCGACATAATAAATATCAATACAAATAATAATATTGCAGGAATAACTGCAACTAACCACAAAATACCTTGCAATGCCAAAGGAGTTACATCGGTTTTATCAAAACCTACAAGCCCCAATAACATATTAGGGAAGAAAAGACCAATAGCCATTCCGAGTTGGAAAACAATACCGATAATAGCATTTATAGCACCCGGCATACGTTTGCCTGTTTTCCATTCTCCATACGAAATTACTTCAGGCACCAACGCCCACATATAACCTGTAGCCACAATAATACCTGTTGATTTGATAAATTGCGCTACCATTATCAACCAAGTTGAACGAAGGGCTTCGAATGCCGAAACAATGTAGAGCAATGCCATACCAACGATGGCAACAACCAAGAATCCAATAAACATTTGCTTTTTACCGATAGCTTTCTTAATTGCAGGAATGAAAGGTAAAAAGAGGAATGCCGGTAAGAAACCTACTCCTTGGAACCAACCTGTCAATTCTTCTGCGCCTAAAAAGTATGTAGTATAGTAAGCACCTACTGCATTATAGATTGACATCATGGCAAATGCAGTAAAAATAAACAACGCTACAATGCGCAACGGTTTGTTTTGCACAAGTTCGTTCCACATATCAGACGCTTTAAGTTTTGCTGCTTTTTCGGCCTTTTCTATTACCCGCTCTTTACTTTGAGAAAAACAAAAAATCAATAAAAATACTCCTAACACTGCCAAAATACACATGGTATAAAACCATGCTTGAGCGTCGCCCTCTCCTTTAATTGTATTAGTTGGAGAAAAATATGCGACCATTGTAGGAACACCGAAAGCGATTGTCAATCCACCTAAATTGGCAAGAAGCATGCGGACAGAAGTAAGTTTATCCATTTCACGTCCATCACGGGTAAGCGAAGCAAATAGTGCCCCGTAAGGCAAACTGACTATTGTGTAGAGTAAACACATCACTATATATGTTGTGAAATAATACACAATAGATCCGTGGAAACCGTCGTAAAAACAAAGGACTGCAAATGCCATCAAAGGAATACCGCCAAAAAGCAAGTAAGAGCGATATTTTCCTAATTTAGGATTGTGTTTGTCGACAAAAGTACCAAACCACATCGACATGAATATGTTTATAACAGGCGGTATAAATACCAACAACGCTACTGCACTCTTAGGTAATCCTGCAATAGTACCAAAAAAGAAAGAAACATATTGCATCACCGTTTGAAAAATCAAATTCTGTGCAAAGTCTCCGCTACCAAATCCTACTCTTTGTAGGAATGATAATTTGTAAAATCCTTCTGATTCTTTAGTGTTCATGATTTTTTTATTTAATTGTTTTTTTATTTTAAAAATATGTAATGTGAGACTGATTCTCAAAACATACTTATTGTATTTTGCAAATATAGTTGCTTTATGCAATATGATTATATACAAAAGTTTCATCGCTTATCCTTTATGTTACATCGTTGATTTTTCTGTTACATATATTTTCAGGTGTGTAACATTTATATTGCCTGCCAGACGACAGCTTAATTTTTTTATTGGCCAAATAATCCTTATATTTGTATTCGAAAAATAAAAACATGAAAATACAAAGATGCAAATGATGAATAATTTAGCGAAGGTAGTAGCGATTGCATTTCTTCTTCTGAAAACAAGTGTTGTTTTTTCTCAAACTACAAAATTTTATTCTACGGAAAATGGCTTGTCGAGCAGTCTTGTAAATCAGGTTTTTCAAGATAAGAAAGGATTTATATGGATTGCGACTGAAGATGGATTAAATAAATTTGACGGAAATAAGTTCGTCGTATATCGAAGTGTCGAAGGAGATTCCACCTCCTTGAAAAATAATTATGTAAAATCTTTATTCGAAGATTCTCATGGAAATTTCTGGATTGGGTGTATCGATGGATTGATGTTGTTCGACAGAGATACCGATATTTTTAAAGAAATGAAATTATATGATGCCAACGGAGAGCGCGTAAATGCTCATGTGGTATCTATTATTGAGCGACGCAATGGAGATATTTTATTTGCCACTTCGGGTGCCAGCTTATTTTCTTTGAAAAAAGGTGAAACTCAATGCCGACACGAAACGGAGTTAAACAAACGCCTTTGCAGCAGGTTTCTAACTGTCGTATTCGAAGACTCACAGAACCGCTTGTGGTTTGGTTCGGAACTCAACGGGTTAAACCTTTACCATCCGGGAACAAACAAGATTGAATTATTTAAAAATACCTCGGAGAATATACACTCTCTCAGTAGTAACGCCATATCAAGTATTTGTGAAGATAAAAGCGGAAATATTTTTATAGGAACGCTTTTCGGAGGGTTGAACCGTATTGATCCGACATTATCCGGCATAAACAGAATTGATGATGTGTCGGGAAATAACAACTTGCCGATAAAAGCTTTAATTGTAGATAAAAACGATAATTTGTATGCCGGAATTGACGGTAAAGGGATAAAAGTTTATAACTCGCAAACACAGATTTTGGGAAAATACGAATCCTTTTCTTCTCTTTTCGATTTCTCAAGAGCGAAAGTTCACAGTTTAGTAGAAGATAAAGATGGGAATATTTGGGCAGGCGTTTTCCAGAAAGGAATATTTTTTATTCCGAGCAATCCTAATGGATTTGATTATTACGGATATAAATCGTTCAGAAAAAATTATATCGGTTCAAATAGTGTAATGGCTATTTGTGAGGATAGCGATGGCATTATTTGGGTCGGAACGGATAGCGACGGTTTATATTCGATAGATGAAAGAATGCAACGTATAAGACACTTTGACGGAGCAGGAATGCCTTCTTCCATTATGTGCATGAAAGAAGATCAAAATGGCAATTTATGGATGGGTTCGTATTTGAAAGGACTTACATTATTCGACAGAAAATCGGGAAAATGTACGTTCTACACCTATAAACGTTCCGAGGTCAACTTGGCAGACAATAAGATTTTTTGCATGGAAACCGATGATAATAACCATCTATGGGTAGGAACCTATGGTGGTGGATTGTATTGTTTCGATCTTCATACAAAATCAATAGTAACCCACTATTATCAACAGGGAGAGGGCGATCATGGGATTCCAAATAACTGGATTAACGCGCTGCTTTATGATAACGATAGCAGCTTACTTTGGGCTGCCACATATAATGGCTTGGGGTGCTTGAATCTAAAAAACAATGTTTTCGAAAATTACACGCTCGAAAATTATGGTTTACCGAGCAATATCGTTTTTTCGCTGAAAAAAGATAACAGTGGCAATCTTTGGATTGGTACAAACTCAGGATTGGCTTGCCTGAACAAAAAAACAGGGGATATAAAATCATATACGATTGCCGACGGCTTATCGAGCAACACGATTTGCGCCATTGAAATCGATGAGGATAATAATATATGGGTAAGTACGCTTTGGGGAATTTCGAAAATCAATCCGGAGAATGATATAATTACTGTTTATTCTGTTTCCGACGGACTTCAAGGAAATGAATTCACTCGTGGTGCTCGCTGTAAATCGCCCGATGGAAAGATTTTTTTCGGTGGTGTGAATGGAATAACAGCATTTTATCCTAAAGATTTTCATAAAAGTAAAGGGAAATTAAGTGTTTATATAACTGACTTTTATGTTTTCGACAGACATATTACAAAAGGTCAAAAATCGGGAAACAAAGTAATCTTTAAAACATCTATTTTAGATGCCGATAAAATTTCTCTCTCAGCAAAAGATAATGTTTTCAGTTTCGAATTTTCAAGTTTGGAATATGGTAATCCCGAAGGTATACTTTACAAATATTATTTAGAAGGTTTCGATGTTTCTTGGTTGAGTACTTCTCCCGGAGTCAACAAAATTACTTATACCAATTTACAACCCGGAACTTATAAATTTCATATTAAAGCGTATTACGAACAGGATAATCAGTCGGAAATCAAAATAATTGTAGTAACCATTCGGCCTCCTTGGTATATGACTTGGTGGGCTAAAGCGGTTTATGTGTTATTGCTTTTAGTATCTCTTTATTTGGTTTATTCTTTCCTGCATTCTAAAATCCGGCATAAAAATGAATTGGTACGTTTGGAACATGCCGATCAGATTAATGAGGCTAAATTGCAGTTTTTCATCAATATTTCTCACGAAATACGAACACCTATGACTTTGATTATCGGGCCTCTTGAGAAACTGTTGAAAGAGAATGAAAATCCGGTATTACAGCAATCCTATTTGCTGATTTATCGCAATGCGCAGCGCATACTCCGATTGATTAATCAATTGATGGACGTGAGAAAAATCGACCGGGAGCAAATGCACCT
Organism: Dysgonamonadaceae bacterium; assembly: GCA_031253625.1. Taxonomy (GTDB): domain Bacteria; phylum Bacteroidota; class Bacteroidia; order Bacteroidales; family Azobacteroidaceae; genus JAIRVZ01. The sequence goes on from JAIRVZ010000054.1 coordinate 40,851, forward strand.
CAAATCGCGTGAAACCGATATGGTAGGTTTTATCAAAGACGTGATGCAATCGTTTGAATATGCGGCCAAAAAGAAAAATACCCGTTTCGTTTTTGAACACGAGATGCCGGATTTGAAAGTTTGGGTGGATTTGAATAATTTCGATAAAGTATTGTTTAATATTCTTTCCAATGCTTTCAAATATACTAATGAAAATGGTGAAATTATTGTCCGTTTGAAAACCGGAGAAGACAAAACGGAAAGCGGCCCACTGAAAAATTACTTTGAGATAAGCGTAGAAGATAATGGTATCGGTATTGATAAAGATAAAATAGACAAGATTTTCGAACGTTTTTATCAAATTGATAACGATGTAACAAATTCTAATTTCGGCACCGGTATTGGTTTGCATCTTTCCCGTTCATTGGTCGAATTGCAATACGGGACCATCAAAGCATACAACAAAGAATCCAAATCGGGAAGTTGTTTCTTAATTCGTTTGCCAATGGGTAAAGATCATTTCAAAAGCGATGAAATAGAGATAATGAAAGACGATGAACCGCTGGCCACTTTTGTATATGCTCAAAAAGACAATTTACTTGAATACACCTTTGAAGAATCAGATGAGGTTGTGCAGAAGATAAAACCCAAAACAAAATATCGCATATTAATCGTGGAAGACGAACCGGAGATTAATAATTACATCAGAACCGAATTGTCGGAAATCTATAAAATAAATCAATGCGTCAACGGAAAAGAAGCGCTGGATTTTATTCTGAAAGAAAAACCCGATTTGGTTATCAGCGATGTGATGATGCCTGAAATGGACGGAATAACCTTGTGCCGGAAAATAAAATCGAATGTCAATATCAATCACATTCCGATTATCTTGTTGACAGCCAAATCGAAAGAAGAAGACTTGGCAGAAGGCTTGGAAACCGGTGCAGACGCTTACATCGTCAAGCCGTTCAATTCGGAAATCCTGAAAAAAACAGTTTCCAACCTACTTGAAAACAGGGAACGATTGAAAGGAAAATTTGTAACGCAATCGGAAGGAAAGTTGGATAAAATCGAACTAAAATCTTCCGATGAAATCTTGATGGAAAAAATATTGAAATTCATCAATAAAAACTTGGATAATACCGATTTGAATGTCGAAATGTTAAGTTCCGAAGTAGGCATCAGTCGCGTACATATGCACCGGAAACTAAAAGAATTAACCAATATGCCTGCCCGCGATTTTATCCGCAACATCCGTTTGAAACAAGCCGGAATATTACTGAAAGAGAAAAAATTATCTATCTCGGAAGTTGCTTATGCCGTCGGGTTTTCGACACTTTCGCACTTTTCAAGTAGTTTCAAAGAATTTTACGGAATGTCGCCCAAAGAGTATGTAGAGAGCCTTAGATAAAGCAATCGTAACAAAGACATTCTTTCCCGTTTCATTAATCCTTAATTTTTTTAGAATTGCATTTGTAGCGCACAGAAAACATTCTTGTGCGTTACATCCATGTAACATAACTATTCGTAACTTCAAATAAAATAGCCGTTACAAAAAAATTAAATAGTTTTATCGGAGGCTGTTACCTTTGCGCCGTTAACAAAAAGCAATGGAATTCCAACTAATTAAAACAATGTTTAATCTTAATTGTTAAATCAATGACAAAATGTAAGTTTATTAATTTTTGGTTGTTATATGCGATGCTGTTGCTGTCGATAAACACAGTACACGCGCAAGAAGCACTGTTAGTTCATCATGCGAACGGCACTACCGTCGCAGGTTCCGAGTTGGAAAACGTTCGACACATTACGTTTTCCGGCAACAATTTATCTGTCAATTCGCACAACGGTGATGCTACCGTTCATGTGTTTGATGATATTGCAAAAATTATTTTCGGCGATATATCCGGAGCTCTCCCTCCTGTGGCAACGCCTGTAATTTCTCCCACAGGAGGCAATGTAAATGCACCCTTAACTGTTTCAATTACCTGCACTACCAAAGGTGCAACCATTTATTATACCACAAACGGCACAAACCCGACAACGACTTCCGACGTTTATACCACATCTTTTACGCTTAGAACAAATACAACCGTAAAAGCATTTGCTACAATGGAAGGAATGGCAAACAGCCCTGTGGCTTCGGCAACATATATTTTTCCTGAGGTTGTTGATATCGCTATTACTGCTATTACGGCTCCGGTAAGTGGAGATAATTTGACTGCAACCGAGACAGTTACCGTAATCATTACCAACAATGGCACAAAACCGGTTACAGGTTTTGATTTGGAATTGACGGTTGATAATACGGTTGTGGCTACCGAAAGCATTGGTGCAGGTGGCATAAATCTTGTAGACGGAACTTTTGAAAACGGAATGGGCAGCTGGAATCCTACCTATTATGCAGATAATTATACGATTGTAAGCACCGAAGCATACGAAGGAACACAATCATTGCAGGTTATTATTCCTGCTGATGCTAATGGCGGTAAATACGACGGACACGGACAACTCCAAAGTTCAAACTTCGCTATTGTTAGCGGACATCATTACCAAGTTTCATTTTGGATAAAAGGTTCTGTTCCCGGAAAAGTAGCAGTCGACTTCAAAAATGCAAATTTTGGAAATCAGTATCCCTATGTAAATGGCGCTGAACTTGCTCCTGTTGGCACAAACTGGACTCAGGTTATTTACAACACTTCCACAGTTGGCAATAGTGCAATGATTGCTACCACAAACGATGCAGCCATGTGGGCGCGTCTTTTGCTTGCCGCGCAACCGGATGTAACCTATTGGATTGACAATATAGAAGTTCGCGACTTAGACGCTTCATCTATGTCTATTGTATCTCTTGCTGAATATACCTATACATTTACTGCAACAGCCGATTTAAGTGCAAAAGGCAAACATGCGGTTTCTGTAAGGGCAATTATGGTAGGCGACGAAGATGCAAGTAATGACGTATATACCGTTACTGTTATTAATAATGATCCGACAGGCATATCTGATATAAATAATAAAAATGAAATAAGCATTTATCAGAATAATTCCGGTGAAATATCCATTACAGTTTCAGAAAATGCTACCGTACAGGTAATAGACATGAACGGACGTGTGCTTGGAACCTATAGTGCTAAAGCAAATGCTGCTTTAACAATCCAGCAATCAAGCGGAATTTATTTATTCAAAGTAATCAGTAACAACGAAGTTTCTACACATAAAGTAGTAATACGTTAAATAAAAAATAATTAAAAAGTAAAAAACAATGAATACAAATATCTTTAAATTAATCGCGGCAATCGTAGCCGCATGGTTTGCAATGGCAACCACCACTGCCCAGGAAGCAAAAACGATGTACATAATGAAAGGAGGTAGAATCATGTTCGAAACTGCCACTTCTAAAATCGACAGTGTTATTTTTTACCAACCGGAAGAATTGCCTGTTGTAATAACAACGATGGATGAATTGCCCGAACCGGAAACATTTGAACGCCAAGCTGCTCCTCCCGATTTATTGACCATGTTTAACGGAGCACCGGTAACAACAAAAGAGGAATGGGCAATGCGCAGAGAGGAAATTAAAGGAATACTTCAGAAATATATGTATGGTATGTGGCGTACAGGGGAAAATGTCACCTATAGTTTTAACGCCAATAAAACTTCAATGACAGTTACTGTTGAAAAAGATGGAAAGAGTTTTGACTTTAATGCTGCTGTTAATTTACCAACAGGTACAGCGCCGGAAGGCGGATGGCCGGTTGCTGTTGTATTTATACTCGCATTACCCACTAATTATTACTCCTATTTAGTGCAACAAGGATACGCACTAATCACAATTACTTCGGTAGAATCATTAAAAATTACAAGTGATAATAAAAGTGGCCTTAGTACCGCAGGTAAAACCGGGGGATTTTGGACTTTATACCCGTATGATAATAATGACTGGAAAAACCAAACAGGTACGATCATGGCATTAGCTTGGGGCGCCAGCAAGATTATGGATGCTTTAGCAGGCGGCGCCGATGAAGCATTAAATATCAACACAGAAGCTGCTGTTATAACAGGAGCATCAGCAAACGACAAATATGCACCCGCTGCTACATGTACAGGTGCTTTTGATGAGAGATTTAAGGTTATCATGCCTGTAAATGCCGGCTTTGGAGGAACGACAATGGGCAGATATAAATCAGAAGGTATCACATATACTTTATTGCCTGAATTCCAAGGTGATCCGAAAACGGGAAGCATAAACTTAGCTGCATGGACCAGCAGCGGCGTTAGTACTGCTCTAGCCACTATACAAGGTGGCTGGTTTAACACGAATTTTGAAAAGTTCACTCAGTATGAGCAACTTCCTTTTGATGCACATTTTATCACTGCCTTAAGCTGTATGGAAGACAGATATATGTTCATGGTTAGCGGTATCACTTCCAATTCACCCCTATCCCCTCCGGGAATGTGGTATAACTATGAAAGTGCAAAGCCTGCTTTTGATTTGATGGGATTGTCCGATAACATTGCCATACAGTACCATCTAAACAACACTTATCCTGAGCAGGTAGATTTGATAAAAATGAATGCCTATATTAATAAGCGTGTTCATGATAAAGATTATGATACAAGTACATTCCCTTCACCATGGAATACTCTTTTAAAAGATTGGACATTAGAAGATTTAAAATCCTGCATATTCGCTACTGAAGCAAATAAAGAATCTTACGAAGCAGGGAAAGCGAAGTAAATAACGCAAACACATAGTACACTAATTAAATTATAAGAGTAGTAAATTTTTTTTCATAGACAAGTAGCCAAAATAGTTGATTATGAAAAATCATGGTGCGTTCTGTTTCGGAACGCACCTTACTATTAAACATTTTTAATAAAATATAAATATATGAAGAAAATTTTGAGCATTTTATGTTTGGCGACAGTATTGTTGCCTTTAAACGCACAGACCGTTGTTCCGTGTGAGCAGACAACCCCTCTGACCAATGGAACACCTGTTGTGTTTGGATCAGCAAGTCAAAAGACTGGTAATATCGCAGGTACTCCATTTCATTACGAGATCTGGTTAGATAGCCGTAATGCGGGCTCTCGAGAAGTTAGCTTTGAGTACTATGGAAAAGATCAAGGCGGTGGTGCTGCATTCAAATCATCATGGGTAGAACCTAATAACTATTTAGCTCGTACAGGTTATTTTTGGAATAATGGCGGACACTATACCCAGTACAAAAATATTTTCTGCGATTTTAACTTTACAAGGTCGGGACGAGCTACTACTGGCACATGGTCTTATATTGGGATTTATGGTTGGTCAAGAAATCCAAGCCGCACAAATCCGGGTGAAAAAATGACGGAGTACTATATTGTGGAAGATTGGTTCGGTAATAAATGGCAATCTGATACCACTCCCGTTAACATTTCCACAACCGGAGGAAGCGTTGTCGGCACGATTAATGTAGACGGTTCAATCTATGATATTGTTATGAACGTAAAGACTAATGCACCTTCTCCTAATAATAGCAATGATACATTCGTCCAAATTTTCAGTATTCGCCGAAAACAGCGCAAATGTGGAAGAATTTCGGTTACCGAACACTTTAAGAAATGGGAAGAACTTGGTTTAGTATTTGGTGAAAGGATGTATGAATGCAAGTTCAAAGTTGAAGCTGGCAAGGGTACAGGATGGATTGATTTCTCATATCTCACATTCAGTCAGGAAGATCCAAACTCCAACAATACACTTACGGTCAACGTTTCTCCTAAACTGTATGTAAATACTGTAAACTCTAATGTGAATGTAAATTTCATGGCAATAGAGAGCGGTGAAACACATCTTGGGCTCTACAGCGTAACAGGCAGTCTTGTTTCATCGGCACAATTGAAGACTGTTGCCGGTGAAAACTACTCTTACACATTCAGTCGGGAAAAACTTTCGAGCGGAATTTATATCGTAACGATGCAGAACAATGGCAATGTAGAACAAGCAAAGGTAGTGATACCATAAAATACGAAAAGGCTCACTTCTCAGTGAGCCTTTTTATTCAGTTTTAATAGGCATTAGTTTCCTAAGGCAAAAAGATTGTTTTAGGTTTATGCGTGCAAAGGTCAAGCTTTTTTAAGAAATAACAAAGAAAAAAAACATATTATAAAACATGTTTTTAACAAAAACGGGTGTAAAAATCCATTTACACCCGTTTTTTTGCCTTTTAAGACAATTTTGTAGGTTAAATTTATTTAATTAACACTGCCAATTTATCTAATAATTTTTTACCTCTTAAATCTTTAGCGATAATAATACCGTTCGGATCTAATAATACAGTATGAGGAATCGAATTGAAACCGTAGAGTATTCTTGCTTGACTGTCCCATTTTTGTAAATCCGACATTTGCGGCCATGTCATATTGTATCTTTTGATCGCAGCTTTCCATTGAGATGCACCGTTTTTGTCGTCTAAAGAAACTCCGACAATTTCGAAATTCTTGCCTTTGTATCGGCTATACGCCTCTACCAAAGTCGGCACTTCTTTGATGCAAGGGCCACACCAAGAAGCCCAAAAGTCTATTAATACATATTTTCCTTTTCCGGCAAAATCAGAAAGAGAAATTTCCTTTCCTGAAGGATCCTGCATGGTAAAATCTACGAACTTTTGTCCTACAGCAACTTTTTTCGTTTCATTGATCATCCCAATAATGGCTTTCACCGTATCGTTAGATTTGAATTTGTCTCCGGCATTGCTGATTATCAGATCAATATCTTCTAAAGAAAACTGATTTTGATTGATTAACGCAAAAAACAGTCCTTCTCCCAATGGATTATTGATATTATCCCTGACAAAGTTTACGTTCAAATTCTTGATCGCATCAAAAATTTCCATAAACTCATCGTTTATTCTTTCTCTTTCTTCTTCAGATAAAGTTGCCGGATTCACAGAGGCATATTTTTGCTCAAGTGCACCCATTTGTTCGTGAAGGACATTTTCTGCGTCGCTCTTTTTTTGGTAAGCCTCATTGACGGGAGTCCCTCCGATCCTGATTCCATCTGCAGTTATGTCGACTGTGATTTTTCCCGGTTCAGCTAACAATACGGCTTGATGAGCCGGATTATTAGAACCTTTCCCTAATCTTAAGACATAAATAGCAGGTTTCTTGGGAGACACTGTGAAAGAAAATTTTCCTCCTTTGATTTCTACAGAATCAATGCTTTCCACTCCATCTTCACGCTGGTGCATTAAATAGACTTTTTGCCCGTCGAAATCTGCCGGAGCAGTTCCTTTAATTGAATACTCTTCTTTGGATGTACAGGACGTACATATTACAATTGCAATTAAAACTGAAAATAATTTGTTCATAAAATTAATATTGATAATGTATGGACGCAAATGTACGGAATATTTTTTATAAAAGCGTTTTTGGATTCAGATTGTCTTTTTCAATATCCTTGAAGTAGTTATAAGTTCCGACTTTCAATTCGTATGTAGCCATTTCATCACAAACAATAATTCCTTTCGGGTGAAATTGCAATGCCGTGATAGTCCACATGTGATTTACAGAACCTTCCACTGCCTGTGCCAATGCACGAGCTTTATTGTATCCGTTTACCATAATCAATACTTCTTTAGCATCCAACACAGTGCCTACTCCAACGGTTAATGCCGTTTTTGGTACTTGGTTGATGTCGTTATTAAAAAATCTTGAATTGGCAATGATGGTATCGGTAGTCAGCGTTTTGATTCTTGTACGAGAAGACAAAGAAGAACCGGGTTCGTTGAATGCGATGTGTCCATCGGGACCGATTCCGCCCAAGAAAAGATCGATTCCTCCCATTGCTTTCATTTTAGCTTCGTAAGCTGTGCACTCAGCATTCAGGTCGGGAGCATTTCCGTTCAAGATATTCACATTTTTCGGTTTAATGTCTATATGACTGAAAAAATTGTTCCACATAAAAGAATAATAACTTTCGGGATGCTCTTTAGGTAATCCTACATATTCATCCATATTGAAGGTAACTACATTTTCGAATGAAACCACTTTCTTTTTGTTCAATTCAATAAGACATTTATACATGCCAAGAGGAGAAGAACCGGTCGGTAATCCAAGGATAAATGGGTTTGAACCGGTTGGTTTAGCTGCATTGATTTTTGATGCGACATAATTTGCTGCCCATTGGGATAACAAATCGTAGTTTGGTTGAATAATTAATCTCATAACATTTAATTTTTATAGGTTATTTTAATATGGCCGCAAAAATAAAAAAAAATTTTGTTGGTCTTGAAGATTTAACTACATTTGTGACCGAAAAAAAATGAAAAAGTCTTCGTAGCTCAGTTGGTAGAGCAAATGACTCTTAATCATTGGGTCCAGGGTTCGAGTCCCTGCGAGGACACTCACTCAAGGTGCATGAATGAACTAAGCTCATGTATACGCTATTATCCAAAGAATTACGAAGTATCTTTAATTCCGTTTCCGGGATTCTCTTTTCCTGTATCTTTCTAATTGTATGTGGATGCCTGTTGTGGTTTATTCCGGGAAATTACAATATTGCCGAATCGGGATATGCCTCTTTGTCTTCATTTTTCGCTTTGGCTCCGGTTTTGTTGCTCGTCTTGATTCCGGCATTGGCGATGCGGACTTTTTCGGAAGAAAAAAAACAAGGAACATTATCATTACTGATTACTCGTCCAGTTAGTTTGTTTGAGATAGTTTTCTCGAAATATTTAGCTGTTTTTATCAGCATTGTTGTCGTTTTGTTACCAACTTTAATTTATGTCGTTTTTCTTTCATACAGCGCTTTGCCACAAGGAAATATCGATTGGGGAGCCATTACCGGTTCGTATTTGGGATTACTGTTTTTGGTTTCAACCTTTGTTGCAATTTCGGTTTTTGCATCTTCTCTGACCTCTAATCAGGTAGTTGCTTTTATTACAGGATTATTGATTTGCATCGTTTTTTATTTCGGATTTGATTTGTTTTCCGGATTATTTTCTTCCGGGAAAACTCATTATATGATAAGGAATATCGGCTTTTTATCACATTATCAATCTATTCAAAAAGGAGTGATTGATATTTCCGATATCATCTATTTTTTTGTCGTTTCGTGCCTGTTTTTGGTATTTACAAAACAAACGCTCACCGTCATTTCGAGCACAGCGAGAAACCTGCCGTCCAATTATCGACGCTTTTTTATTAGCATATTAGCTTTAGCTACATTGTTAATCGCAAGTTTCTTTTTTAGTTTCAAATTTGACCTGACTTCCGATAAACGTTATACTCTTTCCAAACCGGTAAAAACGTTGTTGAGAGAAATTGAATTACCGGTTACGGTTGAATTTTATCTGACAGGCGATTTAAATTCGGGATTTTATCAATTGCAAAGAGCGAGTTTAGATATGCTGAATGACTTTTCCGATTTGTCGTCGGGCAAAGTCAGTTATCGGGTAATAAATCCTTATCAAGAAGATAAAGAATTTATAAAAACATTGTCGGAAAAAGGAATTAAAGCCATTGCTGTTAATGAAAGAAACCGGGAAGGAAAAATAGTGCAACAAATCGTTTTCCCATACCTTTTATTTATATCGGGAGAAAATGAAATTCCTGTATCACTTTTGGTTAACGAACCGGGAAAATCGGGAGAAGAAAACCTAAATGCCTCAATCGGAATGCTGGAATACCGTTTGACGCAGGCTTTAGAAAATGTTATCAGAAAAGAACCTCATAAAATCACTTTTTTACAAGGTCATGGCGAATTAACTCACGACCAAATGTCGGATCTTTTCGATTTGTTAAGCTATAATTATGAGATATATTCCGGAACTTTACCCGAAAATCCAGAGGTAAATATTTTAGATGATTCTGAATTGGTTATTATTCCCGGGCCACAAGAACCTTTTGCCGAAGACGAAAAATATATATTAGACCAATATATCATGCGTGGTGGAAAAGTGATGTGGATTATCAACGGTGTCAAACTCGATTTGCATGCTTTGGCTACTGCCGGCGCTACACCAACCATGGCCAATGAAGTAAACTTGGAAGATTTACTTTTCGGTTATGGATTCCGAATCGAGCCTGTTTTGCTGGCTGATGTGCAATGCCTCGAAATTCCGATAGATACCAATATGGAAGACGTTGACGATTCTTTTGAGGTAGCACCTTGGTTTTACGCACCGATTTTGAATGCAACTCAAGGACCAATCATAAACAAAGGTATTTCGTTGGTAAAAACAGCTTATGCAAGCATTCTTTCTTTTGTCGGGAAAGAGGCGGAAAATCCGGTTCGCAATCAAGTATTGTTGCATTCGTCCGAACTTTCAGCCATCGTGCAAGTTCCGGAAAAAATCAGTTTACATGAAATAAACCGTATT
>JAIRVZ010000056.1 GCA_031253625.1 Dysgonamonadaceae bacterium
TTTTCAATGCGTTTTACCAATACTTTTCGTTAGGATTCCCATACAGGGCTATAACTCCTTCCGTATCATTCTTTTTCTTTGCACGGAGGTAGGATACTGCAATATTCTTGTTCGTGTAATACTGTACAAGATTCCTGTATTCTTTCATCCGGCTATAGACTCTTTCAACCTCATCCATCCGTTCCTTGTCACTCATTGAAAGGGAGGTAACGGTAGTGACGGTTCTAAGTTCCGAAACAAGTGAACTGCTTTCTTCCAGCAGTTTTGCATAGCCCATAGCAATGGCCGAAAGTTCTTCCACTGAATAGTTCGGGTCGGATAGCATCTTTTGGAAATTGTTTACATAAATATCCGAAATTTCGCCTACCATAAGGATAGTCAGCTGAACTTTACGGGCATCTTTTACAAGATTGTTTACAGACTTCAAGGCATCATAGTATTGCTTTCCCTGCTGGTAAATCTTGACTGTTTCGTCAAAACTTTTGAGCATGGTAGCTGCCGTCGAGGATGTTTGCACAATCTGGTTGGTGCTGTTAACGATACTTGTTGCGATGTTGGACGGATCTATTACCGCCCACTGTCCAAACAGATGGCAAGTGCAACAAAACATTGCCATAGACAGTATTAAAATTTTCTGTTTCATAATCCTTAATTTTTAATTTTCTGAAAGTTGCTTAATCGCTAATTCAATATCTCCTCCCGTTTTTTCGGTAAGTTGCTTCAACTCATGCTTTTCGGATTCTTCTGTGGTGTAGGCGAGATATTCCTGTTTTGATACTTCCGTGGCATAAACAGCCGACCAGGCGCCACCTAATCCTATCCATACCTCTTTATAAAGCCGGTTGGGACTGTTGGACATGTTAATCGAAAGTATCTGCGCCTTTTCTTTTTCGGTAAGTCCCAGTAAGGATTGAATACTGTCGAATTTGTTCATGTATTTTCGCTGGTCAAGTAAAATCTTGCAATCCGAGTTGTTGATAATGGATTCCTTGACAATGGGAGAGGAAATAATATCATCTACTTCCTGAGTTACCACAATCGCTTCTCCGAAATGCTTTCTTACTGTTTTGAACAAATACTTCAGGTATTCGGCCATACCTTCCCTGGTCAAGGCTTTCCATGCTTCCTCGCATAGGAGTACTTTCCGTATTCCCTTTAGTCGCCTCATTTTGTTGAGATAGGTTTCCATGATGATAATGGTAACTATCGGAAGCAGGATTTTATGTTCCCTGATTTCATCAAGCTCAAATACGATAAACCGTTTATGCAATAAATCCAATTCCTTATCAGAATTAAGCAAAAAGTCATATTCTCCTCCCCGATAATAAGGTTCAAGAACATTCAGGAAATTATCAATATCAAATTCCTTTTCCTTTACGTTCTTTTTCTTCAGTGTCCACCGGAAACTTCTGGAAATATATTCGTAAAATCCGTTAAAAGAAGGTTTTAGATTCCTGTCCGTCTGTATTCGCCGGATGTATCCGCTAACGGCATTCGAGAGTTGTACTTCTTCCGAACGGGTTGGGGCTTCGTTTTCCCGTTTCCATAAGGTCAGGATAAGCGTTTTAATGGATTCCTTCTTTTCAATATCGAAAGCGCCGTCGTCAGTATAAAAAGGATTGAAAGATATGGGATTCTTTTCCGTATAAGTAAAGTAAATCCCGTCCTCCCCTTTGGTTTTCCTTTTTATCAGGTTGCACAGTCCTTCGTAGGAATTTCCGGTGTCGATAAGTACAATATGTGCACCTTGCTCCCAGTATTGGCGACAGAGGTGGTTCGTGAAAAAGGACTTTCCTGAACCCGATGGCCCAAGTATAAACTTGTTCCGGTTGGTGGTAATTCCGCGTTTCATCGGTAAATCCGATATATCCACATGGACGGGTTTTCCTGAAACTCGGTCGGATAGCTTGATACCAAAGGGACTGGGCGAACTCTTGTAATTTGTTTCTCCAATAAATAAACAAAGCGCAGGTTCGATAAAGGTGTAAAATGCTTCTTCGCTTGGAAAATCCGCAGCATTGCCCGGAATAGCTGCCCAGAAAAGAGTTGCGGCATCAGTTGTATTATGCCTTGGCTGACATTCCATAAGAGCCAGTTGGCTACCCGCTTCATTACGGATACGTTTTAACTCCCTGACGTCGTCCGACCATGCCATTACGTTAAAGTGCATCCGTATAGAAGTCAATCCGAGACTATGCGCTTCGTTCAGGTATTTTTCCGTCCACTCCTTATTAATTTGGTTGCTTCTCGAATAGCGGGAAAGCGAGTGCATATTTCGGGCTTTCTTTTCAAACATGCGAAGATTTTCCGAGCTGTCATCCAAAAACAGATACTGGTTCACTACATGGTCACATGAGAGAAGTAATCCTACGGGAGATGCAAACGACAAGCGGCAATCACTACGGTCTGTCGACAGTTTTTCGTATCGCACATCTGTTGTTATTTGTCCCGGCAAGTCTTCTGTATCAGAAAGGGTATGAACAGATACCATTTTGTTGCCAATCCGAATACCGTCGGCGCCAAGTTCGATGTCTTCCAAACAGGTCATTTCATCAAGTGATAACGAAAAGTATTTTTCGACAATTCCCGATTTCTCTGCCGTTCCGGTAATTTCGTCAGTTGTAAGGCGCGTAAGGCGGATAAAACCCGAATCATTGATGATGCGTTCAAATTGTCCGACAGACTCCAGAAACTTTGTTGCTGTTTCCGTGTTTACTTCTTTCGGAATAATAAATCCCCTGCAAAGGGTTGAAAAATTACTCTGTATTTTCATCCGTTCCTTTGTCGTTTTGGTAAGGTAAAGGAAACAACTGTGATTGAGATATGGGCGTTCATTGAAGTGCATCTCAAAACTGCGTGAGAGAAAGCTCATATTTTCGTGCGTTAAATCTGCCTGGTAGTTTTCACTGATAAAAAAATCCTGTTTGTGGACGATGCTGTAATCCGGCAGTATCTTGACTGCTTTCGCCCATGTTGAATGCATGGTTTCATACTCCCCGTGTGTTACGGTAAAGAGTTCCGGCAACTCGACCCTGAAAGCAACCGTTATGTCTGCATCCTTGGAGATAATGCAACCTTCCTCAACCGCCAATAGCGGAAAACGGCTTTCCAGAGTAGTAGCTTTGAGTGTATTTCTCATACGGCAACCTCCTTTCTTTTTTGAAACAGCCTGTAAACCGCTCGCCGGTTGATAAGATAGCGCGGATGCTGCCACAGGGCAAGTATTTTCATCAATCCATGTTCCCCATACTTTGTATTCAGCATAAAGGTCAACCATACAAGAATAGTTGCGGCAACTATCCCAACACCGATGCAAATCCACTGATTTATCCCTGCCATATACATAATGACAAAAAAGATAAATATGGAAAGCAACCCTACAGCAAAGATGAAAAGATACTGTGCCCTTAATCCTTTGAATTCCACACTTCGTCCGATACCTTTATTGATATTGTATTCCATAACATTTTAGGAATTAAAGGAAAAACGAACGCAGGATGGTAGCGGCAACAATCAGGAAAACACAGGCGCCGAACCACGAGGCAGCGGTTTTACTTGTATCTTGATCGCCGGAACTGAATTTTGAATACACTTTAATTGAACCGATTAGCCCCACAACAGCTCCTATGGCATAAATCAGTTTGGTTGCCGGATCAAAGTAAGAGGTAACCATCGTAGTAGCTTCCGTAATACCCGCTGTACCGTTACCCTGTGCGAATGCGTTGACAGCAGTCATAAAGAAAGCTGCCAACAGGAAAAACTTTTCCCGTGTCATAAAAATTGTTTTTTTCATTGTTTTGAACTTTTTCATTATGATTACACAAAATTTTTTATGTCAAAATCGAGTGGAACCTGTCGTATCCCGTCGGTACTTCCGGTCTTTTCGGCTAATCGTTTGCGGTAAGCTGTTAGATGCAGGTTTACCAATTCTCCCACGATGTCCTCCCTTCCGGGTGCGCTCTGCACTAATTGTTCAAACATATCTGTTCGGCGAATTTCTATCAATACCCCTCCTGCCTGTTCTTTCTCCTGCAAAATAGCAGTATCGTGATGTACCACTGTTCTGATAGAAGCTCCCATTTCTTCGAAAGTCGAGCCTTCGGCCAGCATAATGCCGGCATATAGCCAGGGCTCTTCCTCTTCATTATTATCGTCCGGGACATCAGTTTCATCATCGTTTTCGTATTCTATCGGAACGTCGATGTCCATCGGCTCATTATTTTCCCCGCCGGGTACTGTTACAGGTAAATTCTCCCCGTTTGACGCGGCAAATATATCGTGATTTCCAATCGCTTTTTTCTGATTTTCGCCTCTGGAAGCTTCTGGCAGCGAGTGGCTCAGGTCAAAAAGACTTTTTCCGATAATATCCTCATCCGGCGTTTTTTCGGTGGCAGCCTCCGGCACTGATTGGCACCGGCTTTTACGATGAGTGGAAATACGATTGTATAGCAGATACACGACCACCCAAAAAAGGTAAAGCGCAACGAGAGTAATAAGCAGAACTTTCATACAAGGGGATCAGTATTAAAAAATTCCTTCATTTTTTTTGTCATACAGCGTAGTAATCTCATCCTGATACATGGAAAAATGATGTTCCAACACATTGTCCAGGAAGTTAAATAGTGAGAGTTCCCCTCCGCCAATGACACGCACAATTTTCAGAATGCGGTCATGGTATACCTTGCGTATGTAAACTGTCTTACTTTCCCGCACGGTAACACCGCGTGTTTCCTTGATAAACAGGCTTTCATAGTCCTGTGTCTTGCCCCGGCGGCGACGGTTTTCTTCTTTTGGGGATTCGGGAATGTCCGTCAATTCCGATTCTTCTAACACGGACGTGTCCTTGCTTTCTTTAACTTCCTTTACCATTTGCAAGTGATTGGGAGTACGAAACGAGTGGATGATGCTTTCTGCATCAATGCCGCTCAAATCCGTTTTGTCTCGGTTGTTCTTAGCCATAACTTTTCTTATTTAATAAGTTCGAGGATTTCATCGGTAAGCGCATCAAGATTACTGCCTTTTACCAGCGTTTTATCGGCAGGGAAAAGTGTGGAACGGAACAAAGCTTTATGAGTTGAGGATTGTTCCCTGCGGAACCGCTTGCTATCAGGCAGGAAGGTTTTTAAAACCTGTAACTGCAAATTCTCAATAACTTCTTCATACACATCGTAGAGTTCCGTTTTTTCACGACCATCCACAAGATTCCACAGAAGATAAAGTCCTTTTATTTTCGCCTTTCCGGTAGTGACAAGCTGTTGGTTCAGTACCACAGCAAAGCGCAATGTACTTTCCATCACTACGCGGTCAGCACTGATGGGCGAAAAGATATAATCCATCTGTGAGAGGGTACGGATTACATCAGGGTTATTTACCGTTCCGGGCAAATCGAAAAAGATATAATCGAACTCTCCCGTTTGGGATAGTTCCGATGCTACTTCCACAGCCGTTTCCGGAGTACTGCTAACCACCGGATAGGCTTTGCGGCCAATGGCGGTAAACTGCTCATATGCCATCAGTTTGTAGTGCTCGTCCTCCATAACCGCTTTCAGGTCGCGTTCACGCATTTCCACAATACTGCATTGAGGGTAATCACAATCGACCACGGCAACATTGTACCCCTTCACATAGTGCAGATAGCTTGCTACCAGCACCGTTAATGTTGTTTTTCCTGCGCCTCCCTTCTGGGTGGAGAACGCCACGTACTTGCTTTCCTTTTTCATCGTCTTAATTTTTTAATTGTTTTTGTTTACTCCAAACTATATATATATTCTACGATATTTCTATGCTCTTTGCGTATGCCGGTATGCAGGTACATCCATCCTTGTGTGTCTATGTATGCTGTTGCGCTGTTGCATTGTTATGCTGTTGCGTAAGTGCGCTGTTGCATTGTTGCGCTGGTATGCACCTGCATTTGTGCGTTCTTGCATGTATCCGCAGGCAGAAATGTGTTCATTCACACACTTACATTGTTACATCCGTATATCACTAAACACATGTCTGCATTCATACATAATTACATATTTTGTTATACACTTGCTTACACAGATGCGTACCTGAATATGTAATTACGCTACAAATAAACAGCTTTATTTTATGCTCTTTTTAAATTCTTAGGGCTTGGCAGCATCTGGCGCCGAAATGGCAGCTTCCGGCACAATACGTTATCATTTAGGCAGATAAACTTCATTCTACCTTTGCACTCGGTAGCATCCGGCGCATCGAAGATGCCTGTAATAGATTTAGGCAATCTTTTAATATCTGCCCTTGAAGGCAGATTTTATTTGCTCCGAAGCAAATAGCAAGCTGTGTTTTGAGTTACTCGATATTGCTTCGGTAACTCAAAACGCTTGCCCCACAAGGGGGATAATGGCAACACTTCCGAAGTCGTGTTGCGTGGTATTAACGGCTGCCCTGTAAGCAGCGAAACAGTATAAAGTTTAGGCATATATATGGAAAAAGAGAGGAAAAATCTTGGCAAACGCGGTAAAGGGGGACGTCCACAGGAGGACAACCCCGCCAGGCACTGCGTAATGGTACGTTTTACCGATACGGAAAACGCACGTTTCCTGACGCTTTTTGAACAGTCGGGCATGTATGCCAAAGCGCTTTTTATAAAGGCAAGGGTATTTGATGAAACCTTCCGCGTGGTAAAAACCGACCGTACAACGCTCGAATATGTGACTAAACTAACCTCATTTCATGCACAATTTCGTGCGCTGGGAGTCAATTATAATCAAGTGGTAAAGGAATTGCATTCGCATTTTTCGGAGAAAAAAGCCCTTGCTTTTCTCTATAAATTGGAAAATATTACACGCGAACTGGTAGCATTAAGCAAGCAAGTTGTACAGTTGTCGGAAGAGTTTAAAGAGAAATTTTAATCAGTAATTGAATAAAAATGGTAGCTAAAATCAATACCGGAAGCAGTCTTTATGGTGCGCTTTCTTACAATCAGGAGAAAGTGGACGAGGGATTGGGAAAAGTCATAGCATCCAATCTGGTATGTGAACCAACAGACGGACGGTTTAACGTATCGGCTTGTGCAGCTGATTTTGCACGGTGGATACCTTCGCTCGAACATCTCCCCACTAAAAAGCCGGTAATACATATTTCGCTCAATCCGCATCCTGACGATAAATTATCAGATAATCAATTGGCAGACATTGGAAGGGAATATATGGAACGTTTGGGTTATGGCGGACAACCTTATCTTATTTTCAAACACGAAGATACTGGGCGTGAACACATACATATTGTGTCGCTGCGTGTGGATTGCGATGGCAAATTGATAAAGGATAGCTTTGAACGCAAGCGTAGCAAAGAAATTACCGAATTGCTGGAGCAGAAATATGAACTGATTCCTGCTGAAGGAAGGAAGCAATCTGAACAATGGCAACTTACGCCGGTAGATGCCACTCGTGGTAACCTGAAAAAACAGATTGCTTCTGTGATAAAACCGTTGGTGTCCATGTATAAATTTCAAACATTAGGCGAATACCGCGCCCTGCTTTCCTTATATAATATAGGATTAGAAGAAGTCAAAGGCGAAGTAAGGGAAAAACCATACAAAGGGTTAGTGTACTGTGCATTGGACAAGGAGGGAAACAAGGTCGGAACGCCGCTTAAATCTTCACTATTCGGTAAACTGGTTGGTTATGACGGACTGGAAAAACGTATGATAAAATCGGGAGAACAAATCAAGCAACACGGGTTCCGAGAACGCGCGAAGACAGCAGTAACCGGAGCCATAAATTCTGCTTACAGTGAAAGCGAATTACGAGCGAAGCTGCAGGCTATGAATATTGACTTGATACTCAGAAGAAACGACGAAGGGCGTATTTATGGGGTTACTTTTATCGACCATAACGAGCGTTGTGTATTCAATGGTTCACGTTTGGGCAAGGAGTTTTCAGCTAATGTGTTTAATGAGCGGTTTGAAAAACAACAATCTATCAGTGGCACACAATTAACACCTGCACCTTCGGTTAATCCACAGCCCATAGGAAAAACAAATATACATGATACCGGCGATATGCAGGGCAATTTATTTGCCTTTTTGCTACCCGATTCTGCAGGTAATTCCAATAACAATAATTATCCTGTTAGGAAACGGAAGAAAAAACGCAGGTATGGAAGGCAGATGTGAGTTATAATATATTCATATCATTCTTTGAATATTTGCTTTATGTCGCTTCTCCATTTTTTCAATGATTTGAGTAACAATACTGTTTGTGTTATTAATATCGGGAAAAAGAAAAGACTCATCAATTCCGAACTCTCTTTTAAGTTGTTTCTTTATTGAAATTCTTTTAGAATTTGGAATTATGACTTTAAGCATGTTCATCTCATATATTGAATAATAATCTAATGGATGAATCATCTTACCGAAACAAACAAAAACACCACTTTGACGTATTAATCTTTCATCTATCTGACTTTCTCTCGGTTTTATACATATCGGAAAGTCAAGATTTTTCAATGAACTGAACTTATACGACGATAAATCAATTATTTCGCTCTTATTAAGAGAATGATAATTTACATACTGAGGATCTATGCAGTAAACAGCCGATGATTCTCTATCAAAACCAAACATTGTTCCACATAAAGTATATTCTTCCTTATCCAAATCTACAGAATTAGTTTCTGCAACACTGAAATAAAGTGCCACCAAAGGATTTGTAGAAAAGTCAAGTAATCTTGTCGGAATACCATAATGTTGCATTAGATATAAATAATAAACATCTCCATAACCTTTATCTCCACATAAATTTTTGTATGATTTTTTAAATTCTCTTAATGCAAGAAGATCATTTTTCACCTTATAAGTAACACGTTTTGAAAGATATGGGTCGTCATTAGGTACTTCAAACTTATCTCTAAATCGGGAGGGTTCAAGTTGAAATTCGGAAAACCTTTGCCCTCTATACCATGTATAGTTTAAGTAGTTCGTTTGATGTATTGCTTTAAGATATTCTGTAAGAGTATTAACGATTATTCTGTGTTTAATAGGCATTTTTATTCTATACTTTCATTCTGTATTAAGTAATCGTTATCCATATCATAAAATTGATAATCTATATTTATATAGCAACCTTTTTTAAGGTTGAAGAAGTCCTTCCAAAGTTTATTTCTTCAAAATCTTTACTTGCTTTCTCTTGGACATCAACATCTTTAACTTCTAAGATAGCAGACATATATTTTAACTTTCGTTTCAGATTCTCAATGATGTCTGCCCATTTCATTACCCATATTTCAATATTCTTATTTTTACTTCTAAAATAGAAATATGGATTTTCTTCTTCGCCTTTTATTTGAAAAGACGCATCATCATTAACCGCAGAGCTTACAAGTAAAATCTTAAATCGGACATTTGAAGGAGTTATTGAGCTTTTTTCAATTTCAGATGCATATTTCATTACTTGCCCCAGTTCTTTAGGACTGATTTTCACTTTTGGTGCTTTTAATTCAACGATAAGCACTTCCCTATGCTTTGGATCTATAATTTTTTCGCTGTACATGAATAAGTCAGTTATTGACCTAATAGGTTTTTCCACATCAGCAGCGTTGTCATCTTTCTTTGAAACCTTATATTCTAAACAATCATCACGAAGCAGCTTCAGATTGTTTTCTAATCCTTTATCAGAAAGCAATTTCGTGGATTCATTATATTCCTCTCCAAATATCCAAAGCATTTTTTCAAGAAATTTGTGCAACTCTTTCCTTTCTTTTATATTTTTTGATATTTCAGAATAAACTATTTTTTCTATAAACTCTAATTCTTCCATTTTTTTAGCAACTTTATCAGAAAATTCAATAACATCATCTAATTCTGTTCTTTCTAATAAATTGGAAAATTGGGAAATCATTTTATTGTTCAGTTTTAAAATGCTTCTTAATATTTGATCAAATTCTCCATTTGAAATCGTTCTATCGATTAATGGATAAATAATTTCTCTAAGTTTATTTTTTTCATTCAACAAATTATATTTATCCTCAACAAGGAATGCAAGCTTGTCAAAAACCATTACTTTGGATTTTGAACTTGCACTTTCTTTGTATGGATAATATTCATCCTTTTTTAGTTTATCTATGAAATTATCGAATTCTTTGTTTTTTTCTTTAAAAAATTCATTCAGTTGATTTTTTATAAAAGACTTGTAATGCTTTACCTCTTCATCCATTCCGTCCAAATCAACATTACGATACATATCAGAAGGTAAAGAGTCACAGGATATATAAACGAACCAACCTCCAATTTTGGGACTTAACCATTCTGCTTCATATTCAAAACCTGTTGCAATAGTTTGAATACCTGCATTTAATGTAGTCAAGAACACTTTTCTTTTGTCGATATTTTTAATTTGCATAAAATTGAACCTAATTTTATGCTCTTTCCCTTTTTTATCTTCATATGGTAAAATCTTTTTTACAGGTTTTCCAATTACAAAATCAGAAGGAAGTATCTGTTTTTTATTTATATGTATCTTTACTTCTTCATTGAATATCTTGAGTGGATACCGTTCAAAAATTGCATCTTCTATATTTTCCCTTAAGAATTTGTCTATTATCTTCTTTTTTGGCTCACTGTCCGTAATGTTACTATCATATAAATCTGAAACTACAACTTGATAATAGGTATTCTGGTTTTTAGGTAAAATTTCTTCTGTCGTTTCTATATTAATATCTGTAACATTAATATTTCGTCCAAAGCTACTGAAGTTTAGAGGTATGATTGCTTTAGAATATGTCTTATCATCATTTGAATAACCAATGGTTTCTATTTCTACTTTCTTACCTATTTGGAATGCAGCAAAACGTCCAATTCCTTTTCCACCATCTTTATTAGCTGTACCAACATCTAATATTTTATTGTCAAGATCATTAATATGAACTCCAAAACCATCATCTTTAACAGCTATCTTTTTTATGATTAAAGGATGTATTTCTAATGGATCTGTATAATCAATGTCAATCCAAATATTTTTTGCTTTAGCCTGCAATGAGTTATTTACTAACTCACAAAAAGCTGCAAACGTACTTATATAGTTTGCAAAAAGTTCGTTTATTAACCTTGAATTTGTTGTGAGCTTCCTTTTCATGACTTATTTATATTAAAATTTCATGACAATCATGTTTATGCAACAATCACGTACAAAAATACTAATATATTTTGGGTTAGAAATTAAATCTGATTAAGTTTTTACCAAATTGATCATCTGTTAAAATTAAAGTTATAAAGCTCGACTACCTATTCATCAACTCTGAACTTTCTTTTAAGTTTTTTTTATTAAAACCCGTTTAAAATTTGGGATTATGATTTTCGGAAAGTCAAGATTTTTTTTTGAAAATTATAATTAACTCATTCTGAACAATTCTATATAACTTTGCTTGAATATTTAATAGATAATGCTTAGCTTTGCGAAGTACTAAAGTTACTTAAAGTTATGATACCTTTAAAATATGTATTAATAACGTCTTTGTTATTGTCAATCAACACGATTGGCATTTTTGGACAAGTGCCTGTGGTAACAACGCCACGGCCTGGCACATTATCGCCTGGTGTTAATATTGGATTTCCGGCAAATAGAAATAATCCTGCGCCAAATATTCCGGCTTTACCCGGTTTCAACAATAACAATCAGCAACAGTTAGACATGGTCAGACGTGACATGCTTGAGGTTCAACGTCGTAATGCAGAAATGCAAAGAATGTCAAATGGGGATTCGGAATACTTTTCCTCAAACTGGGGTATTCGATACGAATTACCTTCGTGTGTGGGAATGCCGGGAACAGAATATTTTTACCAAACAGCAGAAAAATTACTTGATATGTTGAGCGGAAAAACACCGCTTAATTTGAAAGAAGCTGTATTTTCAGTCGAAAATGCTTATTTTGAAGGAAATATTGACCGTACAAAATACGAAAAGGCTATCTCGGAATTAGTAACCATTGCCCAAGTGAAAGCAAAACAGGACGGTTTGAACTGGAATAACCCGACAACTAAAAATATCATGTTATTCCGGGTTATGTCTGATACCTTAAAACTGAAGTTGCCTGCACGGGAAAGTTCAACCGTTTCATATCCCATGCAGTATGATTTTGATGATTTTTGGGCTAAAGAAGATATCACTAAATTATTTGTTACAAAACTTCTCGCAAGTCATTCGGGACAATGCCACTCATTGCCATTGCTGTATCTAATCCTTTGCGAAGCGACCGGAGCAGAGGCTAATCTGACTTTTTCGCCGATGCACTCGTATATAAAATTCAAAGACCGGCAGGGAAATTGGAATAACCTTGAATTAACGATAGGAAGAATAGTAACCGATGCTTTTATTATCGGTTCGGGATTTATTACTACAGAAGCCATAAAGAATGGTCTGTATATGGAGCCGCAAACAAAGAAACAAGCGATAGCGCATTGTTTAAACGACTTGGCAATGTATTATGAACGTAAGTATGGTTATGATAAATTTCTCATTCAATGTGCAGATTCCGCCTTGAAATATGCACCGGGTAATTTTTCTATATTGGCGATGAAATCGAATTATCACTCTGCGCATTTCGAATATACAGCCAGACAGGCAGGCTGGCCTCCTCAAGATACATTGAAAGTACATTATCCCCGCATTTATGAACTATATGAAGAAAGAAATAATTTTTACCAAAAAATAGATAACATGGGTTATCGTGAAATGCCTAAAGATATATATGAAGTATGGCTTCGTTCGTTAGATGAAGAAAAAGAAAGACGGGAACATGACGAGAAATATCATAAAATTTTACAATTTGCCAAATAATCAATAAAAAACAGAAATATGAAACGAACAGTATTATTTATGGGAATTTTACTTGCTGCAAGTTCAACTTATGCGCAAGACATTTTCAAAAAGCATGGACATGACAAGGAAATGCTTACGCTAAGCAAGGGACGTTACAAGGAAACATTTATCAATGAAGAAGTAATGCAAATCGGCACGGTGTTGATTAATACCCGTACTGACAAAGTGATTAAATTTATTGAAGAAGCCACAACTGGATTGGGTTATAAAGCAGAAGCCACAAGTCGTTTTCTTACTATAGACCCACTCGCAGAAAAATTTCCATGGCAAAGCCCTTATGTTTTTTGCAATAATAACCCAATACGATATATTGACCCAACAGGAGAAGCAGCATGGGACGTTACAAGAGATTGGAATGAGCAAGACCTTGAAAATTTCCAACAATTTGTTGCAGACAGATTAAAACAATATGTAGATAATAATAAGAAGGCAAACTGTGCCAGTTTAGCGTTTGACTTAATAATTGACTATGCAAGTGAAAATGGATTACAATTAACTCTTCAGACTAAAGATGGTAGGTCATTTGATTCAAATGCTGATGTTTACAATACTGTTGATGATTTCAAATATGGTGCAAAAGGCGATAATGGTCAGCGAGATAAAAGCACAAGTGTTTTTACTCAAATGTTTGCGAGAGACGTTTCCTCAAATACAACTACAGTTGATAAGGCAAATACAGTAGCTGGCGATATGGCTATTCTCACAGCCCCTGCCGACCATATTGTTATATTTAATCAAGGAGGAGCCACGGCACAAGATAGAAGAGTTTCATATGGTAACCTTATGTTTGAAAATGGTGTTGCAAAAAATACTACTATAACATACAATAAAAGAGATTGGACTAATTCCACTGTTGATGGTCAGGGACGAACAATGGTATATAATCCCGGCACATCTAAAGTACATCGATGGAAAGTTTTTACGACAACAGGAAACTAAAAAAAATGAAACGATACATTATTACTATATTTTTCGGATGGTGCATTATTTACGCCTTTTCTCAAAACCAGTATGCTACGCTACCTGGAACGTATGACGTAAATGAGAGGCTTATGGATTCCATAATAAGTCAATATGCCAACAATAATTATAAAGCATTAATTTATAGTCCATCTGCAAAACTATCGTCTATATGTACTATCTTAATAATAGATTCTCAAGACAGTATAAAATATTGGGCATTTAGAGACAGTACAATAATTATAGAAGGATTTTTGCCTGATAGAGCGATTTTTAATTATAAAGATTACAAAAAAACCGGAGTCATAAAAAAAGAGCAACCGCCTGTAAAATTTACACCGCCTATTACGTGTCAAGAAGATAACTCAGAATGGGTAGTGTATAAAAGCCATTGTATTGAATTCTATTTTGAATATGGTGCTGTTGTTACTTATTATGCTGAAGATTCTGGTCGCGTGAAATATCGTAAAAAATGGTTGGATATAATTAAAATGGAATTAAAAGATATAATTTTTGATAAATCAAATTGAAGCAACACTTGGTACTTTCAGGATGAATGTGTACATAAAAAATGAAAAATGAGAAACTTATTGTTAAGCATTATATTATTTTGTTCGTTATCTATTTGTGCTCAAAATCCTGACACATATCAGGAAGTATATGGTTTTATCAATAAAATGTTGAATGATGAAATTCCTTTGAATTTTAAAAATGCCGTTTTTGCTACTGAAAGTGCCTATTTTGATGATTATCTGGATATTGAACCGCTATATCAGGAAATAGAAATGCTTGCTCAATTAACAAATGTTATTTCCGGTACAGAGTTAATAACATATCGAGGGAAAGATAAGAATTTTGTTGCAAAACATGCTGCTCTTTTCAAAATGATAACAGATAGTCTTGCAATACCTCTCGATTCAATTCATATTTTGGCGCATGAGCCATATACTTACGATTTTGATGATCCAATGGGACAAAAAGACTGGACAAAAATGTTTGTATCCAAACTATTAGAAACTGGCGAAGGCAATTGCCATTCATTACCTTATCTCTATAAAATCTTGGCAGATGAATTAAATATTCCTTGTTATCTTGCATTTGCCCCTAATCATATTTATATCAAACTCTATGCTGAAAATACAGGTTGGTATAATACGGAACTGACAAGTGCAACATTCCCAATTGATGCATGGATTATTGCTTCGGGCTATGTTACGATTGATGCAATCCGTAACGGCTTATATATGGATACATTAAGCAATAAACAAGCTGTAGCCAACTGCCTGCTGGATTTGGCACAAGGTTATCAACATAAATACGGTAAAGAAAATCCTGAATTTGTTATAAAATGTTGTAATACGGTTTTACAATATCATCCTACCAACGTCAATGCCATGTTAACTAAAGCCGAAGCACAAAAACATTACATCCATACCTTGATGAAAGCACAAAATCTGAAAAAGCCGGAAGACCTTTTTTCAGACCAGTCCATCAAAGAAATGTATCTGGAAATGGAATCAATTTATATTCAATTGCATAAGTCGGGGTATCGACGAATGCCGGAGGAAATGTATTTACAGTGGATGAGATTACTCACGAATGAGCCGGATATTTATACCAATCAAAAGTTGAAAGGTTCAAAATAGATTCTTCAGAGCTATCAAGGCTTTTTCGCGGATCCTTCAGTTGTGTTTAAGTCATGAAACTTGTATTACGATAGAGGTTTGCTCCTCTGTAACCAAATATGGATAAGTATAATTTGCACTTACATCTCCAATAATTTTATCTGAAGGATGGCCATAAGTATTATTAGTTCCAAAAGAAAATATGGCACTACGCATATTTTGCGCTAATATACCGTTATTAAAATTATTAATTGAACCATGATGAGGTATTTGTAATGTCCCTATGTGTGGCCAATATTTCGTTAAACGATTTTTCATATCTGTCATAATAACTTTCTTTCTTACATTAATATCTCCCATATATAGACAGCCACTTTGATGAAAATGAAGATGTTGTTTCGTATAAAAGTGCCGGCAATAATTAAATGAATGTATATAATCATCAACTCTTTTCCCCGAAAATAGTATCATAGAAATTTCGTTTTGGTCTCCTTTGCTAACGGCTTCATATGCTTCAATTATTTTTTCCTTATGTCGATACATATCATTAACTGTATTAATATTTGAAATAGTCAAACCCTTAGAACGTAAAGCGTCTTCAAAGGCATTTCTTCTTTCATCACGCTCATAATTAAAAGGAATAAAGAGCCAATCAGCATCCACAAAAGGAATGAATACAGTACCGCTAACAAATGTTCCTTCACGACCTCCAATAATGTCAGTAATAGCTTCTCTTTTTTCATCGTCTATACCATTGACATTGGAATTTCCAGATATATTTGCTTCGATTAAAATTATTGAAACATCTTCTCCAAAAAAAGTTTGTGGATTATCTATCAATTCTGTATTAAAATAACCATTGATAAAATTGCTTACTTTTATCAAGGCTTTCGCTTGCTCATCTAGCAGGGGAAGTACGACTCGTTTTATTTTGCAATGATTTTTTAAAAAATCAAGTCCATTAACATGATCTTCATGGAAATGAGAAATAAATAAAATATCAATTTTTTCATTTTTTCTAAAAGTTGAACTTATTTTTCTTTCCATCTCCGATTCACTTAAAGTTTTTGAGCCACAATCGTAAACTATAGTAAACACATTGTTGTTAAATGTATGCCGTTCAGTATAGAAAGCACCTTGTCCAATCGGATGAAATGTTCGTATTAATCCCATTACATTTTGACTATTATATTATTAGAATTGCCTCACGCAATTAAGTTCCTTATCTGTAGCATACCAAATAAAGCTATTTCTCTTAACAGAGTTGTTTGATAAGATGTCTGTGAGATTTGAGATAAAAAAGGGAAATGCAAGATCTTCGATATTATAGATAGAATGCGGATTTTCATCATCATTCCATACTTTTATGAACCAATCTTTATTTAGTGCAACGTGATTTACTTTAAATTTTTTATAGTTTTGTTTTCCTAAGAAATCTTGATTACTATCGTTATAGTTTTGAATGAAGGTATCTAAGTTAAAAGGTCGTTCATATCCTTCATATGAAAACACGCCATTAAAAAAAGGTTGTCGTTTATCTATTTTACCAGAAAAAATAAACTCTCCATTTTCATTTGCTTGTCTTAATATTTCTGTCAATCTTTGGTTTTGAAGATTTGTCTTTACTTCGATTATTCCTCTTACTGCATCAGGAGTTAAAATAACGAAATCTCCTTCCTTAAAAAGAACAGGACTTGAATCATCATATATTAACAAATCAATTTGCTTTGAAGACAAATGTTCTCCTCTTGTGTTTGTTTGCTTTATTACAAAACCTGTTCCTATAGTATATTTTTCAGGTAAAAAGCGTCTAATTATATTTTTCAAGATAGCCTCTTTGTACCTCCCTTCTTCTCCCCAGTGAGTGATTAGATTTCTAACTTTATTTGTTAAAGCTAATAATTCCTTAGTCGTTGTTTTATGATAATTGATTAAACTCATAAATATTTTTTTGGTAACTATATTTTGTAAATTTCTTTTCTCCTTCTAAAAGCACGTTCTCCTCCTTCCAATATTTCACAACACAATTTTCGAGTCCCTTCATTGTCAATTGAACCTCGTTCTATTATTGAGGATTTAATGCTTGTACTCTTTAAAGGAATTATTAATTCCGCATCCCCAAGAACTGCTATATTAGGGTTGTGAGTGACAATAATAACTTGTCTATGCTCCTTTATTATTCGCAGGTTAGCAACAATTGATTTATAAATAAACTCACTATCTAAATTATCTTCCGGCTGGTCTATTAAAAGGGGAACTTTGCTTTTTGATTGTAATAAAATTGCTAACAAAATAGATTGTTGTTGTCCCAGAGACAATTGATTTAAGGGTCTGTTTATATGCTGCATAGTTCCGGTACTATCCTCAACAGTCTTTGTAACATATATACCCGGTTTATCATCAAAATCCAAAGAATCAAAATCTTCATAATTATGGCTGTCAGTCGCTTTTAGGAATAAGGCATTTATTTCATCATCTGAATACATACGACCTCCTGATTCATCAACGATTTTTTTCATAAAATCAAGGTTTTTTTTTCGTATTGCTTGAGCAAAACCAATGGGAGTAATATTTTGAGCTAACGCTTCGGATTTCTTTAATAATCGCCATTGAGATAAACTTCTTACGGCTTCTTCAAATGTGGGAGAATATCCTCCTTGCTTATATTTTACAGATACGAAAAAATTATCTACACTATTTTTCAAGTTTTCATTTGTCATCCTTGCAAAAGCGTAATGATAAGAATAGATTTTATCCTTTATGTCTATTCTTTTTTTAATAATATCTTCTCTTTCTTTGAGTAGCGTTTTTAGTTCGACTTCTTTTTGCTGTAATAACTTAAGTTTTGTTTGATAAGTAACAACGTCTTTGGTAATTTGATTTATTTTTCCTAAATCAAAGGGAATGCCTTTATCTTCAAGTTCCTTCTTCTTAGCAGCAATTTTAGTCTGAATCTCATTTTCTTTACTTTTCCATGTATCCAATTGTGTTTTTAGTTCAGCTATTTTTTGAGATAATTCTGTATTCAGTTCTATTTGTTTAGAAGAAACTATTTCTCCAAATCTTTTCACAATTTCTTTTACTTGGATGAAATTATCCTTTCCTACCTTAATCTCATCTCCATTGATTTTTTCAAAATTTTCAAAAATTGTTTTATCAGAAAGAATCTCTTTATATTTTTGAACCAAAGCGTTCAAATCTGTAATAATACTGCTGCGTATTTCTTTTTCCCGAATTAATGCTAAATGAAAATTAACTAATTCACTTGCTTTATCTTGTTGTAGCTGTCTTAACTTTCCTTCAAGATTGACTTTCATTTTGTTTACTTCTGGAATTTGAGAAACCTCTATTCTTAAAGCTCTCAACTTGCTTTGGTTTTCGTTTAATAAATCTCTATATGATTTGTCCTCGATATTTGAACTTTCTAAATCTAAAAATGAGTTCAAAAAGTCTATTAAATACTGAGGATTCTTTTCGCTAAACTGTATTGTCTTGGCTGTTTCTCCTTGTCCATAACTTTCAATCTGCACTTTAGATAATCCATCAGAATCAGATAAATTAACTGTTTCGCCATTTTTTTCTCTCAAAAAATCAATAACTTGACCTGTTTCGTCTTCGTATTGTAACAAAATTCTTTCCGGCCAAACTTCGCTATCGACTACATTTAAAACTGATTTATTCCCAGAACATTCCCTTAACGATTCAAGCATGGTTGACTTTCCTGCACCACGCCCACCAATAATGCAAGTTAAATTGTTGCTAAAATGAATAGTTTGTTTGTCAAGCAGACCTCCTTCAATACTCATTCCAACAAAACGAGGTAATTTATCTGGTATAAAATTCTCTATCCTTATTCTGGAATTACTGCTTAATAAAGCAATTTTAAAAGCATGAAAGTTAAAAGAGTCTAACTTTATACGAGTAAGTTTCTTTTCTCCACTTGCATTCAATCCAAGCTTGTCTAACGTATGGGCATCCGAAGACATTAACTTTGGTAAGTCATAATTACTATCAAGGTTTAATGTTTGTCTTCTCTCGCCAATCAACTTTTTTCTGTCATCTGAGCTTTCCGTGTCGTCATTATCTGTGTATAAGGATATGCTATCTTTAGTGCTGATTTCTAATGCCATTAATGTTTCATGGGTCAGGATTGCAGACATTTTAGGGTCGAAACGATTAATTGTTTTCTCAAAACCGGAATCCGATTCAATGTGTGCTAAGACACCTATTCCATTATATTGCCTTGCTAAGTTCAGACAATCAACAATTCCTTGTGTGCACGTTTGCCTATCCTCTGAAATTGTCAGCTTCCCTCTGAAATTTTTTAATTCTTCATATTTTTCAAAATATAAAAGTAAATGTCCTTGCAATGTTGATACTTCTATACCAGGAATAACAAGTATATTTTTTCCTTCTGCTTTTTTAATTGCCCTTTTTACGTTTCTATCTTCGTTATGATCTGTAATCGAGATAATAGATAACCCTTTTTCTATTGCAGTATCTACAATGTTTTCAGGAGTCATTGTAACATCTGTTACATCATAAGACCCTTCTTCTCCGTAACTATGAATATGCAAATCTGCTTTATAAAATTTTGCACCGTTATTTATAGAACTGAAATCAAGCATAGAATTTTATTTCATAAAAATTAGACAATAATATAATGCCGCGAATATACGATTTTATCCTGATTTGCAGAACAATTTAAGTAAATTCTATTCATCTTAACCGCCACAAGCCGCCATCTCGACGCCACAAACAACCTACACTTCTTTTACCCTTGTCCGCTCCTTTATCTCATGCCTACTTTTGCACTTTACTCATTAAAAATCAACATTATGCAACAAGAAGACGATTTACGTGGTTTAGCAAAGGTCATGGAATTCATGCGAGCCGTCAGCATTTTATTTGTGATTATCCATATTTACTGGTTCTGTTACGGAGCCATCAAAGATTGGAATACTAATATTGGAGTCGTCGATAAAATCCTGCTAAACTTCAATCGTACCACCGGATTGTTTACTTCTATTCTCTGGACAAAAATTTTTGTTGTCGTATTCCTTGCCTTGTCGTGTCTCGGTACAAAAGGCGTGAAAGATGAAAAAATTACATGGAAAAAAATCTATACATGCCTCGTTTTCGGGTTTATTTTCTTTTTTCTTAACTGGTGGCTTTTGTTTCTACCATTCCCACTGGTAGCCAATGCCGGATTTTACATTTTCACAATGACCATTGGTTATATTTTGCTGCTTATGGCTGGGATGTGGATGAGCCGGATGCTGAAGAACAATCTTTTAGATGATGTGTTCAATACAGAAAACGAATCTTTCATGCAGGAAACACGCTTATTGCAAAACGAGTATTCCGTCAACCTGCCGACACGTTTCTATTACAAAAAGAAATGGAATGCCGGATGGATAAATATTGTCAATCCATTTCGCGCCTCTATTGTGCTGGGTACACCCGGTTCCGGTAAAAGTTATGCTGTGGTAAATCAGTTCATCAAACAACAAATAGAGAAAGGATTTACCGGATATATTTACGATTTCAAGTTCCCGGATTTATCAACTATTGCTTACAACCATTTGTTGAATAACCGCAAGGGATATAAGAAAGTCCCAACCTTTTATGTAATAAACTTTGACGACCCTTCACGTTCGCACCGCTGCAATCCCATCAATCCCAGTTTCATGAGTGATATTTCGGACGCATACGAGAGTGCATATACAATAATGCTAAACCTGAATAAGACCTGGGTGCAAAAGCAAGGGGACTTTTTTGTCGAAAGCCCGATTATCCTCTTTGCGGCTATTATCTGGTATTTGCGGATTTACAAAGACGGAAAGTATTGCACTTTTCCACATGCTATCGAATTTTTGAATAAACGATACGAGGATATTTTTCCGATTCTGACCTCATATCCTGAACTTGAAAACTACCTTTCTCCCTTTATGGATGCCTGGTTAGGAGGTGCAATGGAACAGTTGCAGGGTCAGATAGCTTCCGCTAAAATTCCTTTGTCAAGAATGATAAGTCCTCAGCTTTATTGGGTAATGTCAGGCGATGAATTTACGCTCGACATCAACAATCCCGATGAGCCGAAGATTTTGGTTGTTGGCAACAACCCCGACCGCCAAAATATCTATGGAGCCGCGTTGGGTTTGTATAATTCGCGTATCGTAAAGTTAGTCAATAAAAAAGGTCAACTCAAAAGCAGTATCATCATTGATGAATTACCAACGATTTATTTCAAAGGCTTGGATCACTTGATTGCCACTGCACGAAGCAACAAGGTTGCCGTATTGTTGGGATTTCAGGATTTCTCGCAGCTAAAGCGCGACTACGGAGACAAAGAAGCTGCCGTAGTGATGAATACTGTTGGCAATATCTTCTCCGGTCAGGTAGTAGGCGAAACCGCCAAAACCCTGTCCGAGCGTTTCGGGAAAGTCCTTCAAAAGCGGCAAAGCATGACTATTAACCGCAACGATAAATCAACCTCCATTTCTACTCAATTAGACAGTTTGATTCCTGCTTCAAAAATTAGCAACCTAACACAAGGTATATTCGTGGGAGCGGTCGCTGATAACTTCGATGAACGCATCGAACAGAAGATTTTCCATGCAGAAATCGTAGTCGATAGCGCCAAAGTAGCTGCCGAAACAAAAGCTTACCGTAAAATACCTGTTATCACTAACTTTATTGATGAACAAGGCAATGACCGGATGAAGGAAATGATTCAGGAGAATTATAACCGTATTAAATCCGAAACCAAACAGATTGTCAAAGACGAACTGGAGCGGATTAAAAACGACCCCATGCTGGTTCATCTGTTGCAACAACAGTAATAAATAAAACCTTGTTATCCTCGTTTACGTTTCACTTCTTTTTCATCATCCCTGTCCATTTTGTACTCCATCATCCGTTTCAGTTCATCAAGGAACAGCGTCCGGCTACCGGCACGAGTGCGCATCACGCCGTAAGTAGAGAAAAAATTACCCGGTTTCATACCAAACAGCTTGAAGAAGAAGTGTACCAAGGTGGTAATGGATACTTCGCCATTGTTTATGGCTTTGCTTTCATGCAGCGACATTGCCATTTCCACCAAATCAACCACATCTGCTGTCCACTGCGGATTGAAAGCAGTGTTTTCCTGTTTAGGTGTCTCTTGCGAATCGGTTTTGCGCAACCACCCAGGAATGCTCAATTCCGCCAAAATTTGCTTTTCTACAAATTCAATACGCCTGTCAATTAACCGAACAACTTTATCCATGTAAGTAGCTACATTTTTTTCCCGATACCTCTGTTAGACTCGCAAGTTCAACGCGGGTATAAACAAGCTCGTTATGGTAGCTTGTCTTATCGGTAAAAGCAGTTTTTTCCGAAAACAGAAGCATAACAAATTCGTCATATCCGTTTTTCAATACTTTGGCATCCCTATCAATGCCCGACTGTGAAGCTTCCTGCAATGTGAGGAATAACTTTGTTGAAATGAATTGTTTCATAATTATTATTTTAAAATACAAACACAGAAAGCACAGGGGCACAGAGATTTGTAAATTGCAAACTCTGTGTCCCCGTATCTTCTGTGTTTAAAATATTAATATGTGATAAGATTTTGTTTCGGTTGGTAAAAATATAAACACAATTAATTCTTTTAAAGTCGTTTTAAGTCAAAATAATCAAGATTTTACTCAAATATCATAATACAAAACAGGCTTATTAAAGTAATACTCAATATTTGTTTGCTTAAAAATAGGAATACACTTGAAAAGTGGAAAAACATATTTTTCAACACCTGATTAGTTTTAGCTGCCACAAACTGCCATCCGGGCGCCACAAGCTGCCATCTGACCGGAAATCATAAAATTACCCTCACACTTCCTGTAATTTCGTCCCTGCATTAATAGTGATGCAAAACTTCTAAAACAATTATAGTTATGGACGAAAAAATGCAAAACAGCTTTCAACCTATTGACGAAAGCAAAATCAACTGGAAGCAGGGAGAAAGCTTAGGTATCAACCGGCAAGCGCTTGAAGAAGCCGGGCAACTCAAAGCCATGCTCTACGGGCATAAATCGCCTGCATTGAATTACCTCTCTTTTACCATTGAAGGAGTCAGTTTCGATACTCATGCACGGCTTTCCCTGAAGGAAATGCCCGATGGCACGTATAATTTTCAGCCCCACCCTTATCTCAAATCTCCCGAACTGGATAAGCCTTTCCTTGGTGCAATCCTTTCGGATGAAGATAAGGAAAACCTCAAACAAAGCGGCAATGCCGGGCGAGTAATTGAACTTGAACCCACTGAAGGAGAAAAAATCCTTGCCTTGGTTTCGCTCGATAAACTTACTAACCGCCTTGAAGCTGTACCGGTTGATAAACTCAATATCCCGCAGTCGCTCAAAGGCGTAGAATTCTCTCCGGAACAGATAAAAGACCTTAAGGAAGGGAAACAAGTACTTGTCGAAGGCATGGTTACAAAAAACAGCCGCGATACGGAAGACCCAAAAAAATTCGACGCATACATACAGTTCAACGCTTCCAAAGGCAGTTTTGACTTTAAGTATGATGGTCTGGATCGTAACCGTTACAGCCAGGAAAACAAGCAGGAGCAAAAGCCAAGTAGTGAGCAAAAGCAGGTACGCATCCCTGAAAAGTTACTGGGAGTTGAATTGACGGAAAAACAGCGAAACGAACTTAAGGCAGACAAAACCATTTATGTCAAGGGTATGATAAAAGAAGGTCAAGACAAACCTTTTAACGCCTACGTGAAAGTAAATCACGAGGAAGGAAAACTAAAGTTTTACAGGTTTAATCCCGACAATGAGCAGAAGCAAGGCGGCGAAAACAATCGAAAGAAGGTTGATAAAAAACAAGGAGTTAAAATATAACAAGCTATGATAGCCATTATTGCAGAAAAGCCCTCGGTAGCTCGCGAAATTGCAGCCATCGTGGGCGCTTCCCGAAAGGAAGACGGTTTTTTACAGGGTAACAATTATATGGTTACATGGGCGTTAGGGCATCTTGTGTGCCCTGCCATGCCCGAAGATTATGGATTTACAGGTTTTGTCAGGGAAAATCTACCGATAATTCCAACAGATTTTATCCTGAAGCCTCGTCAAATTAATGACGGTAAACAATATAAGCCCGATGCAGGCGCACTCAAACAACTGAAAATCATCCGGGGTGTGTTTGATGGATGCGATAAAATCATTGTCGCCACCGACGCCGGACGCGAAGGAGAGTTGATTTTCAGGTATATTTATTCCTACCTTAACTGCCGGAAACCCTTTGAACGCCTTTGGATAAGCAGCTTGACAGACAGGGCAATCAAAGAAGGCTTACAAAACCTGAGACCAGGCGGAGAGTATGATAATCTCTATCAGTCCGCCAAGGCAAGAAGCGAGGCGGATTGGTTGATTGGCATCAATGCTTCACAAGCGTTGAGCATCACTGCCGGGAGTGGCGTCTGGTCGCTTGGACGGGTGCAAACACCCACATTAGCCATGATTTGCAAAAGGTATCTGGAAAATAAGGAATTTGTTCCAAGTACTTATTTCCAGCTGAAAGTAGAAATCGAAAAATCAGGAATTGGTTTTTCTGCCATCTCGATTGACAAATATGAAAGGAAAGAAACCGGTTTGCAAAAATTGGAAGCGGTTAAACCAGTAAATTCTCTGACTGTTCGTAAAATTGAGAAAAAGGACGTAACGGAAGAACCACCTTTATTGTATGATTTAACAACCCTTCAAAAAGAAGCTAATACAAAGCATAGTTTTTCAGCGGATAAAACTTTATCCATCGCTCAAAAGCTGTACGAAGCCAAATTGATTACTTATCCCCGGACATCTTCACGCTATATCCCGACAGATGTCTTCGAGGATATTCCTCATCTTATTTCCAATTTATCCATACATCCGATTTTTGGTATTTATGCCCTGAAAATGGGGAATATGATTCCAAGTATCCGCAGTGTGGACGATACGAAAATAACCGACCATCATGCTATGATTGTAACTGAAAATGAAGCTAAAAATCTCTCTCTCGACGAGCAAATCATTTATGACATGATTGTAGGACGTATGTTGGAATCTTTTTCAAGCAAAAGTGTTAAGAAAACTACAAGAGTAGAATTGATTGCTGCCGGTACTGTTTTTGAGGCAAAAGGTTCATCCATTTTTCAAATCGGCTGGAAACAGGTTTTTGGCCCTGAAACGGTAGCCGGCTACAACGAAAAAGAAGGGTATTATAAACTTCCCAAATTAGAGGAAGGCGAGGACATACCTTTTTCTTCAATAGAATTGCTTGAGAAACAAACAAAACCCAAGCCGTTGCACACCGAAGGCTCGCTTTTAGCAGCTATGGAGTCTTGCGGTAAAGATATTGAAAATGAAGCTGAACGTGAAGCAATAAAGGAATCCGGTATCGGAACACCTGCTACCCGCGCAGCAATCATTGAAACCCTTTTTGCCCGCGAATATATCCAACGGGAAAAGAAATCTCTTGTGCCAACAAATAAAGGTTTGGTTGTTTATTTAGCAGTAAAAGACAAGAAAATTGCTGATGTTTCAATGACCGGCGGATGGGAAGCCGCCCTTTCAAAAATCGGCTCGGGAGAAATGAACGCCGACACTTTCCGTCGTGGTATCGAAGTTTATTCCGCTCAAATCACTTCTGAACTCCTGGATGCAAAGGTCGAAAACTCGAACAACCGCATTTCTCACGCTTGTCCCAAATGCAAGTCGGGGAAAGTGGTCTTTTATCCCAAAGTTGCCAAATGCAAGGATGAAAACTGCGGACTGGTCATTTTTAGAACAATAGCAGGCAAGGAACTGAGCGATATCCAACTTGCCTGCCTAATAGAGAAAGGCAGTACCGGTCTCATCAAAGGATTCAAAGGCAAATTAGGAAAGGTCTTTGATGCTTCCATTGTATTTGACAACGAATTCAAGACCACTTTCGAATTTCCTAAAAGCAGTAAAAAACGTAAATAAGGATTGATTATGTCGCAAGAACTATCCTACTTCCGGCTCTCCCTCTTATCCTATTTGCATGACAGCCATCCAGGATTAGTTGCCAACGATGCCTTTATCGCTACTCGTGGAGATGCTGCCGCTGAAGCATACAGCGCAGCCGTCAAAAACGGAGAGACCCACGACAGGGCAGGCGAACTGGCCGATGAAGTTCTCTATGCGGGCTTGCTGTTTTCTCCATATAATACCCTTGTTAATGTACTTTGCAGCGAGTTTTCAGATGAGATACTACCCGAAATGGCAAGATTGCGAGCTTTGGAAATAATGCCAAAGATAGACGAGGTTTTTGGCAAGTACAACCTTTTGGATGATTTTGATTCTACACCGGAGTACGATTTGTTTTATACCGAACTGACGGGCGCCGTCCAAATCCTGCTTGAAAATGGCATTCAATAGACGTGTACATCTCCGGGAAAACATAGATGCGATAAAAACCGTTTTCCTCATGGATAGGGAAAATCGTATGGCTACCCCTGAAGAACGGGTTATTCTGGGGAAATACGCAGGATTCGGCGGTATTAAAGCCGTTCTGAATCCTGTCGGACATCCCGGCGATGAACGTCACTGGACAAAATCCGACCTCGAACTTAAGCCGATGGTTGAAGAACTGCATGAGGTGTTACGGGAAAATTCCAAAGATGAAACGCAGTACAAATGTTATATCGGCTCATTGAAAAACTCCATCCTGACGGCTTTTTACACTCCACCGGAAGTAATACAGGTTATTTCGGATACACTAAAGAATAACGGTATCACTCCCGTTCGTTTCCTTGAACCTTCAGCGGGAAATGGTGCATTTGTAGATGCATTCCAAAAAACATACCCCACCGTTGAAACAACCTGCTTTGAAAAAGATTTATTGACGGGGAAAATTCTCTCGCACCTTCATCCGCAGGACAAGGTGCGGATAGAGGGTTTTGAAAATATTGAAAACCGTTATGCAGGACATTACGACCTGGTTGCTTCAAATATTCCCTTTGGCGATGTAGCCGTGTATGACCCGTTTTTTACTACGCACGAAGATCCGGCACGACGCACGGCAACCCGCAGTGTGCACAATTATTTTTTCCTAAAATCGGTCGATATGGTACACGAAGGCGGCATTGTGGCGTTTATCACTTCACAGGGAGTGCTCAATGCCGAACAAAACCGCCCCATACGTGAATGGCTGATGCAGCATTGCAATTTGGTTTCCGCCGTTCGTCTGCCTAACAACCTCTTTTCCGATCATGCAGGAACCGATGTCGGTAGTGATTTGATAGTATTGCAGCGTAATAGCAAAAACACTAATCTTTCTCAAAGGCAACGCGATTTTATCGAATCACGCCGCCTATCCAATGGCATTTCCGTGAATAATATCTTCCAAGATTTCGACCGTGTGGTACATACCACATCAAAAGTCGATACAGACCCCTATGGAAAACCGGCGCTGGTTTTCCTGCATGAAGGAGGTGTTACGGATATGACAAAAGATTTAAAAGACATGCTTGTCAATGATTTTTCAAATTATTTGGACAAGGAATTGTATTTGAATAATACTGTTACAATATCCAGCCTGAAACCAGACTTTCCCGAACATTCTCAACTTACAGCACAAGATCGGCAAGTATCACAAATAGACCTTCTCAATAAATCAGAATATCAGCTATCCGACGATGAACAGGATTTATTGCATTTTGAAAATTACATGGATGAGGAGTATTATGAACTCGAACCGGATTGGCGAGAATATGAGACTATTGAGAAAGAACGAGAAAGTAAAAGACAAAAAGAAGAGTTAGATGCTTTTGAAAATTACATGGATCAAGTGTATTTTGAGCGTGAACCGGACTGGCAGGAATATGAAGCGGTGGAAAAAGAACGCGAAAAACAGGAAGAAGACAGGAGTAAACCGCTTTCCATTACCCAAGAGCCGCTTATTACATTATACGACCTGTTTGGCTTCTCCGAAGCGGAACGCAGTCAAATAAATCGTCCAAAACAAAAGAAAGGAAATAAAAGAAAAGAAGACCCTCGCCAAACTGTATTAGATTTTGGAGAGGAACTGCATAAAAATAAGCTTGATCAGGAAGCGGAAGCTAAACGCAGGGAAGCGGAACGGCAGGAACGCCTTAAACCTGTTCCTTTCACAGCCGAATTGCTGAAGCATTATCGTGAAGGTTCGCTCGTATCAAGTGAAGACAACCGTATCGGTTATTTGCGTAATATAGATGGCTTGCAACCAACATTTCATCCGTTGGAATTGGCGACTGGCCAAAGGCAACGCGCATCGCTCTACATAGAAATACGTGATACTTATCATCATCTGTACCTCAACGAAGCCGACCGTTTGCAACCCAATCCTGCATTACGTGAAATGCTTAACCGCCTTTATGATGACTTTACAGCACATTTCGGACTTTTGAATGATGCCAAAAACCTTGACCTGATAAAAATGGATGCAGGTGGGCGGGAAATTCTTTCTCTTGAACGTTACACACAAGGTAACGCGGTTAAAGCCGATATTTTTAACCGCCCCGTAGCTTTCAATCCCGACGAAATAATCCTTGCCGATAATGCTCACGAAGCGCTGACAGCATCGCTTAACAAATATGCCGGCGTTAATCTCGAATATATGTCTTCACTTACGGGAAGCGAGCCGGAAAGTTTGCTGGAGGAACTTAAAAGCAGCATATATTTCAATCCTCTAATAGGTGGCTATGAAGTTGCTGACAAGTTCATTGCCGGTAATGTCATTTCCAAAGCAGATGAAGTAGAACGTTTTCTGGAACGTAATCCCAATCATGAAGCTGCTCACGTATCGCTTGATGCTTTGCGGGAAGCGACACCCAAACCGATAGCCTTCGATGACCTTGACTTTAATTTCGGCGAACGATGGTTACCCACTGACATTTATGAAAAATACGCTTCACATCTGTTTGAAACAAATGTAAGTATCCATTATACACAAAGTAGCGATGAATACGGTATATCGGCCTCCAGTCGTAATGCCAAAATCTACAACCAGTATGCCGTTAAATCCCAGAGTCGCACTTTTGACGGCGTGGCATTGATGAAACACGCCCTGCACAATACATCTCCCGATATTACCAAAAAAATCATGGTGGAGGGCAAGGAAGTACGGATACGTGATGCCGACGCCATCCAATTAGCCAACTCTAAAATCGACGAAATGCGGGATGGTTTTTCCGCCTGGTTGAGAGAACAGTCGCCTGAATTTAAAGATCGGCTCGCTGACTTGTATAATCGTACTTTTAACTGTTTTGTGCGCCCTGCATACGATGGAACGCATCAAAACTTTCCCGGATTGGATTTGAAAGGATTGGGTATCGACGATCTGTACAAAAGTCAAAAAGATGCCGTCTGGATGCTTAAACTCAATGGCGGAGGCATCTGCGACCATGAGGTTGGCGGTGGAAAAACGTTGATTATGTGCTGTGCGGCAATGGAAATGAAACGCCTTGGATTGGCCAACAAGCCAATGATAACAGGATTAAAAGCCAATATCCACGAGATTGCCCTGACTTTTTGCACAGCCTATCCGAACGCTCGCGTGTACTATCCCCAAAAAGAAGATTTCACGCCTGCCAACCGGATGAAGTTTTTTAACGAGATAAAGAACAACAACTGGGATGCCGTTATCCTCACACACGAACAGTTCTCCATGATACCTCATTCCCCGGAAATACAACGCGACATCCTTCAAAAAGAATTAGACAGTGTGGAAGAAAATCTTGATGTCTTGCGACAGCAGGGGGAGGAAGTCTCACGGGCTATGTTGAAGGGTTGCATCAAGCGGCAACAAAACTTGGAGGCCAAATTGAAGAACATTA
This sequence comes from Dysgonamonadaceae bacterium, assembly GCA_031253625.1. GTDB lineage: Bacteria > Bacteroidota > Bacteroidia > Bacteroidales > Azobacteroidaceae > JAIRVZ01. Next base: position 30,294 of record JAIRVZ010000056.1, read on the forward strand.
CCTATCAAATAGACAACCGCAAAGACGACACAACGGATTTTCGCCTGATGGGTATCGACCACTTGTTTGTTGATGAATCGCATAAATTCAAAAATCTGACTTTTACTACCCGACATGACCGTGTGGCGGGACTGGGCAATGCGGAAGGTTCACAGCGGGCGCTCAATATGTTGTTTGCCTTGCGTACCATTCAGGAACGAACAGGAAAAGATTTGGGGGCAACATTCCTTTCAGGCACAACAGTAAGTAATTCTTTAACGGAATTATATCTGCTTTTCAAATATTTACGCCCAAACGAACTTGAGCGGCAAAACATCACAACTTTTGATGCCTGGGCGGCTATTTTCGCTAAAAAGAATAGGGATTACGAATTCTCCGTAACAAACGAAATTGTACAGAAAGAACGGTTCCGGTATTTTATTAAAGTTCCTGAACTGGCAGCCTTTTATGCCGAAATAACGGACTTCCGTACAGCAAAGGATATAGGCATAGATCGCCCTGTTAAGAACGAAATTCTACATAACATACCACCCACACCCGACCAGGTGGACTTTATCGAACGGTTAGTCGCCTTTGCCAAAAACGGCGATGCTACCCTGCTGTTTCGTGAACCGCTCTCCGATAGCGAGAAAACAGCCAAAATGCTTATCGCTACCGATTATGCGCGGAAAATGTCGCTCGATATGCGCATGATAGATCCCAACCGTTATGACGACCATATCGACAACAAAGCCAGTCATGTTGCCCGCATGATTTCAGATTATTATCAAAAATTTAAAGAACATAAAGCCACACAGTTTGTTTTTTCAGATTTGGGAACTTACAAACCGGGCGAATGGAATCCATACAGTGAGATAAAACGCAAACTGGTTGAAGACCACAAGATACCTGCACACGAAATACGCTTCATTCAGGAGTGCAAAACTGAAAAAGCACGTAAAGCAATGATTGATAATATGAATGAAGGCAGGATTCGCGTTCTTTTTGGCAGTACCGAAATGCTGGGAACAGGTGTTAATGCTCAGAAACACTGCGTTGCTATTCATCACTTGGATTGTCCCTGGCGTCCGTCGGATTTGGAACAGCGCGACGGACGGGGTATTCGTAAGGGTAATCTTGTTGCCAAATTGTATGCGGACAATAAAGTCGATGTCATTTTGTATGCCGTCGAAAAATCACTTGATGCCTATAAATTCGGATTACTTCATAATAAGCAGCTATTTATCCGGCAACTTAAAACCAACTCTCTTGGTAGTCGCACTATTGATGAAGGAAGCATGGACGAAAAGGGAGGTATGAATTTTTCGGAATATGTGGCTATTCTTTCAGGGAATACCGAATTACTGGAAAAAGCCCGTTTGGAAAAGAAAATTGCGGCACTGGAAAGCGAGCGGCAAGCATTCATTCGCGGCAAATCGTCGTCGCGTTACAAACTGGAGAGTATTTTACAGAAAGTCGAAAAAAATAACACCACGATTACCGGTATTACCAAAGACATGGAGGCTTTCACTTCCCGTGTGCAGACAGCGCAGGACGGCACACGGCTCAATCCTGTGCGATTAGATGGATTTTCTCCGACCGACCCCATATCCGTTGGCAATAAGTTGAACGAAATAAATGCCCAAGCCCGCACACACGGGGCACATGAGCCTGTCGGCACGCTGTATGGCTTTACATTGATTGTTAAAACCGAAGCCACAATGAAAGACGGATTCGATATGCTACAAAACCGCTTCTTCATTAAAGGAGAAGGCGATATCCTGTACAATTACAATAACGGGTTAATAGCTTCCGACCCGAAAACTGCCGCACAGAATTTTATCCATGCTTTAGACACCATGCCCCGCCTGTTGGAGAAATACAAGACGGACAACGAGAAAATATCGAAAGATATTCCGGTGTTGAAAGAAGTAGTCGAAGCCGTTTGGCGCAAAGAGGATGAATTAAAAGGATTAAAGATCGAGTTGGGCAACCTTGAACGGCAGATTCAGCTTTCGCTTAAACCAATTGACCAAAACGAGGATAAACCGGACGAAAATATTAGCAATAATGTACCACAATCTTATTCAACAGAAGAAAGATTACAGCAAGCAAAGGAAGTGATGGGCGACCGACTGATTATAGCTTCTGTTCCAAAGTATCATAATGAAAACCAATCCAAAGGCATAAAAATATGATGACATATGAAGAATTGAAATACCGTCAAGGTTGGACATTGGAACAGAAGATTGACCATGTTGTAAGTGTGGTATCTGCTTTTTCCGCAAAAGTAAACGACAAAATATACTGTTCGGTATCCGGAGGTAAAGATTCGGGAGTAATGCTGGATATTATCCGTCGGTTTATAGATAAAACCGTTCCGGCTGTCTTTTGCAATACAGGCAACGAATATCCAGAAGTCGTGAAATTTGTCCGGCAAACGGATAATCTGACAATCATCCATCCCAATGTGAATATCCGGCAAATTATTGATAAATACGGTTTCCCGCTGATAAGTAAGGAACAGAGCCGTTATATTAACCAAGCCAAGCATACCAAAAGTGAAAAGCTATTACACATCCGTCTTTATGGTGGGGAAAAGGGTATAGGAAAAATTTCCGAACGGTGGAAATTTTTAATACAGGCTCCATTTGATGTATCAGAAAAGTGCTGCGACTATCTGAAAAAGAAACCTTTTGAAAAGTTTCACAAAGAAACAGGTTTGTATCCAATCATTGGAACAATGGCGTGTGAGAGTCGTTTACGATTTCAAAAGTGGCTCAAACATGGCTGTAACTCTTTTGAATCGAGAATGATAGCAAGCTATCCGCTATCCATTTGGACGGATAATGATATTTGGGCTTATATCCAAAAATTCAATCTTCCGTACAGCCCCATTTACGACATGGGTATTCGTCGAACGGGCTGTATGTTTTGTGGCTTCGGTTGCCATATACAAAATGATAACCGTTTTTACTTTCTCAAAAGTCATAAGCCCAAAATTTATTATCATTTCATGCAGATGACAAATAATGGGGTTACTTATAAAGAAGCTTTGCAGTATTGTGGAATTGATTTTTAGGGTAAGAAACCGGTAAACACAATACGATTTGAATCACTATGTCTCAATTTGTTACCAGATTACTATATTTTCCCAATTTAAGATAAGGTAAGTCGCCTACTTCGTTTGTACTTGGTCGGTTTTTCATCTTTGCTTAGTCGCTTTTTATTATTTTCAAAAGCTTAATAATATTCTTGCAAGACAAAATAATAAAGAAATAGAGAAATTGCAAGAAGAAACTGAAAGATTGAAAAAATAACTGGAAATAACTTTTCTAACTAATATCTTTGTAGTGAATTTGATTCAAAAAATAAATTAAAATAAATGATTATGAAGAGGTATTTTATTTCACTGATTACAATGACACTCGTTTTTACATTATTCAGCTGTAATCAAACAACGTCAGAAAGCAAAAACAGTAACACTGCTGTTTATGATCGGGTTATCAAGTCGGGCACTCTTAAAGCTTGTTTCTTAACTTACCCACCAGCTTGCATGAAAGACACTAAGACAGGAAATATGTCTGGAATTTTTGTAGACGTTTTACAAAAAGCATGTGATAATCTTGGGCTAAAACTCGAATGGACAGAAGAAGTAGGCTGGGCATCCCAAATAGAAGGCTTGGAAACAGACAGATATGATATCGTGGGATCTCCCGTATGGGCAAACCCTACAAGAGGCAAGTTGACCACAATGACAATTCCCGTCTACTTCAGCGGTATTGGAGTATTTGTACGTGCTAATGAGAATCGTTTTACGTCAAATTTCGATTTAATCAATAATCCTAATGTTCGTATTGGCACCATTGATGGCGAAACAGCAGATTTAATTGCTCGAACAGATTTTCCAAATGCGAAAAGAGTTTCAAGTACTCAAGTAACGGAAATATCTCAAAAATTTCTTGATTTAGCATCAAACAAGTGTGATGTCGTTTTTACAGAGCCATATTACGCTTATGAATATTTGAGAAACAATCCTGGAACAATAAAAAACATTGCAGAATCAAACCCGATCAGATTATTTGGCAATTGTTATATGTTTAAGAAAAATGAATTTCAATTACAGCAAATGCTTAATGTTGCTATTCAAGACTTAATCAATAGTGGATATGTAGATAAAATTATTTCAAAGTATGAACCAGCTCCACACTTGTTCTATAGAAGTGCCAATCAATTCAAGCCATTTGAATAAAAATGGTGTTTTTTAGAAATACGGCATTAACTACTGTAAATTTGCTGAATATGTGACTTATTATGAATGTATTTGAAATCTTATCAAAATATAAAGACGAATTTTTAATAGGAGCAGGAGTGACTATTAAAATAGCGATTTTAGTATGGATAATTGGTCTCATTGTCGGTGGATTATTAGGGATATTAGGCGCAAAATACAAACGATTTATAGGAATACCCTCGAGAACAATTTCCTTTATTCTTGGGGGTATTCCTGCATTAGTTTTTCTTTTTTGGTTACACTATCCGGCGCAAAGAATATTTAATGTCGTAATAGATGGATTTTATAGCACCGTTTTTGCTCTTTCCGTTATAAACACTTTTTTAATCGCGGATCTGGTTAGAAATGCGTTATCTACTTTTCCGGAACAGTACATAGTTTCAGCAGAAGTTATGGGATTTAGTTCCCGTGAGATTACTTGGAAGATACAAATACCCTTAATCCTGCGACAAATAATACCAAGCGTATTAATTACAGAAATAGTAATGCTCCACTCTACATTATTTGGATCATTTATTGCTGTTGATGAGATTTTTAGAATAGCATTACGTGTAAACTCTGAAGTTTATAGGCCAGTGGAAGTGTTTTCAATCTTAGCAATATTCTTTTTAATTATTAGTCTGCCTATTGCTGGTTTTGCCAGTTGGTTAAAGAAAAGGTATTCCCGTAATCTTTCAAAAATATAGTCAAAATGATAAAAGCCGATAATATTTCTGTTGAATTAGGAAATGGGGAATCTCGAAAAACAATACTGAACGACATTTCTCTGGAATTGGAGGAGGGTACTATTACTGTTTTAATAGGCCCTTCTGGGAGTGGAAAATCGACACTTCTTAAGAGTTTGGCTTTGTTAATTCAACCTTCAACTGGAAGTATTACAATTGATGATGATAAATATGAGTTTCCATATCATTCGAAAGAAAAAATAAGAAAACATTTTCAAAAGGGAGAACGGGATAGACAAAAAGTAGGTATTGTTTTTCAAGACTTGCATTTGTTACCCCATTGGACAAACTATAAAAATATCATCAATCCGTTAAAAAATATCACTGCTGAACAAAAAAAGAAGCTGGATTTTTTCATAGAATTATTCCAGATGGAGCATTTTATTAATAATTATCCAAATGAAAGTTCCAGGGGAGAAGAACAAAGAGTTGCTTTGGTTAGGGCTTTAATGCAAGATTGTAAATACTTATTATTAGATGAGATAACAGCGGCGCTCGACCCCGAACAAACAGTGAACGTTCTAAAATATTGCGATACAATAAAAAAAACAGGGACGAGCATTCTAATAATCACTCACTATATTCCATTTGCACGAAAAGCAGCTGATCAAGTTATATTTTTAGATAAGGGGAGCATCGTGGAAAAAGGGTCAAATCAAATTTTAACGAATCCGCAAAGCGATCGCTTGCGGAATTTTATTAATAGCCTGCAATACATTGTGGGAACAGAAGTATAGAAACAATATGTCAAGTAGAATAGTAGTAGAAAAAAACGAATGGGATCGAGTATACAAAGATCTTGAAAATGAAGTAATAAAGACATCAACTTACGATGATTGCATTATACAGTTGATAGGGGATGTTAAGAATAAACGAATTTTAGATTATGGCGGCGGCCCTGGCGTAATCGCAAAGGCTTTAAAAGACCTTGGAGCTAATGTCGATATTTATGATAATAATGAGCGTATTCTCAAAATGGCGAACAATAGATTGTCAAGTAAAAATATCATGCCTGATAAAAATAATATTCCTCAAAATACCTATGATTTTGCTTTATGTAACCTTGTTGTGTGTATAGTTGAAGACGATGAAGTAGTAGACATTACAAAAGACATATACAATGCTTTACATAAAGAAGGGAGCGCATTTGTTGGTTTTTGTAATCCTAAAATATATAATGTTCATGAGTCAAAATTAGACATAAGACATTCCGGTAATATTAATTATGAGGAGAATCATGAGTATTTAAAAGAAAAGAAAGAAGGAGGATATATTGTTCCGGAGAAACACAGACCTTTGGAGTGGTATAGTAAGATATTCGAAGAAGCAGGTTTTCTAATAAAGGAAATTTCGTTTACACCCGAATATGTATTTAAAGAAAAGGCAATCAATGATTTTGTAATCTATACATTAAAAAAATAAAGTGAAACGAATCTATTCATTTTTTGAGCTTAAAGAACTTAAAACAAATATTCGGACAGAAATAATTGCTGGATTATCAACATTTTTGGCATTATCTTATATTTTTGTCGTTAATCCGGCTATATTGAGCGAAGGGGGCATGAATAAAAGCGCTGTTTTGTTTGCAACAGTCATTACATCTGCCTTAGCAACTTTGTTTATGGGTTTTTGGGCAAAGAAGCCGTTTGCTCTTGCTCCCGGACTTGAAATGAATTCTTACGTCGTGTATTATGTCATTCTCACTTTGGGATTTTCATGGCAAAGTAGTTTAGGTATTGTTTTCTGGTCAGGCGTATTGTTTATGATTTTCACATTGACAAAAATAAGAGAAAAAATTATTCATGCAATACCGGAAAAATTGAAAACAGGATTGTCGGCTTCGGTAGGCGTTTTTTTAATGCTTATCGCCTTGAAAATTTCTGGTTTGATTGTTTATGATGGTATCTCAATTCATGATTTTTCAAGTCCATTTACTAAACCGTTTTATGTATTTCTGGTTGGACTGGCATTAGTCGTTCTATTGGATAAGTTTAAGTTGAAAGTGTTCATTCTGATAAGTATTATTGGAGCGGCAATATTTGCCCATTTAATAGGTTTAGACATTTCAAGCAGAGAAAAAGTAGTCATTTCCAGAGAAATGTTTGGCGCCATCATGCAATTAGATTTTAGCGCTATTTTTGAGCCTAAACTACTTTCGGCGCTTATAATTTTATTTGTAATAGATTTTTACGGAAGTGTTGCAAAATTCTTGGGATTTACCAGAGGAACTACTATGCTTGATTCAAAAGGGAATATGCCTAAGATGAAAGAGGCTTTAACGGTAGATGGAGTAGCCTCAATGGCGGGAGCGACATTAGGAACTACAAGCGTTACTGTTTATGTAGAAAGTGCTGCCGGCATTTCTGTCGGTGGTAGAAGTGGATTAACTGCCATTATTTGTGCCTTACTCATGTTTTTGTTCATACCATTGGCGCCTATTGTTAATCTTGTACCGGTAGAAGCAACTACCGGAGCACTTTTGATGATTGGATTAAAAATGTTTCCAAAAATTTCTGAAATAAAGAATTGGAATAGCATTGAAATTATTTCCGTTTTGTGTATGATAATTGTTACTTTTCTTACGTTTTCATTAGACAAAGCCCTGGCAGTCGGATTCTTATTCTATATTTTAGGATTGCTGTTTAATGGGAAACGGAAAGAAATTAACCTCTATTTGGTTATTTCGACTTTACTAATTTTTGTAGCAATCATACTTTCGATATATGGTTAAAAATATACCTCCACATAAGAACTCTCTCAACTTCCTCTATCTTGAAAAAGAGGAAATCAATAAGTCAATAGCAAATATTTATGAAAAAGGGTTAGAAAAAAGGGTTAAAATATTCAATCCTAATTTTGAAGTGATTAGAAAACAAATACTGGAAAAAATGGGCATGGTATTATACCAATTTATAATCAAATATCTTAAAGAGGAAAAGAAAAACATTAACAACTTTAAATTCTATTTTTGGCCGGGTTATATAACCCTGACAAACAAAAGAGTCTTTATTTGGGGAGCAGAAACCGATATGGAAAATCCTCAACAACGCTATTACACAGGAATTGGATGGGACAGTAATGGAGAAGAATTTAGAGACTGTCCAACAACCTTATCTTATGATCAAGTATTAAACTCTAATACTTTTAATAAATGTAAGTATTTTCCGGGCAGTACCCATTATTTTAGGTTAAATCAAAAGAATGAGAACGGAAGACATTATTTAAGACTAAGAATACCTTACAAAAATGGAAGAGTCAGTGAAAATGGGAATATTTTTAAAGCATTACATGTTTCAACAAATTCCAATTCCACACATGAGGATTCAAGGCACACTTTCCACATTAGGATTAAGGAACAAAACCTACATAAAAGTGGTCAGGAAGTAAAAAAAATATTAGATGGCTTTATCAATAAACATAATAAATGTATAGACAAGGCGCAATACCGCTGGAGATGGCCGTTTAATGTTTTCCCTATTGAAGAAGAGTTAAAAGAAAAGAATTTCTCAAATAGAGAGTTGAGAAATTATTGTAAGAATTATCAACGAAAAATCATTGATATACAAACACATCTGTACACCTATTGGATTGCTGAAACTTTAAGTGATGGAAGTATTTTTAGGGATGAGGCAAATAAGAGGCGGTTCAAAAGCAAATTACATAAGCTATTAAAAGATAAAGATTTATTAGATTTGGAAGACAAGTTTGATTTTTTCGATAAAATAGAGAAAGAAAAGCAACGACTTAAAAACGACCCGAAGTCGAAGTATAGAGACATCTTTTTTAGCAACTGGTATACCTTGTATCATGAAGGATTTTCCGTGAAAGAAGATCTGGGCTCAACGATGTTATTAACCAGTCACGAATTACCATCTGATTTGTTATTTTATATAGCCGTATGGATTGAAGACATATATAACAACTTGAAATTGCTTGAAAGTAAAACAATAGCAGAAAATGACATAAAAGGCAAGACGCAAAAAGAAACTCATCAAAAAGATTTTGAATATTTAGAACATACCCAAAAGCGATACTACAATTTTTTTATAAAATATTTAGAAAAGATTGATCAAAAAGAATTGATTTCAATAATTAGCTATTTACAATGTGGATTAAAAGTTGCTAAGAACTTCAACAATATAAGTAATATCATCGACAAATCTGAGTCAGAACAGATTGATATACAGAAATCTATTGAAAATACGGCCAATATGATTCAAGATATTTGTACTGTTGACGATTTCTTAAAACGAAGCTTTATGATTGTAAGTGAAATAAATAGAAATAATATATCTAATTTAGCAAGAAACAAAAATTTAATAATAATCCAAAAACATGAAGATTGTTTGGAGTCTATTGTCTATAATAAAGAATTATTTGAACATTTATTCCATGAGATTTTTGTTAATGCTATAAAACATTCTCGATTTGAAAACATTGATATAAGGGTGTTTATAGCAAAAGATGAAATAAGAGTCACTAATACATGTAACATTCTTCAAAAAGATTTTAAAGAAAAGTGTAAAAAACCTGATGGATTAGGATTAAAAATCATTGATTGTATCGCAGAAGCACTTGATTTTAAAATTTCCAAACAGATTGAAGATAATATTTTCAAAACTACTATACAAATTAATCCAAAAATAATATGAAACACATTATTCTAATTATTGATGATGAATTGGCGGAAATCGAAGATGTCCGTGAAAGGATTATAGAAACAGGATTTGATTCATATTTTGATATTCGTACATGTTCGTGTATTGAAACAAAAACGAGGTTGGAAGACACTTCTACGCTTGATATGATAATAAAAGAGATTGAAAATGAAGGCAAAAAAATTGAACTTGCCATTATAGATTATTGTTTTCAATTTGAGTATGGACAAAATCCGATAGAAGCTGGAGGTAATTTAGCACGTAAAAAAGTAGAAGCGCATAATCCTTTTTGTGAAATTCTATTTTGTTCAAAAAACTGTGGCAGAGAGGACGATATTGAATTTCAGAGGTCTAATCACATTAGAATAGACAAAGATCTTACTCCAGAGGGAAAAAAAAGAACTGTAAAAAAGATAAATTCAGCAATAGAAAGATGGACGTCTAAAAAAGTAGAGGAAATTATTTTCGATAGTACTGCAAAAGAAAAGTTGCTAAATTCAATTAAAGAAAATAAATGGGATGACATAATAGTAACGACTAAAAAGGAGTCTGCTACTCTTGAAAATTATTTCTTTTATTATAAAAAAGAACCATATAGATTAAAAGAATTAGCATTGGAAAATAGTCTCATAGATGATTATTACCCAAAAATTACAAAGGAGAGATTACTTAATATACATGACAGCGAAAAATATCCAAGCTCTCTAAAGAATTACTACCTTCTTTTATATGTAGATCACTTTAACGAAATCCGAAATATTACAGGAGAGGCAGAAAGTTTTCTTGATAGTTTATTTGAATTATTAATTAAAGGCATTGAATTACAAGATTACATTATTCCAAATAAAGGAGAGGTATCGTCGGCATTGACAGATTTAATGAGAGATTGTAGTGGATTAAGAAGTTACCTACATAGATATAAAATATCTAAAGTGTGTTGTAGAATAGAAAAGAATAGAGATGACGCTTTAAAGGATTTCAAAAAAAAACTGATATTGCGGCTTATCTTTTTATCTGCATATATATTATTTAATCTACCTGCAAAAATGATATATTATTTTTGCGCTCAGGCAAAAGGAGGAGTTAGTGATGAAGCTCATAAAGAAATAGGCAAATGTCTGTTTGTATATGAAACATTATGTAGTGAGGATTATACAAAAAAACCTTTTGGTAATGTGTATGGTGGCATGATTGCAAAGAAAGGAGGCGATAATGATACTTTTCCTATAGCTCCAATTGGACGTGGCTACAAAGATATTATTGAGATTTGCACTAAGTATGAACGGGAATTTCTTCAGTCGTATTATGAAAAAATGAAAGATAAAATGAAACATGACTTTTTTAAAGATAATATTGTTGAAGTCGAAAAAATATTTTATCCTTAACGTATTAAATGTCAACATTATAACTAAAAATATCCTATATGTAACCTAACTGTCTTCATACCCAACCATATATATTTGTAAAGAGAAAATTTATACCATAATTTTGCTTCATAAACTTAAAAAAATGTTTATGGAGCAATTTTTTTTATTACCGTTCACAGACACATCAAAAAGCAATTTGGTTAACAACTATTATGCCAGATGTAATTAATTCCGTTGAATTAGCAGCGAAGAATGAGTTTTTTCATATCGTATTTTGTGCGAACATGGTCGTTGTTATTATTTATTATTGAACAATATATTAATTTAATTTTTTAAATCATGAAGAAACAAGTACTTTTATTAATCTTAGCCACAGGGCTTCTAATAGCTTGCGGCAACAACTCGACGAATGCTCCTACCTCAACGGGTCATTTCACTGATGAACAATTGGCAACTCATGACAAACTTCTATCTAAACAACAATTTCAATCTCCGGTGTCAATAGCTCTTGCAATTCTGAACGATATTACGGGCTCTTACCGCCTAAATCCTGAGAGCCTTGATTTCGACGTACTTTATAAGGCGATGCCTTCTTGTCCAGGGAGGGTAGTACTGGCTTATGGCCACATAAATGAGGATAGCTATGATCCACTTATACGGCTAAACCATATCCCACAACTATTGATTGAAACGCCCAAAAGTAACAAGAAAATAAATCCTTGGATACAAAGCGAAACAATGTTTGATAACAATGTTTATAACCATGTCAATACAGCTATCGACTCGCTTAACAAGGCTTCGCTTGCAATATTTTCCAGCAAAGTAGCAGACAAACTCAATCGTAATACGGCGAGACGTAGCGATGTTGTTTTCGCACTCAAAAGGGCTTCTACTCTACTCAACGAGTTTTCGGGCTGCCCGCGTTTTTTAATTGTCTGCAGCGATTTCAAAGACACATTCGGTCGCTCTATGAATTTAGATTCATCTATTAATCTATACGTTGTGGGATCTAATGTTGATTCGCGAGACGTAAAAGCAGCAACAGGTATTGGGTCAGGTTATCGTCTTTTCGAATCCTACGAAGAAGCGCTTCATCAGATATCGCAACAATATATGTATAATCTCAAAAAATAAAAAATAATGTTTTATGAAAACAAAGGTAGTATTGATTATGGTTGAGAAATTACTCGCCATCAAAGAAAAAATTATTGAAAAGACCAACGATTTTATTCGGGCGGTCAAGGATGTACAAGCGTATGATAATAAACTTCTTGAATTCGAGGTTAATAATGATGAATGGAATTCACACACTAACTTACAAAAAGTTAGGTGGATGTTAGTCCTATTCATAGTCGTGCCTATGCTTATACTCGTAGATTATGCTTCGCTCAAGTTATTTATTGATTACCTTCAATTTGCAGTCGATAGTATAGCGATTGGCAAAGTATTGGAAACTACAGGTATTGTTATATTTTTTGTTCTGGAATTGGCCATTTGTTTTTCAATTATTCGTCTCAACGAATATCTCGATAGAGAACCTAATCTCACTTTAAAAATTGTCAAAATATTATTGATGCTCGTGATGATTACGTTGCCGTCAATTTTGATTTACACTGGATATTTACTGCTTCCATTTCCAGGGCAAGGAGATACGATGAAAACATTTGCTTTAATCTTACTGAGCATAGCAATTCATACAGCGTTATTTATATTAATTGACGATGTGTTACGAGCTGTTACCTATATTGTTTTTCTTATCAGAAAACAATTTCTTTTAGGAATAAATCCAACAAAAAACGTAGAAAAGCTTAAAAAAGAACTGTTAAAGTTATATGCCCGATACGATGTAAATAAGGCAAGATTATCTGAGTTTCCGGGTTCACAAATATATAACATAGAATTAGGAAAACGCGAACAAATATTGCGTAACCAATTAGAAGATGGATTGGATATTTTGGAAATTATCAACATGAAAAACCTTTCGTCAAAACCACTCACAACAATCTTAATTCCGATTTCAACAAGTACGGTATGGTAAAACGATTCGATAATATGAGATGTGTATATACGATATGATAATTATGCCGGTAAAGTGGCCTTATTGATTCATGCCGATAAGTGCTATATATTTGACGACAAGGCGGGTAATTCCCGCCTTATTTTTTATTCATTTTTATTTTCTCTGGAAAAGAGAAACAATACAAAGCAATGCTATGGCGCCAACAGTCGACATTACCAAATTTCCGATAATGCTTCCTTCATAGACATCAATTCCCATTAAGCCAAATAACCATCCACCTAAAACACCGCCTATGATTCCAACAAGAAGGTTCAAACAAAATCCACCACCTTTACCTTTGGTAATTTTTCCGGCAGTGTATCCGGCAACAGCACCAATGATGATATACCAAATAAAATTCATGTTTTAACTATTTTCAATTATTTTATTCTTTGATAATTCAACTGTAACATGAGCACAGGAAAGTTTTGCTTGCAAATCATTCAGTCACATCCCGGTCACATGTATTAGTTGTTTAATTATCAACAATTTAAATCTTTACATTAAGCGATGTTAGGAGTTTTCAGTCACATCCCAGTCACATAATAACAGTGTTGATTATCAATTATTTACACAATAAAATACATACTTATGACATTTTTCAGTCACATCTCAGTCACATAAGATTATCCCCAATACGGAATATAACTTACTGCTTTTTTTACGATATTTTCAGGGGCATAGCCTTTTATCAAGCCTGTATTTATAGTTTCTCTAATAATTCGAGAAACAATAGAGTAATTTTTTTCCTCAATCCCCATTCGTACTCTGAAACTTTGATTGGTCATTTTTTCGTTATCCATATATTTGAGACAACAATGCTGATAGCAAGCGCGTATCCGGTCTTCTCTTGTCATTTCTGCAAAAGTCTTTTTCGGATAAATGACTACTTTAGTATAAAAATCGCCTTTTATAAATTTGGGGGCGGGAAGAATGGCTTTTTCTACTGCTTCTATCGCTCGGTCAACACCGCTTCCTCGCAATTCACAAAGATCGAAAAGGTGCATCATGATTGCGATTTTTTCGTTTCTCGATTTTGGCGGTGTGTCAATAAAACGGTTTATATCAACCAACGGCGTACCTGGATTAGTCATTTCTATACGATCAGGAAAAATCTCAACCATCGTGTGTGTTCCACTTTGCCACAGGTCTTGATGTATCAACGAGTTCGCGAGTAGCTCACGTACAGTTCTTTCCGGATACGATACTCTTGTTTCACGGAATACTTTTTCGATAACTTCAACAGAAGTTCGTTCCATGATAAATTGGATAAAATGCTCAAATCCGCAAGCGTAACCTTCTTTAAAATTCAATTCGGGGTGCGCTTCAATTCTGCCTTTTCCTGTATATAAAATGATGCGTAATGTCTTATATTCTAATCCTTTGAATTTAGTCAAATCACGGGCAAACAACAATGCTCCGAGATTAGTAATGTTCCAATAATCGCCTTGTTTTACAATAAACTCCGCATCAACTAAAGCATCAAGGATTCCTGTCTTATTTTCCGGCAGATTACGCTTTGTGAGTTGGAAATAACAATCGTAATCCAACAATCTCAAAACATCATCGGCAGTTAACTTTGTCTGTGCAATTTGCTCGTGAAACAACAATCCTTGTGATTCGGCAATCATCTGTTTCACTTCATGCGGACTCATCTTTACCGTCTGCCCCGCTGAGCGACGATAACTGTCGTAAATCGTTTTTCCCCGTAAATAAACAGGTTTTTCCGTTTGTTCAGGGATATAGATAAACAACAAGGCATTGCCATTGTATTCTGTCGTATTGTGCTGAATTTGTATAGATTGGGACAAATTATTCAAAGCAATATTTCCCAAAGTTTTAATGATTTCATCGGCTTGTTCCTTTGCAACGGAAAACATTGTTGCATCGTTATTCACACCGAAAACGAGGAAGCCACCGCCTTCCAAATTGGAAAAGGCGCACAAGTGTTGCGCCAACCGTTCCGTTTTTTCCGACAAACCGCTTTTCCAATCTATCTCGTTCAATTCGGTAGAGATAGGGTATAAACTGTCTTTCAGACATTTAATTGCTCTTTCTTTCCAATTCATAACAGAAATTTTCGTCTGCAAAAATACTCAAATATCCGTAACCTTGCAAGCTAATTTTTTAAATCGGTAAGTCATCTATATTTTCTTCAAAGACTTTCAATGCTTCCGACTCGGTGTTGATAATCCGGCATCCGCCCAGCATAGCTCCACTATCAACCAACTCTTTGTCCATTGTTGTTTTCATCTTATACACTTCAGCTCGCTTGTAATGATACACGTCTTTTATCCGGCAAAAGAACAGCATGTTGTTCTTGCGGAAGGCATTCAATAATCCATGAGAGATATTCAAGAACTCGCAAACTTCCTTACCATTCATCCAATAGTCCGATTCCGAGAACCGATAGCTTACATCCGTTACCTGATTCAATATCCGCCCCATTAACGAACGGAACAAACTTTCTTCCATTAAAACATAGTTCATAATTGTATCTTTTAGTTTATGTTATGTTTGATAACCACATTCTGTATTCGTCTCCTGTTATTGTCGAAAGAAGCTTTGAATGAATTACCTTTCAACTCATACACTCGTCCATGTTTATTATGCTTTACCTTAATAAACCGGTCTATATGTTCCTTGAAAAATTCATAATCATCAGATGATAACTTCCGTTCAAATACCTGTTTGTAATTGTCCGTCTGGTAAAAAGTAAAATCTTCTATCGACTCCACATCACACTGGTTAATGATAATAGTGTAATCTGTTGAACACTCCTCGATTCCTTTGCCGATAAAGCGGCTTAATGATGCACAAACAGCGAAACAGATATTCTTTTCGAACAATACCTCGAAAATGTTTTTTCTTTTCTTTTCTTTCGTATTCATATCATGCTCCTAATTATTGTTATTCTTTTTAACATCCTGCTTTTCAAAATGCACACGGATAAACGCATAAAGGTCACTTTCCTTGTAGTACGTCTTGTGGTAAATTGTATTGTAGGGTAACTCGCCGCTGCTGCGGTAGCGTTGCAATGTCCTTTTACTGACGTTGAGCAACTGACAAACATCCTGATTGTCGTACAGTCGTTCGCCTTCCAGCATGTTCCGCTGTTTGTTCATGCGCTCCAATGCTCTATGTATGAGGTCGAAACGCTCCATGATGCGTTCCATCCATGCCTCGAAATTTTCTTTGTCTATATACATAAGTATTAATTTGTTATGTTGTTATTCCAATAATAAAATAGCTGGGATTCGACGGGTCTTTGATGATAATTTCCTTTTCCCGCATGAACCGGATGTAATTCTTAGCCGTGCGCTCCTTTACATCAAGCGCAGACTGGATATGTTCGCACAATTCCAGATAGGTAACAAAAAGCTTTTTGCTGAATATATCGCGGGCAACCGCTGCCAATTCGGTTTCTTTACGTTTTTCGCCGGCTTCCTTCGGCTTTTCGCCCAAATAAGTGTGCATACCAGATTCTTTATTCCACGAAAACTGCATGAGTGGAACATCAAGCGGACTGCCATCGCGTACTTTCAGGGCTTTTACAACAGATACTGCCGGATCGTCGTCATTCTCAATCGAAAGAATAGCGGCAGCCTTACGTTGTAATTCGCTACCGAGATGTCCGCGGAGTTTCAAACCATTGGGAATAAAATGCAGCACTGTTACGATGCAGGTATTGTAAATTCCTGCTAAGCGGTAAAGTTCTTCAACTATGGCAATGCTTTCCGCTTCATCATTAGCTCCTTTTATCAAATCGGCAATGCCATCAATAACCACCATTTGAATACCACCATATTGATAATAAAACCTGTCCATACTTTGGACGATAGCCTGTAAGCGTTCCTTACGTGACATACCAGTCAAACAGTAAGCATGGAAATAATCGGGTAGCGTGAGTCGTTTACTTCGCCGGAGTAGGTTGTTAATGTTCTTGTAAAGCTGTACTTCCGATTGTTCCGTATCGTAAAACAACACGGCTTTTTCCCTTGGGTTTTCATTGACGGTAACACCCAATGTGTCTATTCGCGTACCTTGTTGCCGGACAGCCCCCGCAATCAGGGCAGTCACATAATTGCTTTTTCCTGTTCCTTCCCCGCCTGTTACGCAAAGCAGGTTCCCTTGCGTACCAAGAGGCACGTCATTGACCGATACAATCATTTGGGATACCGGTGGGGGATTGTCGAAATCCACTTCGCAGGATTTTAATGCCGACATGGTTTCGCTGTATAAAGTATCCAGCAGATGCAGGAATAGACCTGTCAAGTCATCGGATGTATGTCCTAAACGGAAAAAGTCGGCAATGTCTTTTTCTTCTTTTGTTCCGGCAAGTGGCAATAGCAAACGCTTTACTCCATACACAGCAAGCACTTGTGCTTGCTTTTCAGAACTTTCCAATCCAGTTTTATCAACATCGAACAGCAGTACAATGTGTTTGAAACGGTAAGACAGTTTGTGAATCATACCGGTTGGGATATGCGATGTTTCCGAGTTGAAACATATTGCATGAAAGCCGTGAGCGGCAAGTGCCATCACATCTTTTTCTCCGCCTGTAATAAACAGCAAGTCGCCTTTGGTGGGCAATTGCTCCAGTCCAAAACAAAAATGTTCGGGAATATTGCCGCCTTGTACGAAACGTATTTCCGACATCGGGCGATACACCTTGATATGCTGTTTGCTCACGTAACCATACATTGGTTCCTTTTCGGATGAAAGGAAGTAGAAAGGCTTGCCTTCTCGATTTTCACTTTCAAAGCGGCTTAATGAAGTTACCTGAAAGGAAAGAAGTGTTTTTTCGGTAATGCCGTATTGTCCCCACCATGCAAGTTCCGATTGCGAGAAACTTTTGGGGATGATGTTATATGGCCTTGCTTTTTTTACCGGAACAAAAGACGGTTGAGTGACAACAGGGGAAATTGGTAGACGTTTCGATAAATTGCTTGTCTGTTTATTCCCTTTATTGTCTGCCAATCCAAGATGCAATTCATTGTTGATTTTTTCGAGTATTTGCATAAATTCCACAGGATTCTTGCAATCCAATCCGCAGAGTTTACCTACGAAAGCGAAGCAGTCTCCGGAATAATCATCATTTCCGAAATCTTTCATCCGGTAGCAATCATTCCTACGGTCAAAGAACACATTACATGATGCGTTTTTATCTGCATACAATGGGTTCAAGAAGTTACGGCCAACTTGAAAAGGAATAGGAATAAAATGCCGGAAAACAGCCATGCCTTTATCCGTAGCTCGTAATATATTTTCCTTACTTAGTACCATTGTTGAGCAAATAATTTTTGCGGAACTCATCCAGCGTTTGAGGATCACAGGTAATCAGGCGTTCATTTAGTCCACGTTCTATTTCAGACAGCTTGTAAAGGCAACGTCCCCGAAGAATAGAATAACTAATCAGCTTTTCTTTACGCAAGCGTTGTAAGGTACGTGTGCTGATGCGTAACAGGTTGGCCACTTCCTGGCTATCCAGCCAGATTTCTTCGTCACTTTGAGGTTTGATACCGGATTCGCATTTGACGACGAAATTTGAAATCCTGTCAATTTTTTCGCTCAGGTCTTTGTATGCCCGGCTTTCCATTGTGATTACTTCCATATCATTATTGTTTTAATATGGGGAGCAAAGTTCCAAAATGCGAAAAAGTGAATCTTAATAGTATTATAATACTATGTATATGATTTTTTCTGATCGTTTTTGTAAGTCGCTGTATATTAATTGATTTTACAAATATTAAAAATCAACTTTTTTATTGAGGAAGAAAAAGGGAATTAAAAAACGATTAATAGCAACCTGATTTTGCCTGAAAAAAAGAATTTTCAACTATTTTTTCTTTCAGGGAAAAATCAGGTAAAATTTCTTGTCCTGAAATAACTTTACAAAAATTAAGTGCAAGGTGCACGCCTATATATATTTATAGGCGTGCACCTTGCACTTGAAAAAATTAAATTGATTATCAATAATTTGGCTGGTTCAAAAATTGTAAGTAGATTTGAACCCGAATAACCAAGCAGACAAGCTGGGAAATCCGGCAGACAAAACGAGACAAAAATTCGGTACTAAATCGGTACGATGATTTTTATAAGAATTAGAACGGCATTGATTCACAGTGGAATAGACAGGTTAGGTTAAAGCCCCAGGTGGATCACTTTTACAAAAATTAACTTTACAATAGGCTGATAATCAACAAATTATCAGCCTGTTTTTCTTTCAAAAAAGAACCCCTCGGGGGCCCGAACTTTTAAGCCTAAAATGACGCAAATTGAAGAAAACAAACAACTTACATATTTTGTCTTTTTAGACTTTTTCCTAAATAATTTCTTAAAACTTTTCTAAATCGTAACTGTAAATTACAACTTATTTTCAGGTACGATTTTATGCATATCTTTCTGATTTATTTATTGTTACATTAAAATCAGAGATTTATCATGAGAAGCACTTTCAGTATTCTTTTCTTTATTAAGAAAAATGAACTAAAAAAGAATGGGTTGACAACAATTATGATCCGCATCACAGTAAACGGGAAACAAATACAATTCAGCAGTAACCTGCAAGTGAATCCGGAATCATGGGATCAGAAAAGTGGAAAAGTTAGAGGCCGATCCTCATTTTCTAAGGAGCTAAATTCTCAAATTGAAATTATCAGAACGACACTTTACAAACATTACATTCGATTAATCAGTGATTGCGAAGAGATAACTCCCAATAAAATTAAAGCAGCTTTTCTTTCAAGTGGAAATGAAACGACTTTAATTTACCAATTTGAGAAGCATAACGAATTATATCAATCAATGACAGGTTCTCAAGTAACCTACAAAACTTATTCACGTTACGAGCTAACCAAAAATAGATTAATTGAATTTATGGAACACGAGTATGAGGTTCGGGATATTCAATTGAATAAAATAACAGTTTCTTTCATAGAGAAATTTTATTTATATATACAATCCCAATATCATTGTTCCAATAATACTACGATGAAATTTATTCAGAGATTTCGTGCGGTAATGAATTTTGTAGAGAACTCAGGTTTACTACAAAAGAATCCATTTTTCTTTTATAAAATTCGCTTTCAAAAAACAAGCAGGACTTATTTGAATATGGAAGAAATTAATAAAATTTGGCAGAAAGAGTTTTCTACCAAAAGATTGGAACAGGTTCGGGATGTTTTTATTTTCAGCTGCTATACTGGGTTGTCATTTATTGATATTTGTAATTTAAGGGAAGAAAATATTCAACTTGCTTTTGATAATAAATATTGGGTAATAATTAACCGACAAAAAAATAATAATCCTTCCCACATACCACTTTTAAAAATACCGCTTCAAATCATCAAAAAGTACAAAAGACAACTGTCAGATGGAAAAATCTTTCCTATTAGTAGTAATCAAAAAATGAATGAATATTTGAAAGAAATAATGGCAATCTGTGGAATCGAAAAAAATGTCACTTTCCATACAGCACGTCATTCATTTTCGACTTCAGTTACTCTGGGGAATGGGGTTCCTATTGAAACTATTTCTCAAATGCTTGGGCATAATAACATAAAAACAACACAAATTTATGCTAAGATTACAGACTTAAAAATAAGTATGGATATGAAATCTTTAGATAAGAAATTAGCAAAGAGTACCGCCAAAAGAGTTTGAGAAAAAGTTTCTGCAGCTATAAAGCCATATTATTTAAGTGTCATTTGAAAATTTCTAAATAATCTTACCTTTATGAATTGAATAACCGGTAAATAGTTATTCACTAAGATTAGGGTAAGTTTATTACTAATTCAATTATCGCCTAATTCTCTTTTATTTTTCTTCAGTAGTATTTGCTATTATTTCTGATAGTTGGAATAGATAAAAAAACGCCTCAGCATTTGATTTTTTAAGTTTATTCAATTTGGTACTTACCGGTTCTTTTATCAGCCAATCCTTCATTTCTTGTACTTTGGCAGCGTCAAATTTCTTTATCTCCTTTTGCTCATATTTTATTACAACAGCCATATATGCAGATTTTGCCGCATAGGTAATTGCCTTTTCAAGATGAAACGGTTCTGAATAAATAAAACCTTTCACTTGTACTATACCTTTAGAAAGAATGGCAAAATCCGCTTTGCCATGATTACCTCGTAAGCAGATTTCCAATGAATTATCAATAATATCATCAAGTACATCCGAAACGGTACATATATTTTCCCTATATTGTATTTCTGTTTCGGCAAATGATGAAAACACAGAGGAAACTATCTCCGGATTATCAGCATGGTCGAACAAACAGCCTATATCATACATCTGTTTGATAATTTCCATGCCCATTTCTTTTTCTCCTTTTTTATAGGGTATGCCTGTCGTATTGGGAGCAAAGGCAGTCAGTTTATCTCCAAGTACATTATTGAAATCAGGGACTCTGACCTGTATTGCCATTCCGTCCAATTCTATAAACAGGCTATCTATCGGAACTTCAACAATATTCTGATAATGTATTTCTTCTTTCAGAATGTCTAACAATACATAAGATTCTTTTCCCTCAATAGTCG
This sequence comes from Dysgonamonadaceae bacterium, assembly GCA_031253625.1. Taxonomy (GTDB): domain Bacteria; phylum Bacteroidota; class Bacteroidia; order Bacteroidales; family Azobacteroidaceae; genus JAIRVZ01. Next base: position 51,922 of record JAIRVZ010000056.1, read on the forward strand.
ATTCAAAAAACAGCTTGTAATGAACTTTGTCTATTTTGGTTTTTGCTTTGCGTTCCTGTTCTTCAAATCGTGTAAACTCATATTCTTTGCAGATTTTCTCTAATATGCTATCTAACTCTGCATCCTTGTCGGGTACGATAATATCTATATCAATGGATAACCGTTTGCTTGAACTAAATAACAGCATTAAGGCTGTACCGCCTTTAAAAACAAAATTCAAGTCGGACTTTGCAAGTCCTTCCAAAAGCATTAATGCCCTAACCACTTTTTCAACAAGTATTTTATCTGCTCTTTGTGATTTCGCTATTGTTTCAATCCATTCCTTTGATGTGCATTCTGTCTTAATCATATTTTCAAATTTACGTCAATTTCTTGCGATTACTGACGATTTATAGTTTTAAGTATTGCTTCAATTTCCCCTCTCTTATTCTTACGTCCTGCATATCTAAGCATCGTATTTTGATTGATGGTGTATTTTTCGGAAGCATTGTCTATAATCGTATATACCTCATTTCCTTGAAAAAATATCAGTCCTTTATCTGTGGCTATATCTACCAGCATCTTTTCAAGTGTAGCCACATAACAGTTTTTTACCTTTTGTACCGGAGAATCTGAAATCAAAGGACGAACAAAAATCGTATTATTAAAATCCGATAAGTCCCCATATAGGTTGCTAATCAGCATCACTTTTGAGTGTTGTTCTTTCAATGCGTAATATACGGAATCTAACGCATCTTTTTCTACATCCACAAACAGAATGTTGAAATTAATCAGATGTTGCGAGAAATGATTGACATACGATAGTTCCCACTGGCAATAATTGATAAATGGAAATTGCTTATTTATTAACTGGCTAACGCTTTTTATCCTATGGGTAATTTCAGGGACAAATAACTCTGTTTTACCGAAACGATATAAACCTTTACCTACTCTTTGGAGCATTCCGCCTTGGACAAGGGCATACACACGCCAATTTACAGTAGTTTTAGGAATAGAAGGTTCCTTTTCCCTGTAAAAAGCATCAATATCCTTTAATTCTATAACATTTTTATCCTCAAATTTTTTCCGTAGTTCGTCTATATTTGTTGTTTTATTCATATATATCACTATTTATCTTCGGCAAAGATAATCAAATTTACGTCAATAAAATGCTTTTTCTGACGTAAATTTGAAAATGTAAAAAATCTTCGTCAAAGTTATCAAATTTGAGGTGCTTTTTTTGAAGAAGATGGAGTAGAAAAAAGCGCAGTTTCAAATAATCTCAACTACGCTCTTTTTCTTTGCTGTTTATTTTCTCTTTCCACTTTTTTCTCTTTGGGAAAGTGCGCTTCCAGCAGCGGTTTTACTCGCAGCACTTGTCCTCCCGTCTCTTAAAACTTTTGAAGCAACAGAAGCAACAGCTTTACTTGTAACTTTTTTAGCCATACTTTCAAAATTTGTTTTCAATCCGAACAATGCAGGTGGACTGACTCCTGCTTATAACATATCATTTTAATGTATTCCGCCACCATGCCAAATACCTGTTGCTACCCAAATTTCATAGTGGAGTAGCCATTCACTCGTCCATGGGATAATTGTTATTGCAATCATTTTATACTCGTTCCATTCATTCATGCGTCTATGATATAAGCATAAATGTTGTTTCTCATGGTCGTATACATGTGGAAGTTTGGTAGTGTCTTTTGCCAATGGCAAGGGGTTTGGGCTAAGCACAAATACATCGGGGTCATGTCCTACATTATACTTTATCCTTATATCATAAGTCATGTGGAATTCCTAACTTTACCCGCATAAAAAGTTAAGACTGTTTTTATTTATATTCTCAAATTCTTCTATTGTTAAATTATTTATAGCCGAATGCCTTCTTTTTTTGTTGTACCAAATT
>JAIRVZ010000021.1 GCA_031253625.1 Dysgonamonadaceae bacterium
GTACTGCGCGTTCCTTAAAACTTCTGTCATAACGACGCTTAATCTTTTTTTCCATATTGCAAAAGTAAAACTTTTTAAGGTCTTAACTTTTTATGCGGGTAAAGTTAGGAATTCCAAAACGTCAAAGTAGAAGGCAATAATTCAAAGTTAATCCTCGACGCTGCAGGCGAGGTTAATATTATCAGTGATTTTGAAGTAGAAATAGGTTCGGAATTAGAAATAAATTATCCTTGATAAACGAAATTCATGCAACACTTCGTTGCTTGGCTTCTGATTTTTCTACTCTCTCACGAGCGTACTCCAAAGTGATATTTAATTTTCTCTCTCCTGTAGACGGAAAATGGAACATGGCATCTATCATAATATCTTCCGAAATAGACCTAAGTCCCCGTGCACCAAGCTTATACTCAATGGCTTTATCAACGATATAGTCATAAACCTCTTCTTCGAAGGTTAATTTTATATCGTCCATTTCAAATATTTTTTTGTATTGTTTGATAATGGCGTTTTTGGGTTGTGTTAAAATATTTCTTAGAGTATCTCTATCGAGAGGATTTAAATAGGTCAGAATTGGTAATCTGCCGATAATTTCGGGAATTAATCCAAAGGATTTTAAATCTTGCGGAGAGATATATTGTAGTAAATTCTCTTTGTTTATATTGACATTGGCCTGACTGGCTGCATATCCAACAACCATTGTGTTAAGGCGTTGAGCAATTTTCTTTTCAATGCCGTCGAAAGCTCCTCCGCAGATGAAAAGTATATTTTTGGTATCTACAGCAATCAACTTTTGGTCGGGATGCTTACGACCTCCTTGCGGTGGGACGTTTACAACCGAGCCTTCCAATAATTTCAGCAAACCCTGTTGCACACCTTCTCCGCTAACATCGCGAGTAATAGAAGGATTATCGCCTTTCCGGGCAATTTTGTCGATTTCGTCGATAAAGACAATGCCACGTTGAGCTGCTTCCACATTATAATCTGCCACTTGCAGCAATCGGGTAAGAATACTTTCGATGTCTTCTCCTACATATCCGGCCTCAGTCAAAACAGTTGCATCCACGATAGTAAAAGGAACCTTTAACAAACGGGCTATCGTTTTAGCCAACAAGGTTTTTCCTGTTCCCGTTGAACCGACCATGATAATGTTTGATTTTTCAATTTCCACATCATCGGTTGTTACGTTTTGCAATAAGCGTTTGTAGTGATTGTATACAGAAACCGACAAATAACGTTTAGCCTCGTCTTGTCCGATTACATACTGGTCGAGAAATTCTTTGATTTCAACCGGTTTGGGCAATTCATTTTTAGAGATGTTGAAATCTCCTTTATTATTCTTTGCCTGCGGATTAGAATCTTTAACGATAGTATAAGCCTGTTCCGCACAGGTGTCGCAGATATTGCCATGTAATCCGGCTATCAAAAGCGATGCTTCTGAACTCGGTTTCCCGCAAAAACTACAATATTCTTTGGGTGATTTAGCCATGATGAGAGTTGAGGAACGGTTTCCTCACTGCGTTCGGAATGACAACTTTCCTTTGGGAGAGGAGATAAAGCGTCATTTCGAACGCAGTGAGAAACCTAATGCTATTTACTTTTTAATAAATAAACTATCAATCATTCCGTATTCTAAGGCCTCTTCCGAGGTCATCCAAAAGTCGCGGTCGCCATCCTGCAATACTTTTTCGTAGGGTTGGCCTGAATGGTCGGCAATAATTGTGTATATTTCTTTTTTGATTTTTAGAATTTCACGTGCTGTGATTTCAATGTCGGAAGCTTGTCCTTGTGCGCCTCCAAGCGGTTGATGAATCATCACACGCGAATGTTTTAACGCATGCCTTCTTCCTTTTTCTCCGGCAACCAATAAAACAGCGGCCATTGATGCGGCTATACCTGTGCAGATGGTAGATACCCGGCTTGAAATAAATTGCATCGTGTCGTATATTCCATATCCTGCATAAACCGAACCTCCGGGAGAATTGATGTAAATAGAAATATCTTTGCCCGGATCGGCTGTGTCGAGATACAACAATTGTGCCTGAATGGTGTTGGCTGTGTAATCATCAATTTGGGTTCCCAAGAAAATGATGCGATCCATCATCAAACGGGAAAATATGTCTAATTGCGTTACATTCAATTGTCTTTCCTCCAATATATATGGATTCTGATAGCCTTGGTTCACAATATTGTTGTTTTGTGAAGCAATATACTGATCCATTGCGAGGCTGTTAAATCCTAAATGCTTTGTAGCATATTTTCTGAAATCGTTCATAATTCCTTATTCAAATAATTTACGAAATTCATCTACCGTAACTTCTTTTTCTTGTATGGCTACTACGCTTTTCAACCATTCGACAAGTTTATCTTCCAATATTCTGTCGACAAGATTACGCACGGTTTCTTCTTTTTTCAACATATCTTTTGCATAACTTTCCAAAATATCATCCGGAACGTTAGCCATACCATACTGTGCAAATTGAGCCCTTACCGTCATTCTTGCAGCAGCATCCAAATCGGTTTCTTCTACTTTGAAACCGTTATTTTTAATGATTTGTTCCTTAATCAAATGGAATTTCAAATCTTCCATGATTTTTGGGAAATCTTGTTCTAAAGATTCCGGAGTATTTTTTTCATTACTTGCCAACAGCCAACGTTTCAAAAATGCTTCGGGGAAAACTACATCTCCTGTTTTTTTATCCAACAGTTGACGGGCATCTAATAAAAATTTGTAATCACTATCCGGTTTTGTTTGTAATGCTAACGACTCTTTTACTTTAGCCTTGAATTCTTCTTCTGTTTTCACAGCTCCTTCGCCCAAAATTTTGTCGAATAACTCTTGATTTAGTTCGGCCTCGACATAGCGGGTGATTTCTTTGATTTCAAACTTAAAGTTTACGTTTTGATATTCGTCTACGGCATCTTTTGAAATTTTCAATAAAGAGGATAATTCGGTAGCGTTGCCTTCGTATGCTTTATATAGGTTAGAAGTGATAACATCGCCTACTTTGGCACCCATAAATTTGCTTTTTTCTTCTTCATCTTTCATGTAAGAAGGCATCAAAATAGTTTCGGGCAATTCGATTCCATCTTCATTCACTTTACTGTCTGCGTTCAATTCGAGCAACAATCCTTTAGCCATATCTTTTCCTTCGATTTGATCAGCCTGAGCGTAAGTACCGTAACTTGCCTTGTAGTTTATGATTTGCTTATCCAACATGTCGTCTGAAACAGCAATTGAATAATAAGGAAGTTTATCTCTTTTTGTCAATTTTACTTCGATAGCCGGAGCCATTGCAATATCAAAACAGAATTCAAAATCAACATCTTTATCGAAATCGATTTCTTTTTGTTCAGTTTCGTTGGGAAGAGGTTCGCCCAATATATTCAGTTTATTCTCTTGGATATATTCATAAAGATTTTTGGAAACGACTTTGTTTACTTGTTCCGCGATTATCGATTTTTCGTACATTTTTTTAACGTAGCCCATGGGTACCATTCCTTTACGGAATCCGGGAATAGAGGCATTTTGTCGTAGATTTTTAAGCGCTTTTTCAGTTTCTCCTGCATAATCAGCTTGTGCTACATCCATTTTGATGATAGCGTTTACAGGATCAATGTTTGTTAATGTAATGTTCATCCTTGAGAATTTATTTAAATTTATTGTATTTTTTAAGGGTGCAAAGTTACTCTTAATCTTTCAATTATCAAATAGCTTTCAGGCTCATATCCAAACTTTTCACGGAATGCGTAAGCGCTCCTACCGATATATAGTCGACACCGCATTCCGCATAATCACGCAATGTATCAAAAGTTATGCCACCTGAAGACTCGGTTTCGTATTTGCCGGCAATTCTTTTCACTGCTTCACGGGTGTTTTCTACCGAAAAGTTATCAAACATAACCCTGTCAACACCGCCTACTTTCAAGGCTTCATCCAATTCTTTAAAGTTTCTTACTTCTATTTCTATCTTCAAGTCTTTATTTTTCTCTTTACAGTATTTTTGTGCTCGCTTGATGGCATTTTCTATGCCACCTGCAAAATCGACATGATTGTCTTTCAATAATATCATGTCAAAAAGTCCGATTCGATGGTTCACTCCACCACCGATTTTAACCGCCTCTTTTTCGAGCATACGCATTCCGGGTGTTGTTTTGCGAGTGTCTAATACTTTCGTTTTAGTACCCTCCAATTGCTTGGCGTATTTTCTTGTGGTAGTAGCTATGCCGCTCATGCGTTGCATTACATTTAGCACCAATCGTTCGGTTTGCAATAGAGATTGCACTTTACCTTCAACAGTGAAAGCAATATCTCCGGGATTCACTTCTGTGCCATCTTTGATAAAAACATTGATTTTCATGTCTTTATCGAAAGTATGAAATATTTTCTCCGCCATTTCCACTCCGGCTAAAATGCCTTTTTCTTTGATAATCAGTTGCGCTTTTCCTTGTGCAGATTCCGGAATACAGCATAAAGTGGTATGGTCGCCATCACCTATATCTTCGGCAAATGCCAAGCGAATTAAATCGTTAATCAAATTTTCTCTTTCTTCCATAATTTTATATCTCTATAATTTTGACTACAAAGATAACGCAATAATTATTTCACACATCTTCTGTTTTAACTATTATTATGAATTTTACATTAAACGTATACAGACTTTGTTCGTCATATAAGCAAATGGTAACAAATTTATTCATCGCTAACAAATATCACTGTCATGAAAAACTTAAAAATTACAATCGCAGCAGCGTTTATCGCTTTATTTTCTTTTCAGGCTTCAGGACAAACAGTTGAAGTTTCTGTTTTTGCATCGATTCCTATTGCTCCGAATATTACTCTCAATGTAGGAATTATGACCCCTCAACCAAGATTCGATGCCATTTGGATTGATGGTTTCTGGACTTTCGATTATCGCATCATGTCTTATGTTTGGGTACAAGGTTATTGGGCGTTTCCTCCTCACCGGGGAGCCATTTGGATGCCGGGTTATTGGAGTTTTACCAATGGCGGATATGTTTGGATAAATGCAGGTTGGCTTCCAAGAAATTTTAGACTACCTTATGGATATTATAGCGGAAGATTCGATTATTACGGACGTCCGGTATATTATCACAAACCCCATCATACTTCTCGATACGGTTACGCTTACCAATATGATCATCGTCCGGAATACAGAGGCCACAACTATAGCAGTAGTCCCCGATTCAATGACAATTCGAGATCAGGTTCCGGATCTAGTCATTACAGCGATAATAATAATGGTCGCAATAGTGGTAATAATAATGGTCGAAGCAGTGGTAATAATAGAAATTCCGGTAATGTTAATAATAATTCGAGAGGAGATAATTCATCTTCTACAAGAACAGCTACCTCTCCATCAACTTCAACTTCGTCAGGAAGAGGTTCCGGTTCTACTTCCAGTTCTACGACTACCACACCATCGTCAAGAAGTAATGGTAACACAGATATAATTTCAGGAAGAAACAGTAATGAAAGTAGTGTAAGATCAACAGAATCTTCTCGAAACAGCAGGACAATCGCCTCTCCGCCGGCTTCATCAGGAAGAAGCAATAGCGAAGTAAAGAGTACAATATCAAGTTCTCCAAGCTCAGGAAGAAGTTCTTATGAATCAAGTGTTTCTACAAATACATCATCATCAAGAAGTAGTAGTGAAGGCAGTGTGAGATCAAGTTCCGGTTCTACCTCTACCCGGTCAAGTTCCGGTTCTTCTTCCGGTTCTACTTCCGGCAGATCTTCAGGATCTTCTTCTTCAACATCTTCTCGAGGAAGATAATATGATAATGACTATAAGAAAAGAGGCTGTCAAAAATTTGACAGCCTCTTTTCTTATAATATATGTCTATTAGTTATTCTGCGAAAACTCTTGATTTTCCGGAAGTAGCATACATTTTATCGAAATCTTCCTTACTTCCAACAACCAATTTGTCGTAATCTCTCAAACCGGTACCGGCAGGAATCAAGTGACCACAAATCACATTTTCTTTCATACCTTCCAGTTTGTCAACTTTACCGTTGATAGCAGCTTCATTCAATACTTTAGTCGTTTCTTGGAACGATGCAGCCGACATAAAGCTACCTGTTTGAAGAGCAGCACGAGTAATACCTTGCAAAATCTGACGTGCAGTTGCCGGAATAGCATCACGGGTTTCAACCAATTTCAAGTCGCGACGTTTCAAAGCACTATTTTCGTCACGAAGTTTGCGTGCAGTAACGATTTGTCCGGGTTTCAAGTTTGGAGAATCTCCGCTTTCAAGAACAACTTTCTTGCCCCAAATTCTATCGTTTTCTTCCATCACTTCGTTTTTGTCAATCAATTGTTGTTCAAGGAAACGAGTATCTCCCGGTTCAACAACTTCAACTTTACGCATCATTTGGCGAACAATCACCTCGAAATGTTTGTCGTTGATCTTCACCCCTTGCAGGCGGTACACATCCTGAACTTCATTCACGATATATTCCTGTACTGCTGTAGGTCCGTTGATTGCCAAAATATCTCCCGGAGTAATGGCTCCGTCTGAAAGCGGCATACCGGCACGCACATAGTCGTTTTCCTGTACAAGTATTTGTTTTGAAAGAGAAACCAAGTATGTTTTGAATTCACCGGTTTTAGAAGTAACAATAACTTCTCTATTACCACGTTTCACTTTTCCGAACGAAATTTCACCATCAATTTCAGAAACGACAGCCGGATTCGAAGGATTACGGGCTTCAAATAACTCGGTAACACGCGGAAGACCTCCGGTGATATCGCCTGTTTTACCAACTGCGCGAGGTATTTTCACCAGTACTTCTCCTGATTTTATCGCATCTCCTTGTTCTTTAATAATATGAGCACCCAAAGGCAAACTATATGATCTCAGAATTTCTCCGCTTTCATCAACAATTTGAGCAGTCGGAAGTTTAGTTTTATCGCGGCTTTCAACGATAATCTTTTCTCTCAATCCGGTTTGATCGTCGTACTCAACTTTGAAAGTCGTACCTTCGATCAAATTCTCAAAAGCAATTTTTCCTGAAAATTCCGAAACAATAACCGCATTGAACGGATCCCATTCAATAATCATATCACCTTTTTTCACTTTACTTCCCGACTTGAAATACAATTTAGAAGCATAAGGAATATTATGAGAGAGCAACACAATATTGGTATTCGGATCTACAATTCGCATTTCAGACAAACGGCTGACTACAATCTGAGTTTTCTTGCCTGTTTCGTCAACTATATCTACTGTTCTTAATTCGTCGATTTCAAGAATACCGTCGAATTTAGAAACTACGCTACTTTCCGTTGCAATATTGGAAGCGATACCCCCAACGTGGAATGTACGCAATGTAAGCTGAGTTCCCGGCTCTCCGATCGACTGAGCAGCGATAACTCCCACAGCTTCACCTTTTTGAACCATTTTATTGGTAGCCAAGTTACGTCCGTAACATTTGGCACAAACACCTTTTTTAGATTCACAAGTAAGTACCGAACGGATTTCCACCCTTTCGATAGGAGAATTTTGAATGGCTCTCGCTTTTTCTTCCGTGATTTCTTCTCCCGACTCAACGATAATTTCACCGGTAATCGGATGTTGTACATCATGAACCGCTACACGTCCTAAAATACGTTCGTATAAAGACGCAACAACTTCTTCGTTGTTTTTCAATTCGGTAGCAACCAATCCGCGTAATGTACCGCAGTCTTCTTCGTTGATAATCACGTCGTGAGAAACGTCAACCAAACGACGAGTCAAATATCCTGCGTCGGCAGTTTTCAAAGCGGTATCGGCCAAACCTTTACGAGCACCGTGCGTGGAGATAAAGTACTCTAACACTGATAATCCTTCTTTGAAGTTTGAAAGAATCGGGTTTTCGATGATTTGTCCACCTTCTGCCCCACTCTTTTGCGGTTTTGCCATCAAACCACGCATACCGGATAACTGACGAATTTGTTCTTTAGAACCACGAGCTCCTGAATCAAGCATCATATATACAGAGTTGAAACCTTGGTCGTCTTCCGACAATTGTTTCATCAAAATGCTCGACAAACGGGAATTAATATGTGTCCATGTATCGATAATCTGGTTATAACGCTCGTTGTAAGTAATGAAACCCATGTTATAGTTAGCCATGATTTGTTCCACTTCGTCATAACCCTCTTGTACTAATTTTTCTTTTTCTTCAGGAATAATAATGTCTTCCAAGTTGAAAGATAATCCACCTTTGAAAGCCATTTTATATCCCAAATCTTTCATATCATCGAGGAATTGCGCCGTTTTTGCCACTCCGCAAACTTTAATCACATTACCGATAATATCGCGTAAAGATTTCTTTGAAAGAACCTCATTGACGTAACCAACTTCTTGCGGAACAATTTCGTTAACAATTACACGACCGACAGAGGTTTCGCGCAGCACATCAACGATCTTTCCATTTTCGTCCAAGTCTTTCACAATCACTTTAACCGGTGCGTGAATATCTACTCGTCCTTCATTGTAAGCAATAACTGCTTCTTCGGCTCCGTAGAATGTCAAACCTTCGCCTAAAGCTCCTTTGCGCAATTTGGTGATATAGTACAATCCCAAAACCATGTCTTGAGAAGGTACGGTAATAGGCGCACCGTTAGCAGGGTTCAAGATATTGTGAGAACCAAGCATTAACATTTGAGCCTCAAGAATTGCTTCATTTCCTAACGGAAGGTGAACAGCCATTTGGTCACCATCGAAGTCGGCGTTGAATGCCGTACAGGATAACGGGTGCAATTGGATTGCTTTTCCTTCAATCAATTTAGGTTGGAATGCCTGAATACCTAAACGGTGCAATGTCGGGGCACGGTTCAATAGAACAGGATGTCCTTTCATTACATATTCCAAAATATCCCATACTTCGGGAGATTTACGGTCTACAATTTTCTTGGCAGATTTAACTGTCTTAACAATACCTCTGTCAATCAATTTGCGAATGATAAAAGGTTTGTATAATTCAGCCGCCATATTTTTAGGGATACCGCATTCGTGCATCTTCAACTCAGGACCAACGACGATTACGGAACGTGCTGAATAGTCGACACGTTTACCCAACAAATTTTGACGGAAACGTCCTTGTTTACCTTTCAAGCTGTCGGAAAGTGATTTCAACGGACGGTTGGCATCTGTTTTAACGGCACTTGATTTGCGTGAGTTGTCGAACAAAGAATCCACAGATTCCTGCAACATACGTTTTTCGTTGCGGAGAATCACATCGGGAGCTTTGATGTCGATCAATCTTTTCAAGCGGTTGTTACGAATAATTACGCGACGATACAAGTCGTTCAAGTCGGAAGTAGCAAAACGACCACCATCCAACGGAACCAACGGACGCAATTCGGGCGGAATTACCGGAACAACTTTTACTACCATCCACTCAGGACGATTTTTCCCTTTCGACATACGGAAAGATTCAACAACCTGTAATCTCTTCAACGCCTCATTTTTGCGTTGTTGAGAGGCATCATTACTGGCTTTGTGACGCAATTCGTAAGAAAGTTCGTCCAAATCCAAACGGGCAAGCAAGTCGTAAACCGCTTCTGCTCCCATTTTCGCAATGAATTTATTCGGATCCGTATCGTCCAATAATTGGTTTTCTTTGGGTAAAGAATCCAAAATATCCAAATATTCATCTTCCGAAAGTAAGTCATATACAGCCCTATCGTTCACGATACCGGGTTGAATGACAACATATCTTTCGTAATAAATAACTGAATCTAACTTTTTAGTCGGTAAGCCCAACAAATAACCGATCTTATTCGGCAAAGAGCGGAAATACCAAATATGTACAACGGGAACAACCAAATGAATGTGTCCCATTCTTTCACGACGTACTTTCTTTTCAGTAACTTCAACACCACAACGGTCGCAAACGATTCCTTTGTAACGGATTCTTTTGTATTTACCGCAATGACACTCATAGTCTTTTACCGGACCAAAGATACGTTCACAAAACAAACCGTCGCGTTCGGGTTTGTATGTACGGTAATTGATAGTTTCCGGTTTCAAAACCTCTCCACTTGAATTAGCCAAAACCTCATCCGGAGATGCCAAACCAATGGAAATTTTTGAAAAACTGTTTTTTGCTTTTATATTATCTTTTCTGAAAGCCATATTTCTGAAAATTATGAATTATGAATTATTATTTGCTTCGTCATTGTGAGGGCTTTGCCCGAAGCAATCCAGAAATTAGATTGCTTCGCTACGCTCGCAATGACGTAGCACAATTATTCCAAAGTTACGCTAAGTCCAAGACCTCTCATTTCGTGTAACAATACGCTGAGTGATTCGGGGATTCCCGCAGCCGGCATCGGATCGCCTTTTACAATTGCCTCATAAGCCTTAGAACGTCCTACGACATCATCAGACTTGATTGTAAGGATTTCCTGCAAGATGAATGATGCACCGAATGCTTCAAGTGCCCAAACCTCCATTTCTCCGAAACGCTGACCTCCGAACTGAGCCTTACCTCCCAATGGTTGTTGTGTAATCAAAGAGTAAGGGCCAATAGAACGGGCATGCATTTTATCATCAACCATGTGACCAAGTTTCAGCATGTAGATAATACCTACGGTTGCAGGTTGGTCGAAACGTTCTCCGGTTCCACCGTCATACAAATAAGTTTTTCCGTAACGTGGAACTCCGGCTTTATCTGTCCATTCGTTCAAATCGTCTAAAGATGCACCGTCGAAAATAGGTGTAGCAAATTTCACACCCATATTCTTACCTGCCCAACCCAATACAGTTTCGAAAATCTGTCCGAGGTTCATACGAGAAGGCACACCTAATGGATTCAATACGATATCGACAGGTGTTCCGTCTTCCAAGAAAGGCATATCTTCCTGACGAACAATGCGAGAAACGATACCTTTATTTCCGTGACGTCCTGCCATTTTATCTCCTACTTGCAGTTTACGTTTCTTAGCGATATAAACTTTCGCCATTTGAACAATACCTGTAGGAAGTTCATCTCCAATAGTTACATCGAATTTTTGGCGTCTCAATTCAGAATCCAGTTCTTTGTATTTTTTCAAGTAATTAACGATGATACTTTGAATCATTTGATTCTTTTCTTCATCGGTAGTCCATTTACTTACTTGAACAGTACTGTAATCTATTTTATTGAGTTCGGCTTGTGTGAATTTTATACCTTTAGGAATAATTTCCGAATTCATAAAATCTTTTACTCCTTGAGAAGACTTTCCTTCTGTAAGCACAAGAAGTTTTTGAACCAAAACCTCTTTCAATTTGTCCATTTTCTTCTCAAACTCTTCGTCCAATTTAGGAAGAATTGCTTTATCTGCCAATCTCGATTTTCTCTTTTTTACTGCTTTTGAGAAAAGATTTGTACCGATAACCACACCGCTCAAAGAAGGAGATGCTTTCAAAGATGCATCTTTCACATCACCTGCTTTATCTCCAAAAATAGCACGGAGCAGTTTTTCTTCCGGAGAAGGATCGGATTCTCCTTTCGGAGTAATCTTACCAATCAAAATATCTCCCGGTTCAACTCTTGCACCCACGCGAATGATACCGTTTTCGTCCAAATCTTTGGTAGCATCTTCGCTGACGTTAGGAATATCAGAAGTTAATTCTTCCACACCACGTTTGGTTTCGCGAACTTCGAGAATATATTCGTCAACATGAACCGAAGTGAAAATATCTTCGCGAACTACACGTTCGTTGATAACAATAGCATCTTCAAAGTTATAACCTTTCCAAGGCATGAATGCCACTTTCAAGTTTCTTCCGATAGCTAATTCTCCATTTTGGGTAGAATAGCCTTCGGTTAATATTTGTCCGGCTACAACACGGTCTCCTTTTACGCAAATCGGGCGCAAGTCGACTGTTGTATTTTGGTTTGTTTTTCTGAATTTCGGAACAATATAGGATTTCACAGCAGTTTCGAAGCTTACAAATTCTTCATTTTCTGTGCGATCATATTTAATATCAATACGGTCGGCATCTACATAAACCACTTCTCCCGGTCCTTCGGAAGTAATTTGCGTTCTGGAATCTTTAATCAATTGGCCTTCTACGCCCGTTCCGACAATCGGAGCCTCTGTACGCAACAACGGCACTGCTTGACGCATCATGTTAGACCCCATCAATGCGCGGTTAGCATCGTCATGTTCAAGGAAAGGAATCAATGAAGCCGCAATAGATGCGATTTGTGTAGGAGAAACGTCCATCAAGTTAACTTCATCAGGAGTAGCCAAAGGATAATCGGCATCCTGACGGGCTTTTACCCTCGAACGAATAAATGTTCCGTCATCATTCAACGGAGCATTTCCTTGAGCGATAATTTTACCTTCTTCTTCTTCCGCAGTAAGATATACAATGCCTCCCGGTGACAAATCAACCTTAGCATCTTCTACTTTGCGGTAAGGTGTTGAAATAAATCCGAGGTCATTGATTTTCGCGTATACACACAACGAAGAAATCAAACCGATGTTTGGTCCTTCAGGAGTTTCAATCGGGCACAAACGTCCGTAGTGAGTATAGTGTACGTCACGTACCTCGAAACCGGCACGCTCACGAGACAAACCACCGGGTCCTAAAGCCGACATACGACGTTTGTGCGTAATCTCAGCCAAAGGATTCGTTTGATCCATGAATTGCGACAAAGCATTTGTTCCAAAGAATGAATTAACTACCGACGAAATTGTCTTGGCATTAATCAAATCAATTGGAGTAAACACCTCATTATCACGCACATTCATACGTTCGCGGATGGTACGAGCCATACGAGCCAAACCGATTCCAAACTGGTTGTATAATTGTTCGCCGACCGTGCGGACACGACGGTTGCTTAAGTGGTCGATATCATCAACATCCGCTTTTGAGTTAACCAACTCAATCAGATACTTGATAATTTCGATAATATCTTCTTTTGTTAAAACCTTAACTTCGGAACTTGTAGTCAGATTCAATTTTTTATTGATTCTGTAACGTCCCACTTCTCCGAGATCATATCTTTTTTCGGAGAAAAACAAGTTTTGGATAACTTCTCTTGCACTGGCATCATCGGCAGGTTCTGCATTACGCAACTGACGATAAATATATACAACAGCATCGCGTTCCGAGTTACTCGGGTCTTTTTGTAATGTGTTGTAAATGATGGCATAATCCGAAAGACTTTGCTCTTCCCTGTGCAACAAAATTGTTTGAACGCCCGATTCCAGAATTTCTTCAACATGATCTTCGTTCAAAACGACTTCACGATCGATAATGACTTCATTACGTTCAATTGAAACAACTTCTCCGGTATCTTCATCTACAAAGTCTTCCACCCATGATTTCAATACGCGGGCAGCTAATTTCCGGCCTATCGAATTTTTCAATTGAGTCTTGTTGACTTTGATTTCTTCGGCCAAATTGAAAATTTCAAGAATATCTTTATCACTCTCGAAACCAATAGCCCTCAACAATGTAGTAACAGGTAATTTTTTCTTACGATCGAGATAAGCATACATCACGTTGTTTATATCGGTAGCAAATTCAATCCATGACCCTTTGAAAGGGATAATTCTGGCGGAATACAGTTTGGTACCGTTGGTATGGATACTTTGTCCGAAGAAAACACCCGGAGAACGGTGAAGTTGAGAAACAACAACACGTTCGGCACCATTGATAACAAATGTACCTTTTTCTGTAATATAAGGGATAGGCCCTAAATACACGTCTTGGATGACGGTATCAAAATCTTCATGTTCTGGATCCGTACAGTAAAGCTTTAACTTCGCTTTCAACGGAACGCTATACGTCAAACCGCGCGCGATACACTCTTCAATGGTGTAACGTGGAGGATCAATGTAATAATCCAAAAACTCTAAAACAAAGTTATTACGGGTATCCGCGATAGGGAAATTTTCTGCAAAAACTTTGTATAAACCTTCATTTTTTCTTTTTTCTGGAGGTGTGTCTAACTGAAGAAAGTCTTGAAACGACTTTAATTGCACTTCGAGGAAGTCCGGATACTGATACGGATTCTTAATCGATGCAAAATTTATTCTTTGATTGTTACTACTTATTGGAGACATCTATGTTGGATATGTTTTTGAACTTAATAATATAAAAATAACACAAAAAGGTTAAGAACCTTCTAAACCGGAAGATTCTTAACCAAAGACCTACAACGAGGATTTGTTATTTAAGTTCAACTTGAGCTCCGGCTTCTTCTAATTGTTTTTTCAATGCGTCAGCTTCGTCCTTAGCAACAGCTTCTTTAAGTGTGCTTGGAGCTCCGTCAACTAAATCTTTAGCTTCTTTCAAACCAAGACCAGTCAATTCTTTTACTAATTTAACGATTGCCAATTTTTGAGCACCTACTTCTTTCAATACTACGTCGAATGAAGTTTTTTCTTCTACTGCGGCTTCAGCAGCAACAGGAGCAGCAGCAACAGCAACAGCTGCAGCAGCAGGTTCAATTCCGTACTCGTCTTTCAAAATTTGAGCAAGTTCGTTTACTTCTTTTACGGTTAAGTTTACTAATTGTTCAGCAAAAGCTTTCAAATCTGCCATTTTTGTATGATTTTAAATGTTTATACTTTTTTAAAAATTATCTTTTTGATAGAGTTTCTAAGACTCCATGGATGGTATTACCACCCGATTGAAGAGCAGAAATAACATTCTTAGCCGGAGATTGTAACAATCCGATAACGTCTCCGATAAGTTCATTCTTACTCTTAATGTTAATTAAAGCATCCAAGTTTTCTGCACCGATGTAGAAACTTTCTTGAACATAAGCTGCTTTTAATTTAGGAATATCAGTTCCTTTAGCAAACTCTTTGATCAATTTAGCGGGAACATTTGCTGCGTTAGAAAACATAACGGCAGTATTTCCCTTCAATACTACATTTAATTCAGAAAAATCTCCTTCTACTTTTTCAAGTGCTTTCTTAAAAAGGGTGTTTTTAACAACAACCAATTTAATTTCCTGTTTATTACACTCTCTTCTTAACTTAGACGTTTTTTCCGCATTTAGCGTTGCAATATCTGTAAGATAGAAATTAGTGTATTCGCCTACGGTAGCAGCTATTTGTTCTATGATTGAGCTTTTATTTTCCTTTCTCATGATTTTCGATTGTTTTAATTTTCGTCAACTGATTTAGGGTCAATTTTAATACCCGGACTCATAGTACTTGAAAGAAATATGCTCTTAATATATGTACCTTTAGCAGCAGTAGGTTTTAACTTGTTTAAAGTTGCAACGAATTCTTTCGCATTATCACGAATTTGTTCAGGTAAGAACGATGATTTACCAACTGAAGTATGAACGATACCGGTCTTGTCTACTTTGAAGTCGATTTTACCTTGTTTCACTTCTTTTACGGCAGTGGCAACATCGTTGGTAACTGTTCCGCTCTTGGGATTAGGCATCAATCCGCGAGGACCTAAAACACGTCCTAACGCACCGATTTTACCCATGATAGCAGGCATAGTGATGATAACATCAATATCAGTCCAACCACCTTTAATTTTTTCGATATATTCATCAAGTCCAACATAATCAGCACCTGCTTCTTTAGCTGCAGCTTCCTGATCAGGAGTACATAATGCGAGAACTCTAACTTGCTTACCTGTTCCGTGAGGCAATGAAACAACGCCTCTCACCATTTGGTTAGCTTTACGGGGGTCTACTCCCAAACGAACGTCGATATCGACAGAAGCATCAAATTTTGTCAAGGTAATTTCTTTTACCAAACTTGAAGCTTCTTTGAGAGTGTACAATTTCCCTGCTTCAATTTTACTGAAAGCTAACTTCTGTTTTTTTGTAAGTTTACTCATATCTCAATTGAAGTTTTTAATTATTTACAGGGAATTCCCCTTTTACTGCAATACCCATACTTCTCGCTGTTCCTGCAACCATTTTCATAGCAGCATCAACAGTGAAACAGTTTAAGTCGACCATTTTGTCTTCTGCAATTGTCTTTACCTCATTCCAGGTAATTTCCGCAACTTTCTTACGGTTAGGCTCTGCAGAACCACTTTTCTGTTTCGATACTTCTAATAATTGTATCGCAACAGGAGGAGTTTTTACAACAAAATCGAAAGACTTATCTGCATAGTAAGTAATTACCACTGGCAACACCTTACCGGGCTTGTCTTGAGTTCTGGCATTAAATTGCTTGCAAAACTCCATAATGTTGATACCCTTGGAGCCTAATGCAGGCCCTACGGGAGGAGAAGGATTTGCTGCCCCTCCTTTTATCTGTAACTTAATCTGTCCAGCAATTTCTTTAGCCATTGTTTAATAATGTTTAGTGTTTAATGTTTAATGTTTAATATCGGGCTTTTCAACCTTAACTAAACGTTCAACTTTGTAAATCAAACCGCGTAACCAATCCGATTTACTCTTTTTCAACTTGTAGGTAGCCTAACTCCAATGGGGTTTTACGACCAAATATCTTAACCATTACTTTCAATTTTTTCTTCTCGGTATTGATTTCTTCAATCACACCAAGGAAACCATTGAAAGGCCCATGCGTTACCTTAACTGTTTCTCCTACATAGAATTCAACATCCAGTTCTTCCGGTTGATCTTGTAACTGATCGACTGTACCGAGAATACGGTTCACTTCGGCAGGACGGAGGGGAACAGGTTTACCTTCTCCCAAGAATCCGATTACATAGTTTAAATTTTTAAGGAAATACATGACTTCTCCAACCAAAGCAGCCTCAATAACAACATAACCGGGAAGATAAGCGCGTTCTTTCATCACTCTCTTTCCGTTGCGCACTGTTACTACTTTTTCGGTAGGAATGATAACTTGAGAGAGATATTCACCCAAATCACCTTTCTTGATTTCAGTTTCAATGAATTCTTTTACCTTGTTCTCTTTTCCGCTAACAGAACGGAGGACATAAAATTTCTTTTCGATTTCAGACATGTCTAATTATCAAAAGATAAATTGGTAAATTTTCTTCATAACAAATTCGAAACTGGAATCAATCGCGAGAATAACCACTGCAAGTATTAAGGAAGCTGATAATACTACAACTGCACTACTCGTTAATTCCTTTCCTGTCGGCCAAGACACCTTGTGAACAAGTTCGTTATAAGCCTCTATGGTATAACTACCTATTTTTCGAAAAAACTTTTTCATCTAACTGATAGATTTTATTAGCACGGGTTGAAAGGCTCGAACTCTCGACCTACGGTTTTGGAGACCGTCGCTCTACCAACTGAGCTAAACCCGTATGTCAGTAGACAAGTTTTTTAGTAGACGAGTAAACGAGAAAAAAATCTCGTTTACTCGTTTACTTGTCTACTCGTTTACTTTTATTCAATGATTTCAGTAATCTGACCGGAACCTACTGTACGACCTCCTTCGCGGATAGCGAAACGAAGACCTTCGCTACAAGCTACCGGATAAATCAATTCTACAATAATTTCCAAGTTATCGCCCGGCATAACCATTTCTGTTCCTTCAGGAAGAGTGATTTCACCAGTTACGTCCAATGTACGGATATAGAACTGAGGACGATATTTATTATGGAATGGAGTATGACGACCACCTTCTTCTTTCTTCAAGATATATACGGAAGCTTTCATTTTAGTGTAAGGCTTCACTTTATTCGGGTGGGTAATAACCATACCACGTTTGATTTCATCTTTATCGATACCACGAAGCAACAAACCTACATTGTCACCAGCTTGACCTTCGTCAAGAATTTTACGGAACATTTCTACTCCTGTAACAACTGACTTTTTAGCTTCAGCACCTAAACCAATGATTTGAATTTCTTCACCTGTTTTGATAATACCTGTTTCGATACGACCTGTAGCAACTGTACCACGACCTGTGATAGAGAATACGTCTTCTACCGGCATCAAGAAAGGTTTGTCAATATCACGAGGAGGAAGATCAATCCAAGTATCGCAATGGTTCATCAATTCCATGATTTGTTCTTCCCATTGTGGAATTCCGTTCAAACCTCCCAAAGCAGATCCGCGGATAACCGGAGTGTTGTCGCCATCAAATTCATAGAATGAAAGTAATTCTCTCATTTCCATTTCAACCAATTCCAACATTTCTTCGTCATCAACAGAATCACATTTGTTCATGAAAACAACCAATTTAGGAACGTTTACCTGACGAGCCAAAAGGATGTGTTCGCGAGTTTGAGGCATCGGACCATCTGTAGCAGCAACTACGATGATAGCGCCGTCCATTTGAGCAGCACCGGTAACCATGTTCTTAACGTAGTCGGCGTGACCCGGACAGTCTACGTGCGCATAGTGACGAACAGCTGTTTCATATTCAACGTGTGAAGTATTGATAGTAATACCTCTTTCTTTTTCTTCCGGAGCATTGTCAATTTGATCGAAAGACTTAACTTCAGAAAGACCTTTCTTTGCTAATACTGTAGTGATAGCAGCAGTCAAAGTAGTTTTACCGTGGTCAACGTGGCCGATTGTACCGATGTTAACATGCGGTTTCGTCCGTTTAAATTGTTCTTTTGCCATAATTTAAAATGATCTTTATTTAATTAATGATTGCTTTTCAAAAAACTAAAAACTAAAAGTGAAAAGTGAAAAAATTTTAGTTTTTCGTTTTTAACTTTTCGTTTTTTCGAGCCGATGACGGGAATTGAACCCGTGACCTCTTCCTTACCAAGGAAGTGCTCTACCTCTGAGCTACATAGGCGAAAGAGCGGAAGACGGGACTCAAACCCGCGACCCTCAGCTTGGAAGGCTAATGCTCTATCGACTGAGCTACTTCCGCAATGTTTGTGGGCAGTGATGGATTCGAACCACCGAAGGCGTAAGCCAGCTGAGTTACAGTCAGCCCCATTTGGCCACTCTGGTAACTACCCATTTTTTCGAGCCTCTTGTCGGATTCGAACCAACGACCCCGAGATTACAAATCACGTGCTCTGGCCAGCTGAGCTAAAGAGGCATAAATGAACGACTTAGAAGTCAAAGAACAAGCCGTTTCCCCCTTTTTTAGAGGCGAAACGGCTGCAAATTTAGTAATTATTTTTAAAGTAGCAAAACTTAACTTGTTTTTTTATTTACTCTTCTGTTTTTCTTTAAATTTAGTGATCTGTTTCTCAACTGCCTCGATAGCATCTACGATTGATTCTTCGAAAGAATCACTTAATTTCTCCGCAAAAAAGTCTTGTCCCGAAGCACTAACTTTGAGAGAAGCATTCTTGTTGTTAGCACTTTCAGGCTTTACAACCTTCAATACAACTTCAGCCGATAAAATTCCATCATGGAATTTATCCAACTTTGCAACTTTTTTCTGAATAAAATCTTCTAACTGTTGACTTGTGTCAAAGCGAATCGCTTGAATTCTGATTTCCATTTTTATTCCTCCTATATTTTATAGCTCTGCCCGAGGGTGAGCCTGGTGATAAACTTTTTTTAATTCTTCGAAAGTAGTATGCGTATAAACTTCTGTTGATGCCAGACTTTTATGTCCCAATAATTCTTTAACAGCATTCAGGTCTGCTCCGTTATTCAACATTCCGGTTGCGAAACTGTGTCTTAAAACATGCGGACTTTGTTTCGACAATTCGGGTATCGTTTTTAAACGTTTCTTCACCATATTATATATGATGCTATTTGTTAACGAACGACCGTCTTTTCTGACAAAGAACGCTTGAGCCTGATACCCTGTGTTCGGCGGCGTTTGTAACGCCGTCGCTCTGCTTTCAAAATAAGATTGTAATATTTCTTTTAATGTAACGGAAAAAGGTATTAACCTCTGTTTGTTTCTTTTTCCTGTTACTTTCAACATGCAAGTATCCAAATCTATATCTCCATCTTTTAAAGAAACAAGTTCAGCGCAACGCATCCCCGTTCCGTAAAAAACTTCTAAAATGGCTTTATCTCTTATATCTCCAAAAGAATCATCGTAAGATTCTTCCGACAAAATTACTTCCATGTCTTTATCTTTAACAAAATTAGGGAGCATTTTGTTCGACTTCGGACCCGAAATTTTCTTAAATGGCTGAGAGTCAATCAAAGATAATTTATACAAATACTTAAAAAAAGATTTCAAAGAACTTAATTTCCTATTTACAGACAAAGGAGAGTAGCCCTCTCCCATTAGATAAACAATCCATTGACGTATGAACGATGCGTCAATTAACTTTGGATCAAATGTTTCCATTTTAGAAACCACAAAGTCTTCAAACTGCTTTAAGTCATTCTGATATGAAACAACCGTATGAGGAGAAAAATTCTTCTCACTACGGATATATTGTAAAAATGATTCTATCAACATCGACTCGTTACCTATATGGCAACGAAGATAATAAAAATATTGGATTATTCCTCGTTTTGTTGAAGTTTTTGAACGTAAACAGCGTGCATTCTTTGTTTTCTTTTTTCCACAGACGGTTTTGCAAACGCTTGTCTACTTCTAAGTTCTTTTACGATACCGGTTTTTTCAAATTTTCTTTTGAATTTTTTTAAGGCTCTTTCAATGTTTTCACCTTCTTTTAATGGAACAATAATCATAATTTTTTTGCTGTTATATTTTTATTTTAAAATTATAAACTCAATTTCGTCTGTTTTCGGGCTGCAAAGATAATTTAAAGTTTGATTATAGGCAACATATCATAATAAAATTTCTATTTTTTTTGTGTATTAAAAAAAAGTCTTATCTTTGCGGGCTGAAATTCTGCAGAGGGTAGACAAGATGATTGCAAAAGAGACAATCCACCCCCGGGAGGTAACCTGTAATTTATAAACAGATGTACGTTATAGTAGAAATCAACGGACAACAATTTAAAGTAGAAAAAGATCAAAAGTTGTTCGTACACCGCATCAACGCGGAACGCGGCTCAGAAGTTGAGTTCGACAAAGTAATGTTGATCGACAACGAAGGAACCGTAACGGTAGGCGCACCGACAGTAGAAGGCGCAAAAGTTGTAGCTGAAGTAATTTCTCATGTAAAAGGAGACAAAGTGTTGGTTTTCCACAAAAAGAGAAGAAAAGGTTATAGAAAGTTGAACGGTCACCGTCAACAATTCTCAGAGATCACAATAAAAGGAATTGTAGCTTAACTCGTTAAAATCTTAGAAAAATGGCACATAAGAAAGGAGTCGGTAGTTCGAAGAACGGACGCGAATCGGAAAGTAAACGATTAGGCGTTAAAATTTTTGGTGGCGAAGCTTGCACAGCAGGTAATATCATTGTTCGTCAAAGAGGAACAACACATCATCCGGGCGAAAACGTAGGTATGGGTAGAGACCATACTTTGTATGCTTTGACTGATGGAACAATTGTTTTCAGAAAGAAAAATGATAACAGGTCATATGTTTCGGTGCAACCGGTTGTTGCTGACGCATAACAAATAGGATGGTGCCATAGCTCAGTTGGTAGAGCAACGGACTGAAAATCCGTGTGTCCCTAGTTCGATTCTTGGTGGCACCACTTTTAAAAGTTTATAAAACGTTGTAATCAAATAGATTGCAACGTTTTTTTATTCTGCCCAGTAAAACAATGGCAAAGCATTTGCAGGTGATCCGAAATAATGGGTTAAGTGTAAAACCTGCAGATTAAGTGGTGCTATTATATCTTGTTTTTTGCAGAAATTTGTGCATCTCAACGTCTTTGCAAACAGACAATAAAGCTACTTCCTTTATAAAGACAATAGCTTTTCCTTTATAAACCCGGTACATCTTCTTTTATAAACCTAAATATCTTCCCTTTATAAAGGCAACGACATAGAGTCGGCATCTTTAGAGGATTATCGTCCTAATACCTGTCGATTTAT
Organism: Dysgonamonadaceae bacterium; assembly: GCA_031253625.1. Taxonomy (GTDB): domain Bacteria; phylum Bacteroidota; class Bacteroidia; order Bacteroidales; family Azobacteroidaceae; genus JAIRVZ01. The sequence continues at coordinate 21,768 of JAIRVZ010000021.1, forward strand.
CATCCATAGTATAAGTTTTTGAGTAAGAAATAATCTGAATATTACGGAAAATAGAGGAAAAAGTTGAGGGATTTTATTTTTAATCCCAATGTTTTCCGCTTGATCATAGATGTGTAAAAAATAAAAATATACATAAAAATTTGAAATATACAAAAATAACTATAATTTAGGGGCGAAAAAAATTACAAAGTACATAATTATTTGCAAAAAAGATAGTATTAACGAAAAAGGACAGAGACAACACTCGCTTTTTCAACTCATTGGGATTTGTACATTGTATAAGAGTATTTATGCGATTTTTAATCAAGTTTAATGTTAATCATCATGGAAAACAAAAAAACAAAGGGTAAGTCGATAGAAGGATTAGCTGATTTATTTCCTATGAAATCATCTTCGTACTTAGAGGTTAAAGATGATAGAAACTTTAAGAAGGAATCTACAAAAAAGAAACTTATAAAGAAAAATATTGTTTCTGAGCAAAAAATTCCGAAAATCACAATTAAAGATGAAGAATCTTTCAATCTTTATTTTGTAAAACCACTTAGGGATTCTTTAAAGGAAGACTCTTCTGACAAGAAATTTGAAGAGCGTTACAACAAACTTCTCGACAATATTCGTTGTATCAGTAACAATTCCATCCCGAAATACAGCGTTGAGAATTTCCAAGAAACCGATCATTATGAAAAATTTTGCGAAGAAATATTGGAAAGACCTGTTTTTTGCATATTTCTACTGTTATTTCTACTAAAAAAAGAATATGTAAGAAGTTATTTTAATGAGATTTACAAAAAAGAATATGAAAAAATAAAAGGAGAAAAGGAAAGTACAATCAATAAAACTACAGAAGAGATAACGGAAAAAATTATCCAAAAATATGTCGATTTTTTAAATCATCAGTTAGATAGTGCGAATGAAATGTTTGATGGCGTATTTGAATTGGCAAAAAATGTAGTTAATCACGCGAAACGAATTGATGACGAGGGGGAAAAAACTGCGGAAGGAGGCATTGTTATTGAAGTTATAACTAAAAACGCTTTAGCCAATGATAGAAAAAATAGCAATTTATGGAATGGTTATCTTGACTCCCTTGAGAATAAAAATATAGTTTATTGGAATAATTGGAACAAAAAGGATAAAGAGAAAAATCCGCCAACTTACTTAAAAATATCAATAGGTGATGATGGAAATAAGGGCATTATCGAAACTACTTTAGATTATATGTCCGATAAAAGCAATTTTAGGGGATTGCCAAGAGAAACGAAAAGAGAGGACAGAAAAGGAATAAAAAAGCGGTTAGATGAGTGTAAAAGTAATGATGACGAGGCTCAACTTCTTTTTGATATGTATTTCAATGGTGGAAATTCCATTTTGAACAGACAGGCAAATCAAGCTCTGAAAGGCCTTGGAATTTATACTTTTATAAAATATTTAATCGAAAATAATGGTTTTCTCAATGCACAAACAATAAAAAACAATAGTAGAAGCGAAATAATAGATTTTTCTCTTTATGGTAATCTTGCAAAAAGGCACTCGCCATTAGTCGATAGTCGGCTTTTTGGCGGCTCTGAATACCATATAATTCTTCCATTGCAAAAACCAAAGATAGAACAAGAGTATAGTTTAGAGATAGAAACCAAAGGAGCACCAGCAAAAGGAATGTATGAAAAAATGTTTCCTTTGGAAAATAGAGAGTTGAAGCAACAAGAATTTAATCTTGGACCAGAGTTGGAAAAATTTAATTTCCCCAAATATGTGATTAAACAAAAAGGAGCCAAAAAAGATGATATTTTTGTTTTTTCGTTGAAAAATAATCGAGATGCCGACGGAAACTTATTGAATATTGACAGAACTATGCTGTTTAGGACTGTCTTCCGATTATTCTATGGAGTCCCCGAAGAAGAAAACAAACCTAAACCGGAAATCGAAACAATTATCATAAGAGATGTTCCTAATGCTTTGGTTAAAGGATTATTTAACTTGTATAAGGTATTAGATAATGATGCCTCTCACTTCTTTTATCCAGAAAAGCTATTGCTACTTATATCCGAAGACGAAGACAATAGGGAATGTGCTGTAATAACCGGAAATAGCAAAGAAGAATGTGTAAAAATAAATCGATATATTGCCTATCGAAATGGATATTTTGATATATTTACTTGGGCACAGCGCTGTCATGAAGAATTAACAGAAAAAGATAATAACGAAATAAAAAAACAGTTAGCAACCTACACTTTGTTTGTTGATGACCAACTCATCGAATCTGATATTTTAAATATTGACAAAAATGGCATTTCTCTTTTCGAACAAAGGGTAAAGATAATTTTAGAGACATCAATAGACAGCCCAAAAGACGATTCAGTCGGTTACAAGTGGGAAAATACCCATCTTAAAATTGGCTCTAAACTTCATTTAGATGATTTTATATATGGCAAAAAATTGTTTCAACGCAGCAGAGACGCTTCGGGTTTTGCATACCTTTTATCACAAAAAATTCTCGAAACAATAAAAAGCGACATCGAAGAGCTGAAAGAAAACAAAAAAGGGGAAAAATTATGTTATACACTCGTTGGATATGGCAATTATTCGGAACTATTAGTAAGTCGAACTTGTGGGTTTGTAGAATTTCTCTTGAAAAACTATGGTAATGACTTTGAAAAAGAAAGAATCAAATGCGAATATGTTATTGTTAAAGACGAAGAAGAGATAAAATTTTCTCGTTATTTTAAGAATTTCAAAGAGAGAAAAGATAAACAAACTCTTGAACGGTTAATTATCATCGTACCCATTTCTTCCACATTAACCACCAGCCTTAAAATAGAAAATACTTTCTATGATGAGTTACTAAATCAAATCAAAAAGGACATTAAAAAGGATAAAAAGGAGGAGATTGAAAACAATTTAAAAATTGCTAATCCATCTGACAACAAAGAACAATTAAGAAAAAAGCGGGACGAGGAAATTAAAAATCGAGCAAAAGATGAGTTGAAACGAAGAAGAGAAGAAAAAGAAATTGATGTTTTAAATCCTTTCCATACCATTGTTGTCGTTGGCGATGAGGTAAGAGATGCGGAAGAGAAAAGGCAAACAGACGAACAAACATCAAAAGAAATAGAAATATATTTTAAGAAGAAAAAGGAAAAATATGATGTAGAAAAAAAGCAATGGATAAATATTGATGCCGATGAAAAGAAATATATTGAAAAATTTAGCGCTGTAGATAAATGTTGGACAGATTTTAAAGATAAAGAAAGAATAATATTCACTGAAAATCGCGTGGCAAAGGCTAAACTCGAAGAAGCAAAACGCAAAAATCAATTTAATATATATATTCAATCTAAATGGCAGTTGCCCGAAAAGTGTGAACATTGTTTTCCAGACAATCCCATACGAGAACGTCCATTGTTTGTTACCGATAAAGTTTCGGTAACACCCACTCTTATTTTTGACGAACCTGAATGCTATCAACCCTATGGAAATTGTAGAAAGCCGTATTTCAAGTTTGAAAAAGATTCGACCGAAAAACTGCCTATTATTGACGCTGACACAATAGATTGGGTGCATTACGAAGGAGATGGTAGTAAGCACTTCAATTATTACCTGCATTATCTTGATTTTATAAACAAGAATAAAGGCAAAGACAATGATAAAGATAGTTTAAAAGGATGGGCAAACAGTATTAGAGCTGATATTTTTGAGCAAGAAAAAGCTTTCGGGCGGGAAGAAATTTTATTGATAACACCCGACAAAAGCGAAAACGGAGCATTTACGCATTTAATCAATAGAGAAATATTTAACGACAAAGCAAGTGTTATTCGTTTCGACCAACATAGCGACCATTATTTGAATTTTGATAAATTTTTCAACGATGAGGTCAAGAAAGCCGACAAAATATATTTCGTGGATAATTCGATGTTTAGCGGCAAAACATTCTTGTCGCTTGACAATATGTTAAAACTTCTACCAAAAGGAAAATCTATTAATGGCATATTTTGCTTAAACAATCGAATGGATTATGATTGCGACAAAACTATAACAAAATGCTTGAATGAAAACAACGACGAAAAAGATAACAACAAACAACACCTATTTTCTTTTGTCAATTTATGCGTCCCTGAGAGCGTAACAACCCCTTGTCCCTTATGCGAAGAAAAAGAGAAATTAATAGAAACCATAGAAAAAGACGGCTCAATAGAAAAAAAGGGCTTGATAGTGGATGCATCATTAGACTGTATAAAACAATATTTTTTCGAGAAAGAATTGCCTTATTACAAAGTAGTCGAGAAAGAAAAATTAATAGAAGGAGAATTGCCATATAAGCCATTAGAAAAAAAACACGACAGTACATTATTAAAAGTAACTCTTATCCATTTTCTGAACAAAGCATTTGCAGATTTTGCAAATAAGAAAAGTTTTATTGACTCATTAAAAACGAAAGCTCTGTCTGATTGGACAAATCCGAAAGATTTTGACTTCAACAGTTTCGTTGAAAATTTCCGTGATTATATTAGAGGACATCAACAATGTAATATAGAAGATGGTATAATTAACGATTTCAAATTCAAAGCAAACTTGATAAAAGTGTTGTCGTCTCATTCTTTCAAAAAATATCGTGGAGTATATATTGCGGTGTTTTATTGGGTGCTTAACGACTTAATTATTGCGACAAAAACTATTTTAGGGGACAAGTACAATTATAAAGGGAATTATGACAATGTTACAACACAGACGAATTTTGATGCTTTAAATAAATCGAATGACAATAAAAAAGACACAGATGGCTACATTGATACAGCCAATTATTTGCGAGTATTAATAAAGCACGCAGGTTTATTGAATATCACATATTTACTTCATCAAGATTTCATCGCTGCGATAAATCAGTTGATTTTATCTTTCGACATAGAAAAACTTGAATCAAAGATTAAATCTTTTGAAGATGAAGATTTATCCCGTAAGTTTAAGGAAATGCGCTATTCGTTTGAAAATTTCAGACTTTTTTGTGCAGCACATATCATTCGTTCTCTGTATAAAAATGAACAAAGAGCCATTAGATTTGAGGAAAATATAAACGCTGTTCTGAAAGAAAATGAAGGAAAAGATACATCATTCTTTGATTTATTAATTTTGGAAAACACAAGTATTATCAGACAAATATTAAGAAATCACTATGAAACGGAAGATTTAAGGAACAATAATTTGGACGATTTTCATCGTTTCATGGAAGCGGCAATGGAAAAGTATGATGAAAATACCGCTTTCAACAAACTAAATCAGATACACAAAATTCAACAAAAAATTAAAGAATATGAAAAAAGTCCGGAAACAAAATCAAACTATGGCAAAGACGATAAGGATATAAAATACATAATGCAAAACATCGCGGGAATAGTTAATTGCAGTGAAACAAACGGAAGAGGAATACTTTTGTACAAGTATCAAAGTTCAAAGAATAAAACAGAGGATAGTAATAACGAAGTTGAAAATTATGCCGTCGTAGGTGAATATGGGAACGAAAAAACTTTATCGTCTTATTTTGAAACTCAACTGCCTAACAGTTTTGCTACGAAATTTTTAGAGGGAATAAATTATTTAACCGAAACACTTTATTCAACAGAATTTAAAACTGAAAAAACAATAGAATACAAATGGACAAGTTGCGCTATATATAAAAATAACGATGGCGAATGGACAGGACAAGATGGAAAACAAACAATAAACATTGAAAGTAAAAAGTGTAAATATTCCGAATTCGCAGATATTGAGTCTCTTAACGAAAACGCAAACCGAATACTATTTATTCGAGTTTCGAGCTATCATACAAACAAAACAAGGAAAGATGATGAAGAGGAAGAAATATTGAAAGGTGAAGCCGTTTTTGTTTTCTACGACAACGAAGAGGAAAATAAAGGTAAAAGACCCGATTCCGTTCATAATACAAGGTTTGTCCATATCCTTCGAAATGAAATAAGCGAATATTTGAAAAAGAAATATCGGAATGATGCTTTTAGGGCGTGGGTGGAAGCAGACAAGAAAAATAAGGAATATAAAAAACGGCATAGAAAAAACATGCACGGAGTTAAAGCACATTTGGATAATGTAGCGGGAGAATTAATCAAAAATAAATTAGACGGAGACCTTGAGATTTTTGCAATATGTGCAGATTTATATGTCGGAGATATTCATTATTCATTGGTAGCAGAAAATACATATAGTTTTGGAGCGTATTCATATAGAATAGAAAATAAATTACCAATAAAGTTTGCAAAAAATATTATAAAATATTTAACCGAGGAAAAGTTTAAAAGAGAAAATATAATAATAGATTTATTGTCTTTCAAAGGAAAAAACATATATTATACTAATGAAACGCCTTTTCTTTTATTTCAGCTTGTTAAAAATATCGTTGCTCACACACCATCATCAAACCGAGAAAAGGCGACAATACACATATCCGCGAAAGAAGAATATATAGTAATGAAAAACTCAAATATCACATTTACAAAGGAGGATGCCGTCAGAATAAACAATGCTAACGATAGCAAAGAAATTCCCTATGACCATATATCGTTGTATGCCATAAATCATTATTGTCAAAAAATGAACGATGCCGAGGATAGAAAAAAAACAGAGTTGATTGTTGACACGGAAAAAAACAATACTTTTGTTGTGAAAATTCCAATGATAAAATTATAAATGAAATTTCTATGATTTTTTTATAAAAATACACAAATCGAAATAATTATAATTCAATGACTTATAAAATTATATACACATGAATAAATTGTTAATAATTGAAAATAACGAGACGCATTTTGATGAGATAAAAAAAGTGTTCGAAGACTGGAATGTTCTTCCTGTAAATCATAAAGATATTTCTTCCTATAGTAATAAAGATGCCGTTGTTTCATATATAAACAATAGCATAAAGGAATCAAATATTAGTGCTATAATAATGGATATTTCATTGCAGGCTTCGGATAATGATGATGAAACTGGCTTAGAAATAATTGAATTAATTAGAGCTGTTGATGATGATAAAAATAAAACTATCCCCATCTATTGTTATTCTCAACATGGAAAAAGCGATAGTATGAGAAGTAAAGCATTCAAAATGGGTGCAACTAATATTTTTTCCAAAGCAAGTATGAATGTCTCCGATGAAGTCATATTTTTAAAGCAATCATTAACTGCATTAGCTATTATTTATACTTCTGTTCGTGATAAAGGAGGATTGTCTATAGAAGATATAAACAAACAATTCATTACCATAATAGAGAAATTAAACTCTATCAAAGGACAAAATAATGTATTACAACAATCCATTATCAAATTGTTATCTTTAGATGATATTACTTCAATAACCGAACTGAGTGACGAAAATTATAATCAGATAGTTGAAGCAATTGGTGGAGAAAGTAGTTGGCAGGCACTAAAAGAGGAGAAATTTTTTAAAGAAAATAGAGAAGGTAACATCGCTTTAGTTGATGATGTTGCTAATATTTTGTCAGATATAGTAGCACTAGCACCTATTGCTGCGATTTTAAAAGTATTCACTATGCTTGCCAAAAGAATAAAATAAATATGAAATGAAAATAATTCAACCAACATTCATCATCGAATCACCAATCAACGGGAACGAAATATTAAAACACATAGAAAAAGCCGGAAGAACAGCCTACAAAAGCGAAGACAAAATAACCGAAGATTCATCATCCAAATTTATTGAAATGATAATGAATCGTGAACATTTATCAGTTATCGAACATTCATTTATTACCGTTAGAGTTATTTGCGATAGAGGTGTTTCGCACGAAATCGTCCGGCATCGTTTAGCAAGTTATACGCAAGAATCTACAAGGTATTGTAATTATACCAAAGGTAAATTCGGAAACGAAATTACAGTAATAAAACCCTGTTTTTGGAACGAAAATAGTGAAGAATATAAGGTTTGGTCGGAAACAATAAACTATATTGAAAATTCTTATAACAAATTAATTTCTTTGGGAGCAAGTCCGCAGAAAGCGAGAAGTATTTTACCTAATTCCTTAAAAACCGAAATTGTGATAACCATGAACTTGCGCGAGTGGTATCATTTCTTCAAATTAAGAACGGCTAAAACTGCACATCCACAAATGAGAGAAATAGCAATACCTTTGTTAATGGAATTTCAAAAAAAAATTCCCGTTATTTTTGATAAAATTATCATAAATGATTAACATATAGCACTTAATAGTATGCATGAATAATAAAAACATCAAATTCAAACAAAGTGCCAAAATAATAATATAATTACCACAGAACAAATAAAATAATAACCAATGGACAAGCAACGTATTATCCAACACCAAACCAATTTTGATAAAATCGCCCATTTTATCAACAACGAAGACAACAGTGAGCAAATCGAAGTATGGTTTGCTCGAGAACTACAAACCTTATTGGGCTATGCCCGCTGGGAGAATTTTCTTGTTGCCATCCATCGGGCAATAGATTCGTGTAAAACGCAGAGTATCAATGTGGATGATCATTTTCGTGACTTCACGAAAATGATCGAAATAGGGAAAGGAGGTAAACGTGAAGTTAGCGATTTTATGCTTACTCGCTATGCCTGTTACCTGATAGCACAAAACGGAGATCCGAAAAAAGAAGAAATCGCTTTTGCTCAAAGTTATTTTGCCATTCAAACACGCAAAACCGAGTTGATTGAAGAACGCATCAAACTGTTATCCCGTTTAGAAACGAGAGAGAAATTGCGAGCGGCAGAAAAACAACTCTCACAAAATATTTACGAGCGAGGTGTTGACGATAAAGGTTTCAGCCGTATTCGTTCAAAAGGTGACACAGCATTGTTTGGCGGACATACCACCGAAGACATGAAAAAGCGTTTGGGAGTCAAAACAAGTCGTCCACTGGCAGATTTCTTGCCTACTCTGACCATTGCCGCCAAAAATTTAGCTACAGAAATGACGAACTATAATGTAGACGAAAAGGACTTGTTCGGTGAACAACCTATTACGATTGAACACATACAAAACAATATAACAGTTCGTGAGATGTTGGGAAAACGAGGAATCAAACCCGAAGAACTTCCTCCTGCCGAAGATATAAAGAAACTGGAACGTCGTGTAGCAAGTGATGAAAAATCCATCGAAAAGACAACTCGAAAATTACCTAAATCAGAGTAATAACTCAAAGTTTTATTTTTTCAACTAATTCCCTCGCCACAACCCTCAATTCTTCAGGTTCAAGGATTGTCGCCTTATCGGCAAATGACAAATACCATCGGGCAAAATAATCCAATGAATCGGTTTTGTAGGTTTGTATAATGTAGCCGTTTTCTTCTGTTTCGTCGCAAAAACCGTATGCGTATTTTCCCCAATTTATCCGATGCAGGGCATCATTTTCCAGTATCTTTATTCGGATTTTGTATGTGGTATGAACACAATACAAGGTATCAATCAGGATTTTTAAAGAAGGATGCTCTTTCTCAAAACCGGAATCACCGGCAATCAACGAGCAAATCCGACCCAAATTAAATGTGCGGTAATCCGACCTGAGTTTACACCAAGCCAATAAATACCAACTTCCGGTCATGTAAAAAATACCTTGAGGCTCGACTGTTCTATTAGTAAGTTGATTATTATACGCTGCAAAATATTGTATGGTTATGGCTTTTTTATCAAGAATGGCTTTAAGCAAAGGTTGTAGAATATTGGCAGGTTCCTGACGCGGTGAATTATGAAACTCTATTAATTGAATGTGTTGATCGAAATCTTCCAAAATGTTTTTTTCGGCAGTTTTCAATACAGCTCTTATCTTATCCATGCCACTCCGGTACAATTCGAGCGTGTCACCGTCGGATTGATTACTTACCAATTTTTCCGCCATCAAAAATGCAATGGCCTCTTCGGTGGAGAACATCAATGGCGGTAGTTTAAAACCTTGTACCAACGAATAGCCCAAACCTGCCTCTCCGCATATCGGAACACCTGCCTCTTCGAGCACTCTGATGTCGCGGTATACAGTGCGCATGCTTATCCCGAATCGTTCGGCAATCTGTCCGGCTGTAATCACATTTCGCGATTGCAGGCTGACAAGAATTGCCGATATTCGTTCGAGTCTGTTCATACCGTATAATTATTTTCGGATAAAGGTATGAAATAAATTTTATTTGGTTTCTTCTTGCATGATATTCCAGCAAATGCCAAATTTGTCAATAACACAACCGAATTGTTCTGTCCACGAAGTTTTTGAAATCGGGCATAATATTTTTCCGTTTTCCGACAATGCATCAAAAATCGGTTTTACTTTTTCTGCTTTTAGTTCGAGATCCATAAAAACCGTATTTCCTTCTTTTTCTTCACTTCCGGGGCACATGTCGCAAATCGCGACTATATTGTTTTCTCCAAAACTGAAAGCGGAATACATAACTCGATCTAAATTCTTTTTGTCAAAATTTTCAGGTAAATCTGCCTCGCAATCTTTGTAAGTGTAAACAACTTCGATTTTTCCGTTCAAAGCAGAAGTGTAAAACGCTAAGGCTTCTTTAGCCCGTGAATCAAACATGAAATGAGGTGTAAGTTTCATTGTTTTAAGTTTTTAATGTTGATATTATTTTACTTTATCATTAATGATACTGCAAACATAATTGACATCAATGACAACAGTATGTCAGTAGAATCCGATTAATTCAGAAAAATCGCATAATTTTTTTTGCGTTTTTGATATATCATATTTATTAATTGTATACTTTTGCACTCCGTTTGTATAAATATTCAATATGAGTTCGAAAAAAGACAGATTAATTGCCATCAGAAATATCATCAGAGAATATGCTGTGGAAAATCAGGAAGAATTGCTGAATCTCTTGAAATCAAAAGGATTTGAAGTAACTCAAGCGACACTTTCAAGAGATATGAAACAGCTTAAAATCATCAAATCTCCCGATGTTGAAGGTAACTATATTTATACATTGTCGAAAGAGAATAATTATGCAAACATTCCCGATCAGGAGAAAACAAGAGAACAAACTCCTTATGGATTTGCAACCATTGAATTTTCCGGACAATTGGCTGTGATGAAAACCCGTCCGGGGTATGCATCGGCTATTGCATCTGATATTGATGCAAAGGCACAACACGAAATTATGGGAACGATCGCAGGAGATGACACCATATTAATTATTCCTAGAGAAGGGATTACGAGAAAAGAAATTATTGACGTTTTATCAGGGTTTATTCAAATTAAGTGATGGAAATTGAAGTTGTTGTAGCAAACGAAAGTCACATCAAATATGTGCCAATCATTTTAGATACTAT
>JAIRVZ010000026.1 GCA_031253625.1 Dysgonamonadaceae bacterium
CAGCCTGTTCCGAAATCTTATGATCCGGAGGATGTGTGCCGCCTATTTTAAATGTTTTTAATCTCATATAACTTCAAATTTACATTCTATTTCTTTATGAGTAAACGCTACGGCGACTAAAGTTATTTTATATCCGTCGTAGCGGTCGTAATATCGTTTTTCTTTTATCTGATTCATCGCTTCCTGCAACGGAGAAGCAGCGTTTTTTTCGTTAGTTTGTTTTATTTCCATCACAAATGCGTGGTCGCGCCATGTCCATACGGCATCTATGCGCCCTTTGTCGGTCGAAACTTCTCCATACGTTTCAAATCCCAACATTTTCAACCATATCAGCAATATCGAATGATAGTAGCGCTCCTGTTTGATGTGCAACTGATAGGGAATATGAGCAAACGTTTCACGTAAACTTTGTGCAAAGCCTCGTTCGTCGCCTTCGAGTAGTTGCTTTTTTACCTTGTCGCGTATCTGAGTGGCGTCGCTCAACGAGTGTCCGGCGTAAGATGCAAAAAGATGCGCCATGATGGAATCCTGTACTTCGTTGTTCGGAATGCCTAACGTATAATCGGGCATATCGCTAAACATATTTTTTGTGATACTTTTTACCGTTAAATAACCTGTCTGAAACAGTAGCGAGGCTACATCCATGTTGACAGGATCAGCGCTTTCAAAATTCGACATGGGAATGGTTATCGGTTCTAAAAGATTTTTTTCTGCGCGTTGCTCTTTTATAAGGTTTATTAAAAAAGTAGGCGTTCCGGTGGAAAACCAAAAATTGCTGAATTGATTTTTGTCAAAAAGCAACAGGGTAGAAAACGGATTATAAACCATCGTCTCTCCATCCCACGAATAGCCGTTATACCATTTTTTGATACTGTCAATAATTTGTTTCTTATCGGTTTTTTCAATTTCGGAAAAATGAGCAATGTGTTCGGAAAATGATGTTTCGAGTTCTTCTTGGGTATAGCCGCAAATGCCGGCATATTTTTTATCTAATGTGATGTCGTTCAGATTGTTTAAACCTGAAAATATGGATACTTTCGAGAATTTTGATACACCGGTAAGTAATACGAAACGAATATATTCACCACTGTCTTTCAATATCTTATAAATTCCCTGTGATTTTCCTCGAATTTCTTCCAATACCTTTGAATTATCTAAAGCATCCAAAATGGGCATATCGTATTCGTCAACCAATACTACAACTTTTTTGCCTGTTTTTTTATATATTTTTTTGATTAGTTCGTCAAATTTTTGGGAGGCATAAATATTGGTTAACGTTATGTCATATTCTTCGGCAAGGGTATCGAAGCGATTAGCAGTCGATATTTCCATGGATTCAGCCGTCGAATGTTCGATGTTTCCCCAACTAAAATGTATTACCGGATGCGGCATCCAATCGTGTTTATCGTGGATGTATAAGCCTTTGAATAAATCTTTTTTGCCTTCAAAAAGCGCTTTTAGAGTGCTCAGCAAAAGAGATTTTCCAAACCGACGCGGACGCGACAAAAAATAGTATGAACCCGAATGAAGCAAATCATAAATATATTTTGTCTTGTCAACATACAGAAATTCTTCGGTACGCAACCGCTCAAAATCCTGTATTCCTATCGGCAACTTTTTCATGGTTCATTATTTTAACAACTTCCTGTTTTCAACTTCTTGTAATACACTCATTTGCTGAATAGCGATCTGATTTAACTTTATCAAACGTTCTTGTTGCGGAATATCTTCGCCGATAAAGACGGCATTTAGATTTTCCATATTGTCAGAACTGTGATTTATTTGATTTTTATGATAACTGTGAGTATTATTGCTCCAAAAATCATAAGAATCATATAAATCACAAGAATCATAGTTCAGACTTATAGCATCAGTATGAATGTGATAATTTATTTTTGCTAATTCTCGCTTCGCAGTCCATCCTAATGCCTTTTGTTCGTCTTCTTTAAGACGTTGAAATTCTTTTACTAACAACAATTGGAATCGTGGACTTATCCACATTCCAAAGTGAAACGCAATATCCTTGTGAGCGTATGTACCACCATAACGTCCTGCTTTTGCTGTGATTCCAATCGCTCCGGTTTTTTCAATCCATTGTTTTACGGAAAGGACAAAATTGTTGCTCCCTGCTAAATTTTTAATTGTACCGAATTCGGTATAATTAAAATCCGGATTGAATAAGATTTCCCATTCTCCTATGTATTCAATAGTACTTTTTAGACTAAGCCACTTTATAATAACATGTTCTTCCATTTGGCTGTGTGCCATATCTGTAAGAGAAATATAATCAGCGTCTTTAATCTGAAGTATAGTTATTTCTGTGCCTTGTATGGTTATCTTTGCCATGTTATTACTATATCTTTTTTACTGTATAAAATTATTTCATGTTTCATTATTTTAACAACTTCCTGTGTTCAACTTCCTGTAATACACTCATTTGCTGAATAGCGATCTGATTTAACTTTATCAAACGTTCTCTTTGAGAAATACCGTCGTTTATCAAAACAGCATGCAGATTTTCCATATTCGAAAGGCAAATCAATTCGTTGATTGTAGCATGATCGCGAATATTATCTTCCAGATTAGGGTTTGCCTCGCGCCATTCTTTGGCAGTCATTCCAAACATGGCTACGTTCAACACATCGGCTTCGGAGGCGTAGATAAAATTTATTTGCTCTTTGGATAACTCTTTCGGTATAAGATTTCGGCTGACCGCAGATGTATGAATGTGATAGTTGATTTTCGCTAATTCTCGCTTTGCAGTCCATCCTAATGTTTTTTGTTCTTCAATCTTCAGTCGTTTAAATTCGGTTACAAGATACAATTTAAATTCGGATGAAATCCAGGAAGCAAACTCAAAAGCGATGTCTTCGTGAGCATAAGTGCCGCCTCCTGAACCTGTTTTGGTGAAAAGACCAATAGCATTTGTGAGTTCTACCCACCGGGTCGGGCTCATTGTAAAAGCATTAGTTCCTGCTTCAAACAAAAGGGGGTCGAATTCGACCCCTTTGAAGTCGGGGTTATGAATTTTTTCCCAAAGCCCTATAAACTCAATGGTGGTTCGATTTCGCAACCAATTCTTAACTACATCCTTAGGTTCAATAGGATTTTTATACCTCGCAATATCGGTTATGCAGATATAATCTCGATAGTCTAATTTTGAAAATATTGTTATTTCTGTTCCTTTTACCGTTATCTTTGCCATGTTATTACTATATTCTCTTTGCTTCTTTTTCTTCCGTTTCTTCTTTATTTCACCGCTGCCGGAAAATTCACTTCCCAAATTGCCGCTGTCGAGCATTCACTCGCACATTTACGGCACAATTTACATTTTTCAAAGTCTATGTAAGCCAAATTATTCTCCAT
>JAIRVZ010000111.1 GCA_031253625.1 Dysgonamonadaceae bacterium
AACATAGGAGTTAAAAATATTGACATAAACGCTACCCTTATGCGTCTTCTTTTTGGTAAAGATATATACCCAGTTATTGATTTTAAATATACTGAATCTGAAAAGCAAGCTATAATCGAAAAAACAAATCAGTTAATTCGAGAAAGCAGAGCAGCTAAAGAAGAATAAAAACACTCTAAATTCTATCCAATACTTTAGTAATCAAACCTTCGAACGAACTTTTGTAATCGGTATTCATTTTTCCTGCATAGCGACCGGCAATAATTAAACAAGCAGTCATTGCTTTATGTCCCATCATTACCGATAATCCTGCCAAAGCAGCACTTTCCATCTCGTAATTGGCAATTTTCAGGCCATCGTATTCAAACGATTCCATTAAATGGTTTTGTTCAGGGTTGGTCAAACTTAAACGAACGTGACGCCCTTGAGGACCATAAAACCCACTTGCAGAACAAGTAATACCTTTAATCATATCAAAACCGATCCTGTCAACAAGGTCTTTATCCGAACATACAAAATAAGGAGCGGCTAAATGAGGATTCCATTGAACATGATTAATGAACTTTTCCGTAATATCAGAATTGGAAACTGATTCTCCTTTTTCATAGAAATAAAGTAATCCGTCCATTCCCATGGTTACTTCCGAAACTACATACGAACCTATCGGACAAAAAGGTTGTAATCCACCAGAAGTGCCGATACGAACCATTGTCAGCTGTCTGAAATGCTCATTTACAGTTCTTGTCTGCAAATTGATATTTGCCAAAGCATCTAACTCGTTAACAACTATATCGATATTATCACAACCGATTCCGTGCGACAAGGCAGTGATTCTTTTTCCTTTGTAAGAGCCTGTTATCGTGCGAAATTCACGACTTTGAAGATCAAATTCAATACTGTCAAAAAAAGCGGCAACAGCAGGAACTCTATCCGGATCGCCCATCATCACAATTTTATCTGCCAGTTGTTCCGGTTTCAAATGTAAATGAAATACCGAACCGTCTTGGTTTATCGGTAATTCGTCTGGAGGAATGATTCTCATGTTTATAGGAAGTTAGACGAAGTTACAAGAAGTTAAACGAAGTTACAAGAATTATATTCGTCTAACTTCGTTTAACTTCCTGTAACCTCCAATTAATTAATCTTTCTGCGATTTGGACGAAGAAATAGTCGGTTTAGCGATGCTATCTCTCATATCCGTATCTGCTTGGATGTTTTTCATTTTATAATAATCCATAATTCCCAAATTTCCGGAACGGAACGCTTCTGCCATGGCTTTGGGGACTTCAGCTTCAGCCTCGATCACTTTGGCGCGTGCCTCTTGTGCTTTGGCTTTCATTTCTTGCTCGAGTGCCACAGCCATTGCGCGACGTTCTTCGGCTTTTGCTTGCGCGATGTTTTTATCTGCCTGCGCTTGGTCCATTTGAAGTACAGCACCAATGTTTTTACCTATATCGATGTCGGCAATATCAATGGAAAGAATTTCATAAGCAGTACCAGCATCCAAACCTTTTTTCAATACCACTTTCGAAATGTTGTCGGGAAACTCAAGTACTTCTTTGTGCGTTTCCGCCATACCAATAGAGGTGATAATCCCCTCTCCTACGCGGGCAATAACAGTTTCTTCTCCTGCACCACCCACTAATTGTTTGATGTTGGCACGCACCGTAATACGGGCTCTTACCAAAAGTTGAATACCGTTTTTAGCCACAGCAGCAATTGCCGGTGTGTCAATTACTTTCGGGTTTACTGACATTTGTACGGCTTGAAGTACATCGCGACCTGCCAAGTCAATGGCTGTAGCCATTTGGAACGACAGTTCCATATTGGCTTTTGCAGCCGATATCAATGCGTTAACCACGCGCATCACGTTTCCGCCTGCCAAATAGTGTGCCTCTAACTCATTGCGCGTAATGCTTTTCAATCCTGCTTTGTGAGCATTAATCATTGCATTTGCAATGATGGGAGGTGGCACTTTCCTGAGGCGCATCAAGAACAGCTGTACCAACGAGATATTTACTCCTGCAGCCTTTGCCTGAATCCACAGAAGAAAGGGCACATAGTAAAAAAAGATACTGAGCAATATAATCGCTCCAATTACTAAAACAACTACAAAAATAGGATCCATATAAATTTAATTAAGAATTAATAATTTTGAATTATGATTTTTCTTTAACAACTATTTGTGTCGGAAATACTTTCAACACTACGACTTCGACGTTATCGTCGACAAAACCACCAAGCGTTTTTGCTTCAACCGTCATTTGATTCACTTTTACTTTGCCAATGGGGTTTAATCGAGATACTGTAATGCCTTCGTCACCTTCTTTTATTTCGAGCATTAGCTTTTCGTCTGCCACTGTCGAATCGATGTCGGTCTTCAATCCGATTTTATTTATTGTTTTAGATTTTACAAGCCAAAAGAATGTAAATAAAAAAATTAAGATAGATACGACTAAAGCAATATTTCCACCTTCAACTCCTAAATGAGTGTAGGCATAGAAAAGTCCTCCTCCGACAAAAAGCGCACCGCCTATGATGGCAATTGTTATACCCGGCAGGAGAAAAATTTCGGCCAAAATAAGAATAATCCCTAAAATGAGAAGTACTGTTGTAATAAAAATGTCCATCTGTTATTGTATTTTGAGGTATTTAATTTCTGTGTTTCGCGTTTTTACGGCTAAGTCATCACGTTGAACAACCAATTCTTCCGATTTTTTTTCGTCGGCAAGAATAGATTTCGCCATATTATTCCTTTTCTCAGAACTTCCTTCTGCATATACCTTTCTTTTTTCTTCCAATTGATTATTCAATGTTGTCAACAGCTTAGATAAATTCTGATATTGAAGAAAAGACTGTCGGGCAGCAGGACTTTTGAAATCATCCAACTTGTAATATACGACATTATCATTTATTATAAATTCAAATTCTCTGGTTATTACTTCCTGATTTTTTTGCTGATTCTCCCTGATTTGCAACAATTTAGATTTATAATCCGCTCCTTCTTTCCAAGATTGCCTAATAGAAGTTATTTTCGCCCTTTCGATAAGATAATTTTCATCATCCGTTTGGATTGTTATCTTTTCTTTATTGGGAATAAAAGTATATATAACGACTTTTCCTTCAGGCTGAAAGCGATCAGTTGCAAAATATCCAACATCATTGTATTCGTCAATAGCTAACATATAGTCGTTATACGGAGAATTAAAAGGCATACCCAACTGTTCCGGTTTAAGGTAAGTTTCAGAATCGGAGTTATAACGTGTTATAAATAAGTCATATCCGCCAATCGAACTTAGCCCGGTAGAAGCATAATAAATAGTAACACCATCTGATAAAATAAATGGATAGTTATCATCTGCCATTGCATCGGACGACAAATTTAACCGCGTTTCATCTGACCAGTCATTCATTAATTTAGTTTGTCCGTATAAACGAAATCGATTCATATCATCAGGCTTAGCATAGTAACGCTTATCTTGCAATTGATTTTCAAAAGCAGGGAAGCCATTTAATTTGAAAACAGTACCCGATTCTTTACTTAGTATGTTATATTCTTCAAGAAATTTTTCCTTGTCAACAATCACGCTATCAATAAATTGAACATCTTCACAATTAGCCAACATACGAGCGGCTGTTTTCGACTTATCTCTTAAATTTTCAACTATTTCAATTTCGTTTGTTTGCTTTTCCTTTCTTAAAAGAACCAGATATTTATCATAAGCTTCCACCGATTCTTTGAATCTATACAACATAAAATACAATTTTCCCAGCGACCGGAAAGATTCTTTCACATTTTTGGAGGCGGCAAATTTCAAGTATTTTTCCGATTCATTGAGTCTCCCGGTTTCCAACAAAGAATTTCCATACCATTGATTCAGGGAAACATTATTCGGTGTTTTTTTTATGACAGTTTCAAAAGCCGGCAAAGCCTTGGCATATTCTCCTTTAGCATATAAAGCCTTGGCCTCTTCCAATGTTTGAGAGAAAGCAGATATACAAAAAAGAGTTATAACCAATAGTATCGAGAAACGTTTTGCCATAAAATTTGCACATAATATTTTGCAATTCCAAAGATAAGGAGATTTTGCAAATATAAAATATTTTACTTTAAAAAATAGGTATATTTTTTCTATAAAAACCCTAATTCTAATTTGGCCTCCTCACTCATCATATCCTTGTCCCATTCAGGCTCAAAAACCAAATTGACAACAACACTTTTTACATCCTCCACCGATTCGACTTTCATTTTCACATCTTCCATAATGAAATCGGCCATCGGGCAGGCAGGAGCAGTAAGCGTCATCGTGATTGTTACATTTTTTTCCTCGTCAATATCGATGCCATAAATCAATCCCAAATCATATACATTAACAGGGATTTCGGGGTCATATACTGTTTTGAGCATTTTGACGATTTGCTCTTCTAATTCTAAAAATTTATTTTCCATAAAATAATAGTAATTTATTCCTTTTAATTCACGTTATCTATAATTAGCTGATTTTCAATAAGCTATACAAACAGGTAAATTCACAAGAAGAATAAACCTGATTTACACCTGATTTTTTAACTAAACAACCTAAGTAACTGCAAAGCATCTCTCCTTCACTGAACCTGATTACCTGATTTTTTCTGATAAAAATTCAAAAAACGTTTATGTTCTTCTTCGTAACTTTCATTTACATGATGTTCTTTTTGAGTTTCGATATATTGACACAAATCAGGCACATTTCTTTTTGAAACGGAAAAAGCCGCACAAGATTGTTGCCATTGAAAAAAACCAACGCACAAACGGTTATCGTTAATAAATTTTTCCGAACTGTCAGATATAATTGTTATCAAAGTTTCATCGTCTATTTGAGGCGCACGAGACAACAAAATATGAACGTGTTCGGGATTTGCATAAATTTTGTACAACTTGCAACCGTTGTTATTCACAATACCTGTAATGTATTTTTCAATCCTTTGTCTGAATTTTTCAAGAATAATAGGCATTCTGTTTTGCGTTACCAAAACGTAGTGCATATAAATATTGTGATACTCTATTTTCATTTTTTTAAATCAGGTAATTAGGTTTGTTTTCTATATATATTTCACTGTTACTTAGGTTGTTTAGTTAAAGAATCAGGTATAAATCAGGTTTATTCGACAAAAATACTAAATTTCTTCTTTTCTGACTGTAATAAAAGCTGTTGGAATCCACCAATGATTAACTCCAAAAGATACACTTAGAATTTCATAACCTTCAACGGTTAGTTGTTGTAAAGATTTTTCAACATTTCTTGTTAGCCTGTATGTCGACCATGCATTAGAAATTTTAATTACTTTAAATTGTTCCATATTATTTTCTTATGAATTGTTATTTTCAAGCTTATGTACAAATTACAGATTGGCTCCAAAATTAGGAAAAATTGTTTAAGAATAGTACCTTTGTCGCACTTTTAAAAAATCTATGTGCACTATGTGCCTATGTGTTTCAAAAAAAATTACAATAACAATATGAATTTTGTAGAAGAATTAAAATGGCGTGGCATGATCCACGATATGATGCCCGGAACAGAAGAGCAATTTCAAAAAGAGATGACTTCTGCTTATTTAGGTATCGACCCGACCGCAGACTCCTTGCACATCGGACATTTGGTCGGTGTTATGATGCTTAAGCATTTACAGCGGTCAGGACATCGCCCAATTGCTTTGATAGGCGGTGCAACCGGCATGATTGGCGACCCTTCGATGAAATCGCAAGAACGTAACCTGCTTGATGAAGAAACATTGCGACACAATCAAAATGCCCTCAAGATTCAATTAGCCAAGTTTTTGGATTTTGAGTCTGATTGCCAAAACAAAGCTATTTTGGTCAACAATTACGATTGGATGAAAGATTATTCTTTCCTGAATTTTATCCGCGATATCGGTAAACATCTTACCGTTAATTATATGATGGCTAAAGATTCCGTAAAAAAACGCTTGAGTTCGGAATCGAATGTGGGTATGTCGTTTACAGAGTTTTCATATCAATTACTTCAAGGATATGATTTCCTTTACTTATATAAAGAATACGGCTGCAAATTGCAAATGGGCGGTTCCGACCAATGGGGAAATATCACCACCGGCACGGAATTAATCAGAAGAAAAGAAGGCGGAGAAGCTTTTGCTTTGACTTGTCCATTAATCACAAAAGCCGATGGCGGAAAATTCGGGAAAACCGAATCCGGCAATGTTTGGTTAGACCGTCGTTACACTTCACCTTACAAATTCTATCAATTCTGGTTAAACGTGAGTGATGCCGATGCTGAAAAATACATCAAAATATTTACCGTGCTATCCAAAGATGAAATAGACACATTGGTTGAAGAGCAAAAATCCGCACCTCATCTGCGTCCGATTCAAAAGCGTTTAGCACAGGAAGTTACTATCATGGTTCACTCGAAAGAAGACTATGAAGCGGCAATAGAAGCATCCAATATCCTCTTCGGAAATTCAACATCAGATGCATTGAAAAAGTTAGATGAAGAAACTTTATTAGCTGTATTTGAAGGCGTTCCACAATTTGAGATTTCAAAAGAAGAAATATCCAAAGGAATCAAAGCAGTAGATTTATTTGTCGAGTCGACTGCCGTATTTCCATCCAAAGGAGAAATGCGCAAATTGGTACAAAGTGGCGGTGTAAGCCTCAATAAAGAAAAATTAGAAACTCCCGACATGGAAGTCAATGACTCACATCTACTTGGAGGCAAGTACCTGTTAGTGCAAAAAGGTAAGAAGAATTATTTTCTGCTGATTGCGAAATAAAAATCTTAAAAAAGATTTGCAACTTTGCCAAAAAGCAGTACCTTTGCATCGCTTTTCTAAAAAGCAATAGGATTGTCCCATGGTGTAGTGGTAGCACATCTGATTTTGGTTCAGCCAGCCTAGGTTCGAGTCCTGGTGGGACAACTCGCAAAAAGAATAAAACGTCTGATTTTCACTGTTGAAAATCAGGCGTTTTTCTTTGGCGCTATTCTCAAAACTTACTAAAATCAGCCATTTAAAAAAGCAAAAGCGTTTACAAATTTCTTCGTAAACGCCCGATTTTCTATTTGTGACTCCGAAGGGATTCAAACCCCTAACCTTCTGATCCGTAGTCAGATGCTCTATTCAGTTGAGCTACGGAGCCATTGCTATTTTGCGAGTGCAAAGGTATACATTTTTTTTTATTACACAATCTTTTTCAATATTTTTTTAGTCCATAAACCGAGGATTAAAAATTACATATCCTATATTCAAACCAAAATTCCAATTATTCCTTGGAAAGCTATAATAATTTCCGAAGACACTTACAGATAAAAATGGAAATTGAATTACCAATGAAGTTTCTCCCATATAAGTAATATTTGAAAACAAATTGCCATAATACGCTTGGGCATTAGCACCTTGTTTTATTGGTCTAACCGGCGCAAACACATTAAAATCACCGCGTAAATGAATCATTTGATTCACTTTGTAAATAGGCGTAATGCCTGTCGCAACATATTGATTAGCCCTGAAACCTTCATTAAAAACCAATTTGCTATGCGGTGTGGGAGTAAAAGCCGGAGCCTGCATAACACTTGTAGTATAATTACTTTGTAAGTTTTTACTTGATATAACTGTTTCCAACAGATACCCGTAATTTAGTTTATTATTTATTATATGATAGTTATTTATGCGTCCGAATATTTGTAACCACGATTGATTTTCGGTTATGTTATCTTTAATCGGACTATAGAATTTACTACCCGGTCTATATGATTCTTTTCCTGCAACAAATTGAGTTAGCATATTGTAATTCTTACCGGTTATAGGGTATTGTTTAGCATCAAATGTGTTTTTTTCGATAGAAACACCTAATGAAAACAAATCATAAGCACTTGTATCAAAATTAGTATTTGGGAGGTTCGTTTTGTTTTGATAATATTTATCTTCTAAATAACCATATCCTATTTTGATTTCACTTTTACCTTCATTCCCAAAAGGAAAACCTACACTCAATTTCGTATATCCTTCACTCTGTTGCATGAAAGTAAGCAAGTCATCATCTATAAATAATTTTTCACTTTCGTAATATCTACGATAACTAAATGCGTTCATAAACTTGAAGTAAATCGGAAATTTATATGGAGGTTCGACTCTTCCTTGTAATAAATAACCGTTAAATGCGTTTCCAACCTGTAAATCCAAATTAAGATTTATAGAATATTCGGTTAAAAACTTATATCCTAATCCTAAATAAAACTGATTGGCATTCATCGAAGATATGTTTCCACCAAAAGCCACCGTTATTTCATCATCTATTTTAACATTTAACAGCAAGTCGAAGTAACCTGTTTCTTGATTATACCGAGCATGAGGAATAATTTCTTTTATTTTAATATCAGCCAAAAGCTTGAAATACGCCTTTCTGAAATCTTCCATAGTAAAAGTATCAAGTTCGTTGTTCTTTAGCTGACTTTCAATATAATCTCTTTGGTCTCGCGTTGCTCCGGTAATGATAACTTTTTGAAACAGAAGTGCCGGTTTACGATTACGAAAATCTGCTCTTTTTTGGGCTATTTCTTCCGGTGAAACGGTTCTTTCAACTCGCAATCTGATTGAATCGACCATTTCCAACCCTCGCTTATAACCAATCTCAAAAAGTTCCGGAGCCCTATCAAAATCCAACAAGCCAATTTCATCTAAGTCGAAACGAAAGAAAATACCTTTCTCCGGATTTAACGAATAGTCTGTTCTTTGTCCAATTATCATACTTTCAAGCTGTCCATACAGACTTCGATCCATTTTTTGTGCTTTTTTGGAAGTTCCTGCAACCGCACTACCAATAATAAAATCCGGCCTAAACGCATTCACCATAGGCCTGATAGGAAAATTATCATACAATCCTCCATCATACAATGGCACATCATCTTGAACAATCGGCTTGAACACAAAGGGAAATGTCATAGATGCTCTTACTGCATCGCCCAAATCTCCCGATCGAAAAATTATTGGCCTTTTGTTATAAACATCAGACGCTATGCAAAGAAATGGAACCATTAAATTATTAAAATCTCCATCTGAAACCGCATTTGCCTGAGCAAATAATCCCATAAATGCCTGATTCATTTGTATCGGATTAATCAGATTAGTAGGAAGAATAGAACCCAAAACATCGGTCGAATCTCTCAACGGAATAGGAACCGTAAATTTAACAAATTCAGGAGTTTCATTTGGTTTTCTGAAGTAATAAAAATAGTTATCTTCTACTTTCCCGGTTTGCCAATAATGAAAATCTTTCGACATGAAAAGGTCAAGCATTTCCCTGGGAGAATATCCCATGGCATACATAGCACCTACGATAGACCCGATTGATGTTCCACTGATATAATCAATTGGTATGTTATTTTCTTCGAGGGCTTCGATTAAACCGATATGAGCCATACCTTTAGCGCCTCCTCCACTCAACACTAAACCTACTCTTTGTCCGAATACCATACTGTTTCCGGACAAACACAAAACTAAAAAAAATAAAACTATTCGTCTGAACATAACAAAAACAAAATCTTGTATCTTACATCACAAAACTCTCCAAAGATAGGTTTAAACTTTTTTCCTTGCACATAAATACAGAAAATTTTTTATTTATTTATTTTTTAATTACCTTTGCAGAGAAAATAAAAACATCATGAATCGTTACACTCATATCCATCATCATTACAACGGGTAATCTCGGTGGGTTTTTGTGTGTATTAAAAAAATATAAGGCTTACCGGACAGGTGAGCCTTCTTTGTTGGTGTAATCTTAATTTATTGAATATATGCTTAGAATTGCTGTACAAGCCAAAGGTCGATTGTTTGAAGAAACAATGGAATTATTAAACGAAACCGGTATTAAATTGGTTTTAGGTAAAAGAAGTTTATTGGTTCCTGCTAAAACATTTCCTGTAGAATTACTTTTCTTACGGGATGACGATATTCCTCAATCGGTAGCATCAGGCGTTGCTGATGTTGGAATTGTCGGAGAAAACGAATTTGTGGAAAAAAAGGAAAATGCACAAATCATTAAACGCCTTGGTTTCAGTAAATGTCGTTTATCTTTAGCCATTCCTAAAGATGAAGAATACAGTAATTTGAGTTGGTTTTCCGGTAAAAAAATAGCTACCTCCTACCCCGAAATCCTCTCTGATTTTTTTAAGAAAAATGCAATTAAAGCCGGAATACACGTCATTTCCGGTTCGGTTGAAATTGCTCCCGGAATTGGTTTGGCAGATGCCATTTTCGACATTGTAAGTTCGGGTAGCACACTGGTTAGCAACCGATTAAAAGAAGTTGAGGTTGTAATGGATTCCGAAGCTTTATTGATTGGCAACAATAAGCTAAGCAATGAAAAACAGGAAATCCTTAACGAGTTGATTTTCAGAATAGATGCCGTACAAACAGCTGAGAATAAAAAATATATCTTATTGAACGCTCCTAACGACAAATTAGACGAAATTTTCGCTGTTTTGCCAGGAATGAAGAGTCCTACGGTACTTCCGTTGGCTCAAGAAGGTTGGAGTTCTATTCATTCGGTCATCGACGAAAAACGTTTTTGGGAGATTATCGGGAAATTAAAAGCCTTGGGAGCCGAAGGCATTTTGGTTATTCCGATAGAGAAAATGATATTGTAATTTATACACTATACTGCGTATATTTGCGAGTTAGAGGCAATGCGGAGACAGCGCAGCGGGAATTGAAAGTATTTTAGAATAAATTATAAAAGTAAATTAGAAATGGAAAAAATTAGAAATGGAATAGCAATTTCCTTTACTGCAATGTTACCTATATTGTCAGTGCCTTTTTATAGTTATTTGACTTCAAAGGATATACCACAATTTCTTGCGTTATTCTTATTGATGTTGATTTCTATCTTAATTGCTTGTTTTAGTTATTTTTTTCTGCCAAACCTGCTTAATCGCTTTTACTTTATCAGACGTTTATTTTACCCACTTGCAAGATATGAAGGTCAATGGATTAATATCATAGATATAGATAATCAAGTAGATGACCGTGTTTGTGGTTTCAGTAACTTTAAATACGACAAGTTTGAGAATACTTATTTATATTCAGGTGAAAATTTTAATAGTAAAGGAGTGTTATTAACTTCATTTGTTATTAACGATATTCAGTATTCAAAAGAGATTAATGGTTTCAGATTTTTTGGCATTGTCAAAAAAAATGATGATACTTCGTTTTATTGCTACGGAGAAATTGCATTCACAGAAACAGGAGACAAAAAAATAAATTCTGCTCATGGCTTTTTTATTAACAATAGTAAAATAATTGTACGTGCGAAATTTATTGTTGATAGAATAGAGGATAGTGATATTTCGCATTTTTTAGGAGAGAATAATAATTTAAAGCGTAGCAATCAACGTGCAATTTTTGCCGCAAAATATTACCAAAAATACAAAGAATCTATAAATTTACAAGAAGTATGAATATTGGAAAAACAATTAGAGTTAACAGATTATTGTATAAAGAAATAGAATGCACTGCCTCTAACGAGTGGTTTCACGCAAGCGGGGGTGTATGCCCGCAGACAGTTTTGTGGGAATTTGGAAGTGTATCGCCCGCCCGAACCTTTGTGAGCCCCCCGCCTGCGTGAAGCCGCCACTACGTTATGTGCAAGCGGCGGACAGCGTGCGGACAATGAAAAGCGAGTTTGAACGTTAAACAAAATATAAACCTTCCGACAGGACATAAAAAAGAAAAAACATAAACTAATGAGTAAAAAAGAAAAAATGGACAATCATAATAATTCACAGAATACAAATATGATTTGTCCTGCGGAAGCAGCAGGAATGCTTGACAATTCGTTCCGAAAACTAATACACAATCCTCAAAAAATACTGAAACCGTATATTAAAGCAGGAATGACAGTTTTAGATGTAGGCTGTGGACCCGGATTTTTTTCGATTGAAATTGCAAAAATGCTTAACGGTTCAGGAAAGGTTATTGCCACTGACATACAAGAAAAAATGCTTGACAAAGTCAGAAAAAAGATTAAAAGTACAAATTTGGAACAAACCGTTGAATTGCATAAAAGCGATTTAGAAAATATAGGCGTTGCTGAAAAAGTAGATTTTGTATTAGTATTTTGGATGCTTCACGAGGTAAGAAATCAAGAGAGATTTTTAGAAGAATTGATTTCAATACTGAAACCTAATGGTTTGATTTTTATAATTGAGCCGAAATTTCACGTAACAAAGACAGAGTTCAGAAAAATAGTTGATAAGATAAAAGCAAGCGGACTTACAATAGTTGAAAATCCAAAAGTATTTATTAGTCGGACAATTGTATTGAGTAAATAAAGAATGAAAATGCCAGCAGATAACGAGCAATTTTGCGAGAGCGGGGTTGTACGCAGCAGAAACATTTGTGCCCCCCGCCTGCGTGAAGCCGCCACCACGTTACTCCTGTTTAAATTTGAAAACATTTTGATAATAATACAATCCTATGCAAATAGTAAAATATCCTCAAAAAAGCGATTGGGCACAAATCCTAACTCGCCCAACATTCGACAATTCGGCTTTATTCGAAATCGTCAAAGATGTTTTGGACGATGTTCGTATACGCTGCGATGAAGCAGTAAAAGAATACGGATTAAAATTCGACAAAGTAGAATTATCAGATTTACAAGTATCTGAAAATGAAATTATCGAGGCTGAAAAGTTGATTTCCGACGAACTGAAATCAGCTATTCTATTGGCAAAAGGTAATATCGAAAAATTCCATGCCGCACAACGACATGATTTGCCAAAAATCGAAACAATGCCGGGCGTAACCTGTTGGCAAAAAGCAGTCGCGATAGAAAAAGTAGGATTGTATATTCCGGGAGGAACTGCTCCCCTATTTTCTACGGTATTGATGTTGGCCATTCCTGCACAAATTGCCGGTTGCAAAGAAATTATGCTTTGTTCGCCTCCCAACCGTGATGGGAAAATACATCCTGCAGTGTTGTATGCTGCTAAAGTTTCGGGTGTTACAAAAATATATAAAATCGGTGGTATTCAAGCGATTGGCGCCATGTCTTACGGTACGGAAAGCGTTCCGAAAGTATATAAAATATTTGGTCCAGGCAATCAATATGTTACCGCAGCCAAACAGCTGGTTTCGTTGAGCGATGTAGCCATTGATATGCCTGCCGGTCCTTCGGAAGTGGAAGTATTGGCTGACGAAACAGCAAATCCTGTTTTCGTTGCTGCCGATTTGCTTTCTCAAGCAGAGCACGGCATCGACAGTCAGGCAATTTTAATCACAACAAGCGAATCATTGGCCAACGAAGTTGTAGAGCAGGTTGCTATTCAAGTAGAACAATTGCCGCGCGCTGATATAGCAAAGAAAGCATTGGAACATAGCAAGATAATTATTGTAAAAGAAATGAACGAGGCCATTGCCGTTACCAACGAATACGCGCCCGAACATTTGATTATTTCAACCCAAAATTATCGTGAAATTGCCGAAAAAATCATCAATGCAGGCTCAATTTTCCTTGGAAATTACACTCCCGAAAGCGCAGGAGATTACGCCTCAGGAACCAATCATACATTGCCCACAAACAGTTATGCTAAAGCATATAGCGGTGTTAATTTGGATAGTTTTATAAAAAAAATCACTTTCCAAGAAATAACGAAAGAAGGTTTGCAAAATATTGGCGATGCTATTGAGATTATGGCAGAAAATGAATTGCTTACAGCACACAAGAATGCAGTGCAGTTAAGGAGGAAATAAGTCTATTAAAATATTTTCAAACTAAATAAAATCAAAACAAAATGGAAAATCAAAACAGCATTAAATTATTTGAGAACAAGCAAGTTCGCTCGGTATGGGATAGCGAACAGGAAAAATGGTACATCTCTGTAGTAGATGTTATCGAAGTATTAACAGGAAGCGACCGACCGCGAAAATATTGGGACGACCTAAAACGTAAGTTACGAGCAGAAGGGAGTGAACTGTCCGAAAAAATCGGACAGTTGAAATTACTGGCTCCTGACGGCAAAATGCGTCTTACCGATGTGGCTGATGTAGAGCAACTCTTTCGTCTCATACAATCCATTCCTTCACCCAAAGCAGAGCCATTCAAGCAGTGGCTGGCACAACTTGCTCGCGAACGTTTGGAAGAAATTGACAATCCCGAACAAGGCATTAACCGTGTACTGGAATACTATCATCGCAAAGGCTATTCCGATAAATGGATTAATCAACGCCTGAAGTCAATCGAAGTTCGCAAAGAGTTGACCGATGAATGGGAACGAAGAGGTGTAAAACAGGGACAGGAGTTTTCCACGCTAACCGACATTAGTAGTAAAATTGTTGGTAATACTCGGCAAGAAATAGAAGAAAATATCGGGAAAAGCATTGTTTCACCGGTTAATGCGAAAGAAATAAAAAGATTGAAATAATATGCCTAAATTTGTGGCTTAAAAACATTAATTAATGGACTTACAAAAACTTGTTCGACAAAATATTTGGAATCTGAAGCCCTATTCTTCAGCCCGCGACGAATTTAAAGGAGAGGCATCTGTTTATTTAGATGCCAACGAAAATCCTTATAATAATGATGTTAATCGTTATCCTGATCCTTTGCAATGGGAAGTCAAAGAGAAAATTTCGCAAATCAAAGGAGTTGCCATAAAAAAAATCATGCTCGGAAACGGTAGCGATGAACCCATTGATTTGGTTTTCCGTGTGTTCTGCGAACCCGGAATCGATAATGTTGTTGCAATAGACCCGACTTACGGAATGTATCAGGTGTCGGCAGACATTAATAATGTGGAGTATCGTAAAGTGCTACTAAATAGTGATTTTGATTTTAATTCCGATAATTTACTTCAAAAAACGGATAAAAATACCAAAGCTATTTTCCTTTGCTCTCCCAACAATCCGACAGGGAATTCGCTAAACAGAAATGAAATAGTTAAGACTATTGAAAATTTCGCAGGAATTGTTGTTGTTGATGAGGCATATATCGATTTTTCATCTCAGAAGTCTTTTTTGAATGAGTTAGATAAATATCCCAATTTGATAGTTTTACAAACATTTTCTAAAGCTTGGGCGGGCGCGGGCATCCGTTTGGGAATGGCTTTTGCATCTGAGGAAATTATTCGTTTGTTCAATAAAGTGAAATATCCTTATAACGTCAATAAATTAACTCAAAATTATGCATTAAATTTGTTGAACAATTATCAGGAAGTCAGAGATAAAGTTGCAACCATATTAGAAGAACGAGCCAAATTACAACAGGAGTTATCAAATCTTTCTTGTGTAGAAAAGGCATATCCGACTGATTCTAACTTCCTGTTAATTAAAGTAGGTGATGCAGATAATATGTATCAACAACTTGTGAATAAAGGAATTATTGTTCGAAATAGGAATAAAATTTCTCTATGTATGAACTGCTTACGAATTACAGTCGGAACTCCTGAAGAAAATAAAGAATTAATAACAGAATTAGCTAATTTATAAATGAAAACAGCTTTATTCATAGACCGTGACGGAACATTGGTCGTTGAGCCTCCTGTTGATTACCAATTGGATAGCTTGGAGAAATTAGAATTTTATCCTAAAGCATTCAATAATCTCCACTTTATCAGGAAGAATTTGGATTTTGAGTTTGTTATGGTAACCAACCAAGACGGATTGGGAACCGATTCTTTTCCGGAAGAAACGTTTTGGCCTGCTCACAATAAAATCTTGAAAGCATTTGAAAACGAAGGAGTTACTTTTGACGATATTTTAATCGACCGCTCTTTCCCCGAAAACAACGCTCCTACTCGTAAGCCTCGCACGGGAATGTTGGGAAAATATCTTTCCGGAGAATATGATTTGACCAATTCTTTTGTCATCGGAGACCGTCTGACGGATATAGAATTGGCCAAAAACTTAGGATGTAAAGGCATTTTGCTAAACGATGAAAGTTTACTTTCCGAAAGAACAGACTTGCAAGATGTTTGCATTTTAGCCACTGCCGATTGGGATAAAATCACGGAAATCCTTTTTGCAAAAGAACGTCGTGCTGTTGTGCAACGTACAACAAAGGAAACAGATATCTATGTTGAAATCAACGTCGACGGCAGCGGAAAAACCGACATTTCAACAGGATTACACTTTTTCGACCACATGCTGGAACAAATCGGCAAACATTCCGGAATGGATTTGAAAATCCATGTAAAAGGAGATTTGAATGTAGATGAACATCACACAATTGAAGATACGGGAATCGCTTTGGGAGAAACGTTGTATAAAGCATTAGGAAATAAAAGAGGCATCGAACGCTACGGTTTTTGTCTTCCGATGGATGATTGTCTGTGCACGGTTGCTCTCGATTTCGGAGGTCGCCCGTGGTTAGTTTGGGATGCCGAGTTTCACAGAGAAAAAATAGGCGATATGCCCACGGAAATGTTTATGCACTTTTTCAAATCATTGAGCGATTCTGCCCGAATGAATTTGAACATCAAAGCAGAAGGAAATAATGAACATCATAAGATTGAAGGGGTATTCAAATCATTGGCAAAAGCAATAAAAATGGCCATAAAAAGAGATATTTTTCATTACGAACTGCCATCTACAAAGGGAATTTTGTAAAAACTAAACATATTTTACTTGTCGTATATACAGGTAATTAAATAAATCGTATATTTGCCGTGAAATTTGTACATTTGTCACGAGAACTACATTAAAAATTGAATCTTATGAAATCAAAAATTTTATTACTGGGATTTGCTTTTGCCCTCCTGTTTACATTAGGCTCTTGTAAATCAAAAGAAAGCGCATACAAAACAGTATACGAAAAAGCACAACAAGTCACCCCTGCTCCCGCACCTGCCACGAAACCGGAGCCGGCTCCTTCAACCAATGTTTCTGTAAAAAAGGAAAAAGTTGTTACAGTTGAAGGTAGTGGCATGAAACGTTTTGGCGTTGTTATAGGAAGTTTCATCAATAAAACAAACGCTTCTTCCTTGAAAGAAACAATGCAAAACCAAGGTTACCCTGCAATTTTAGTTCAAAATCAGCAGGATATGTATCGCGTAATTGTTGAATCTTTTGATGATAGAGCCAGTGCTACTGCTGCAAGAGATGCTCTAAAACGCCAATATTATCCTGATTTCCAAGACGCTTGGTTATTGGAACAAGAATATTAATATTCGAAATTGTCAGATATGAAAAGCGGCAGAGATTTTGAAATTCTCTGCCGCTTTTCATATATATGTTTGACATTACTTCTATCAATAACCTCTGATTGCCTCAATACCCGGAAGTACTTTACCTTCGATAAGTTCGAGAAGAGCACCACCACCGGTAGAAACATAAGATACTTTGTCTGCTACTCCGAATTTATTTACGCAAGCTACAGAATCGCCACCTCCTACAAGAGAGAAAGCGCCGTTAGCAGTTGCAGCAACAATAGCTTCAGCTACAGACAATGAACCGTGAGCAAAATTTTCAAACTCAAAAACTCCGGTAGGACCGTTCCAAAGAATAGTTTTTGATTTTTTGATTACATCTGCAAAAATGACTTCTGTTTTCGGGCCTATATCTAATCCCATCCAGTTATCAGGAATTTCATTAACCGCTACAAACTGAGTATTAGCATTGTTATTGAAATCGTCGGCAATTTTAGCGTCAACAGCCATAACCAAATTCACATTATTGGCTTTTGCTTTTTCAATCAAAGAAATTGCCAAATCTAATTTGTCGTCTTCGCAAATTGAGGTGCCGATTTTTCCACCTAACGCTTTAATGAAAGTATACGTCATACCTCCGGCAACAATCAAATTGTCAACTTTAGTTAACAAGTTTTCGATAATTTCAATTTTGGAAGAAACTTTTGAACCACCCATAATTGCAGTAAACGGACGAGCCGTATCTTTCATCACTTTTTCTACAGCAACAACTTCTTTTTCCATCAGATAACCGAACAATTTATGTTCTGCATCAAAATAATCAGCTATCAAAGCTGTAGATGCGTGTGCACGGTGTGCAGTTCCGAAAGCATCGTTTACATAAACAGTAGCAAAAGATGCCAATGTTTTTGTAAATCCTTTTTGGCTTTCTTTTACAGCTTTTTTAGCAGCCGCTTTTTCTTCATCGGTTACATCATCGGCCAAACGAGGTTTTCCTTCTTCTTCAGCATAGAAACGAAGGTTTTCGAGCAATAATGCTTGTCCGGGTTTCAAAGCTGCAGATTTATCTTTTGCTTCTTGTCCGATGCAGTCGTTAGCAAATTGTACTTCAACACCCAACAATTCCGAAACACGACCAACGATATGTTTCAGAGAATATTTATCTGTAACGCCTTTCGGACGGCCTAAATGTGAACCGATAATTACAGAACCGCCATCATTGATTATTTTTTTCAATGTAGGAATAGCGGCACGGATACGAGTATCATCCGTAATGTTAAAATTTTCATCTAAAGGGACATTGAAGTCAACCCTCACAAATGCTTTGCTTCCCGCAAAGTTGAATTTGTCCATTGTTTGCATAATTTATAGAATTATCGGAAGTTACAGGGAGTTACAAGAAGTTAAACGAAGTTACAAGACTATTTTTTTATTCCTGTAACTTCGTTTAACTTCTTGTAACTCCCTGTAACTCCCATAGTTATTAATGATTTTTTTCAAATTCTTTCATTGCATCGACCAATGCTTGTACGCCTTCTTTCGGCATCGCATTATATATTGATGCGCGGAAACCGCCAACAGAACGGTGTCCTTTAATTCCAACCATCCCTTTTCCGGAGGCGAATTTCTGGAATTCTTCTTCCAAAGCTTCGTGGCCATCATTCATCACAAAACAAACATTCATGATAGAACGGTCTTCAACAGCAGCCGTACCTTTGAATAATTTATTTCTGTCGATTTCATCATAAAGGATAGCCGCTTTTTCGAGGTTCATTTTTTCCATTGCTTCCAAGCCACCCAACGATTTCAACCATCTCAAAGTTTGAAGTGCTGCATAAATCGGAACCACCGGAGGTGTATTAAACATAGAACCTTCTTTGATATGTGTAGTGTAATCTAACATCGTCGGAATCGTGCGGCTTACTTTTCCCAGAATCTCATCTTTCACAATCACAAAAGCAACTCCCGACGGAGCCAAATTCTTTTGTGCGCCACCATAAATAAGGACATATTTGGAAACATCCATCGGACGAGAAAAAATATCCGACGACATATCGGCTACCAATGGAACCGGAGAATCTATATCTTTTCTGATTTCTGTTCCGTAAATCGTATTGTTGGTAGTGATATGGAAATAATCCGCATCAGCAGGGATTGTATAATCTTTGGGAACGTATGAAAAATTAGCTGCTTTCGATGATGCAACTTCCACGACTTCACCAAACAACTTAGCCTCTTTCAATGCTTTACTTGCCCAAACACCGGTATTTAGATAAGCAGCTTTTTTCTCCATCAAGTTGAATGGAACCATAGCAAATTGAAGGCTGGCACCGCCTCCTAAAAACAACACCGAATATCCTTCGGGTATATTAAGAAGTTCTTTAAACAAAGCAACTGCCTCGTCTAACACAGCTTCGAAATCTTTCGACCTGTGACTTATTTCCATGATTGAAAGTCCTGAACCATTGAAATCCAATATCGCTTTTGCTGTTTCTTCAATGGTTACCTGTGGCAAAATGGAAGGGCCTGCGCTGAAATTGTACTTTTTCATATCATAATCTATTTTATATTACAAATTGGTGAGTGAACAACAATTTGCAACCTCATTTTATTATTATAGGCTGCAAAATTACAATATTTTTTTTATATATCAATTTTCAATATGACTCTTTTTCATTCGGAAAATCCTTACTTTTCACATCTTCGATATAATGCTGAACAGCGTCGTGAATTGTATCGTATAAATTGGCATAACGACGTAAAAAACGGGGTGAAAATTCTTTATTTATGCCCAACATATCGTGCATAACCAATACTTGACCATCGACATAACCTCCGGCACCAATTCCAATAACAGGAATGGAAAGTTCTTCGGCTACTCGTTTCCCCAATGATGCAGGAATCTTTTCCAAAACAAGCGAGAAACAGCCCAATTCTTCGAGCAAATGAGCATCTTCCAACAACTTTTTAGCTTCAGCTTCTTCTTTCGCTCTCACAGCGTATGTGCCGAATTTGTTGATAGATTGAGGTGTTAATCCTAAATGCCCCATAATAGGAATTCCGGCACTCAAAATTCGCTGAATAGATTCTTTGATTTCTATTCCACCTTCAATTTTTATACAATCGGCATGCGTTTCTTTCATGATGCGGATAGCCGAATGAACCGCCTCTTTTGAATTTCCCTGATAGGAACCAAAAGGCATATCCACCACAACCAATGCGCGTTTCACAGCTTTCATCACTGATTTTCCGTGATAAATCATTTGGTCGAGTGTCATCGGCAATGTGGTTGTATTTCCGGCTATTACGTTAGATGCGGAATCTCCAACCAAAATAACATCCATTCCGGCTTGGTCAATGATTGAGGCCATCGAATAATCATAAGCCGTAAGCATAGATATTTTTTCACCTCTTTGTTTCATTTCAAACAGGCGATGAGTTGTAACTTTTCGAGTATCTTCTGTGTAAGTTGACATAGTTGTAGAAATTTAATTACCCTCAAATCCTCTTTAGAGGATTTGAGGGTACAAAGTTATTACTTTTTCAATAAAACAGCTATTTTCATTGATAAATCGAAAAAGACCATGCGAGGATTTACGTTTTGCTCGATGTGTCGTTCGCCCAGCGCCAAATCTTCCATAAAAGAAATTACATTGCGTTCGTTGACAAAAGGAGAAAATTTAACCGAGAATTCGGATTCGGCTTTATTCAAATAATTTATTTCAGGCAATTGCAAGCGATACAGAAAATTTTCTCTTATCAGGCGTTGTGCATACGACAGAAAAGATTTTTGTTTCTCGCGTCCCATATCGGCAAAATCATTTGCTTTTTTCTTCATGTTTTTTACATCACGGCTCCACGAATTTCGCATGATGGTAATAAAAAGTTCCAAAAACATTTTATTTTCTTCACCGGCATTCAATGTTTCTAACGCTTTGATGTAGTTTCCGTTAGCCAAATGTACGATTGCGTGTAAATCTTCATCATCCAATGTATACGTCTGACTTAAAGCATAGGTCATATCTTCCGGTGCGATAGGCGGAATATGAATGAATTGTGAACGGGATTGTATGGTTCCGATAACTTGGTCGGGATTTTCAGAGACCAATATAAATACGGTCTTAGCCGATGGTTCTTCCAATATTTTCAATAATTTATTGGCGCATGATTCGTGCATTTTTTCGGGGAGCCAAATGATCATTATTTTGTATTCGGCCTCATAGGTTTTCAAGTTCAGCTTCTTGATAATTTCATTGCTTTCTTTGGCGTAAATCATTCCTTGAGAATTTTCCGCCCCAATAAAATCAAGCCATTGCGAAAGGTTGAAATATATGTTTTCCGAAAAAAAACTACGCCACTCGGTCAGGTAATCATCGCAAATCTCCTTTTTCTTCTTATCGTTTTTAACAATGGGGAAAACAAAATGTAAGTCGGGATGCGCTAATTTATTGAATTTAACACAAGATGGACAGATTCCGCAAGCATCGTCTTCCTGTTTATTAGTGCAATTAAGGTATCGAGCGTATGCAATGGCTAAAGGTAAAGCACCAACACCTTCGCCTCCGGCAAATAATTGTGCATGAGGAATAAATCCTTTCAGAACCGATTGAATTAACCGCTCCTTAATTGCTTGTTGACCGATAATATTTTTGAAAAACATTCTAAAAACTTAAAGAAAGATTCATACCATAAGCGTAATCCACACCTGTTAGTAAATTATTTTGTGGGATTATTGCCGGCTGGATTTTCAAGTAAGTATTGTCTCCAAGACGATAACCGCGCGCCGTATTTACTTTTTTTGCACCATTAGTGGCTTGAACAATAGATATGATATTAATGGCTAATGCACCTGTAAAACCAACAAGAAATTTTCCTTCATCAATATATACATCTCCATAATAATCTGTACTTATCGAACTCATCCAAATTGAATTAAATATGATATTACAGCCTAAATGCAGGAAACCTGCACCCACATCACCATTGTAAAATTGTCCGGCTCCCGGAATGAGAAAAGAAAGAAATCCTGCAAGAAACGGACTTTTTTCCGGGCCATAAGGACTTATCTGTGTCCCAAAAGTATATTTTAACACCGGGAGTTGTTGTTCCACTTCAGGTGTAGGTGTAAGGGAGACAATTGTGTTAAATACATCTTTGCTCCCATTCTCATATCGAATCATAAAAATATCCAATTTTCTCAGCAAGTAGTCCGGCCCTTCTTGATTGTCAAATCGCTTGTATCTGACCTCATCTATTCCAACTTCTATAACAATAGCTTGAATTTCATTGCCATCTTTCATGATAATTATGTCTTGTGCAAACATAGTTACGCTGCTACCTGCGAGGCAGATTGCTATCACAACCACTTTCCTCAAATTTGATATGACTTTTAACATAAAATAAAAATATATGCAAAAATAGAATATTTTTTTACATCCATTATATTTGCTTTATAATTTTCATAAATAAATCTTTTGTCTGTTGAAATTAGCAAAGCTAAAAATGAGATTTTATGGGATAATATTATTAATTTTGTGGTCATTTAATTTGTAAAAATAATTAAGGTATGAAAATTTACAGATATTTATTGATGGGATTAAGCTCTATAGCAATCATTGGCTTATGTTTTTTTCTTACTTCACATCAAGCAGGAGCAGTAGAAGCAGTAGGAGTTACGGAAGTAGAAGAAACAGAACAACTGCCTCAAAGATTAGTAGGTTTTAATATATATTCAATACCTGTTCCTGATTATGTGGAATTTTGCGGTAAAAAAATCAGTTTAGACCGTTATGATATGTATGAGCGTTACGACAGAGAAATAAATTCTTTTGCCTACTTACACTCAACGACTATGTTGTTAATCAAGCGTGCTAATCGCTATTTTCCTGTTATCGAGCCGATTTTAAAGAAGAATAATATACCTGATGATTTCAAATATTTGGCCGTTATTGAAAGTAATTTGAGCCCGAGGGCAGTGTCTACGGCAAAAGCTGCCGGTTTATGGCAGTTTATGGCAGACACAGGAAAAAGATACGGATTAGAAATTAACAATCAAGTAGATGAACGGTATCATATTGAGAAATCGACCGAGGCTGCGTGTCAATATCTTAATGAGGCATATCGCAAGTATAGAGATTGGGCATCCGTAGCAGCCTCTTATAATGGAGGAATGGGCAGAATTTCAACAGAATTGAGTAGTCAAATGGCAAATAATTCGTTTGATTTATTGTTGGTGGAAGAAACTTCCCGCTATGTTTTTCGCATAATGGCAGCCAAGGAAATATTCGAAAATCCACGCAAATATGGCTTTATTTTGAACAGAGAGGATTTATATCCTGTGATAAGAACCAAAAAAGTTCAGGTGTCGGAAGATATTCCTGATTTAGCTGTATTTGCCCAAGAACAGAATATCAGTTATTTCCAACTAAAAGATTTTAATATTTGGCTTAGAGAAAAAAGCTTAACTATATCTCCCAAAAATCCTAAAACATATACAATAGAGATTCCTCTTGCAGAAGATTTGTATTATAGCAGGAACAAGAATAGAAATAACTAAATTATTGTTTCAATAATATATTCAGGTCTTTCTTTTACTTCATCGAAAAGGATTCCGATGTATTGACCTAATACTCCAATTGTTAGCAACTGAATTCCACCAAAGAAAATAACAGTAATCATGAGTGCGGTAAATCCTGATTCGGCATTCGTATATCCGAATATTTTACCAAACACAAACCACAATGCAAGGATTATACCAACGACTACGGCTATAAAACCCAAGCTTGTAGCCATTAACAGTGGTTTTTTAGAAAAATAGAGCAGTGCTTTGGAGGCCAATGCAACCATTCTTTTCAGAGGATATTTTGTTTCTCCAGCAAAACGTGCCTCTCTTTCGTAGTAAAAAGGAACTTGTTTGAATCCAACCCAAGAGATAAGTCCGCGAATATATTTTCCTTTTTCTTTTAATTGGTTGAATTCTCGTATAATATTGGAGTCAATCAGGCGGAAATCTCCTGTGTCGATTGGAAATTTCACTTCCGACAACCTGTTTAACATCCGGTAAAATGTTTTAGCCGACCACAATTTGAATTTACTTTCTCCTGCTCTTGTTTTTCTGACACAATATACTACGTTGGCTTTCTCTCGCTCCATTGTTTCCAGCATATCGGGAATAACTTCAGGAGGATCTTGTAAATCGGCATCAATAATCACAGCCAAATCGGTTTGACAATGATTGATTCCGGCAGTTACGGCCGGTTGGTGTCCGAAGTTTCTCGAAAAATTGATGATTTTAACACATTGGTCTTTAGATGCAATGTCTTTGAGTATGTTAAGCGTATTGTCTTTACTTCCATCGTTGATAAATAGGATGAAAGTTTCGTAAGATAAGCTTGAGATAACACTTTTAATCCGCTCGTATGTTTGCTGAATTACCTGTTCTTCATTGTAACAGGGAACAATGATGGATAGTGATTTCATATCTCCTCAGATTTATCAGGATTAAATTTATTTTGAAATGTAATGTATTTGTTAATCGGAAAATTAATACAAGTATAAACAATCATACCTAACAGCGTGATGTAACCTTCCTGTAGTACAGTCCATTTCTTTAACAGTAAAACAAACCCAAGCTGAATCAAATAACAGACAAGAAAGGCTGCAAGAAATTTGATAAATCTTCCTATCCAATCGTTGTTGGCTTTGAATGTCCACGACCGGTTGAGGAGAAAACTGCATATAAAGCCGGTTGTATATCCTGTTGCATTGGCGAAAACTAAAGATGTACCCAAAACGCTTCTCAACAACCAGATGATTAACAAGGTTAGAAATGTGTTTATGATACCAACAACCCCATATTTGATAGCCTCAATGAAAAATTTCTTACTCATAAAATATTTCTGTTCGTTTTAGGCTAATTTTTCTCTAATTCTTTTTTTATGTCGTCTTCATCAAATACCTTAACATTGGTAAGAATAAAACTCCGGTCAATAAAATCGCCATATTGATTGCATTCTATGATTGCCTCCTCAAGTACATCTTTGATGTTAGATTTTATATTGATCAAAAAAATCAGGTGAAAATAATTTTCAAAAACTTTTACTTCTTCAACAACTCCGTGGGCTTCTTGGACAAAAAAAGGTATCTCTTTTTCTATTAATTGAACTTGATAAGTCGAAAACGGTTTCAGGTCTTTTGATTTGAAGAAAACGTAGAATCGCAACATATTTCCTTTTCCACCTAATCCGGTTGATATAAATATGTGCTTTTCGTCGGAAAATTCAGATTCTAAAGTCATTTTAGCCTGAAGGAGAGACATGCTTGCCCAATTTTTCAGGTTTTCGTCGGGATGCTGAGAATAAGATTCCAATGCTCTGTAAGCTTTAACGTCTCCGGAAATAGCCAATGTGGTCATTGCATATTTTTTCTCTCTATCTGAAATTTCGGTTTCTCTGTCGTTTAATATTTCGATAGCCGTTTCAACAGCAGGTCTGTCGTCGTCTTTCCTGACTTTTTCCGAATATCGAAAATAATCCATCTGTGCCTCAACAGGTACGTTCGTTTCTAAAACGTAGAACTGCCCCTGTAAATGCTCCAGAGATTCTTGAAATTGTCGATATTTATTGTCGTCACTTGCCATAATTACCTCCAAATATAATCATTTTTACCTTTGGAAACACCATAAAGGTAGAAATAAAAATTGAATACCGGCTGTATGAAATCAAACAACAATAATGAAATTCCATACGGTTTAACTAAAAGCATCTTGGCCGACTTGTTGATAATTAGATACTGAACAACAAATTTTGTAATAAACAGAATGGCTGTGATACCGGAAATAAGCAAATTATCCCAATAAAGAATGCCAATAGCAATGGTTAGACCCCAAAATAAAAACCGCGAACCGGACTCGATTCTCCACATTCCGACTTCCGAGCCTTTGTAATAATCTTGAGTTACTTCCCTGCAAATCTTAATGTCTTTCCAAATTTTGAAAGATTCGATATTTGTTTGAGTGATAGATTGCTTGGATATTTCAATTCGTGTATTCGTACTATTCGCCGATTCGTTTACAAACAAATCATCTTCTCCAAATTGCAAATTTAACCATTTGGAAAATCCTTTTTTGGAAAAGAAAAGTTCTTTTCTATAAGCCAAATTATTTCCGACACCCATATACGGACGCTTCACAATGGCTCGCGAAAGGTATTTCAATCCACAAAGCAAATTGTCGAATCCGGCTAATTTAGAAACAAATCCAAAATTATTTAATTTGCTGAATCCCAGCACAATTTCTGTTTCTTTATTGAAGTTTCCGGCCATGGATTTTATCCAATCTTTGCTTACCGGTTCATTGTTAGCCTCCGTAAACAACAATATATCGTGCTTGGCAGCTTTAATGCCGACCGTTAATGCTAATTTTTTATGACTAACGCCTTTAGCACTTGCAGGAATGTATGTTTTGTACAGGTTACTGTATTTTTGTTCCAATTCTCCGAGTATGTCTTCGCTTTCATCCGTAGAGCCGTCATTAATAATTATCACTTCAAAGTTTTTATAATCTTGCGACAATATGGAAGGTAAAAACTCGGTGAGATTCTTCGATTCGTTTTTCGCAGTGATAATGACAGATACTCCCGGGTAAGAGTCGATTGTTTGTTTAGCTATTTCGTTTTTACTTAGTTTGTTTTGATAAAACAACGGTTTCGCGTAAAAAAACAAATAATAGAAGATTTGGATAAAGAAACACACGACCAAACATCCTCCTAAAACTAAACCTATAGTGTCTATTGAAAAAATATCCATTTTATATTAAATCTGAAAAATAAGCTTCTGGTAATTTGCGACAATTGTATTGAGATGCCATGACTTCTCCATAAGCTCCGGCAGAACGTATGGCATATAAGTCGCCTCTCTTTGTCCGGTTCAAATCTCTTGCTTTGGCAAAGCAATCGGATGATTCGCAAATCGGACCTACTACATCGTAAGTTTCAAGCGTTTCGTCGGAAGTTATATTTTCTATTTTATGGTAAGCACTATACAGCACCGGGCGGATTAATTCAGTAAATCCGGCATCTAAAATCACGAATTTCTTGCTTGTCCCTTCTTTTACATATAAAACTTTGGAAACCAGAGAACCACATTGGCCAACAATGGACCGTCCGGGCTCAAAATGTACTTGCTGACCTGCTTGAAGCTTAATATGCTTGTGAAAGATTTCGAAATAAGATTTGAAATCAGGAATTGCATTGTGGTTCGGATGCTCATAATCAATGCCAAAGCCTCCGCCAAAATTGAGATGTTTGAGTATTATATGCCGCCTAAACAACAACTCCTGGATGTCATTAAATCTGGCACACAATGCTTTGAAAGATGTTAAATCGGTAATCTGAGAACCAATGTGAAAATGAATCCCGATCAATTTTAAGTTAGAAAGTGTCGGGAGCAAATCCAAAACCTCTTCCAATTGACTTAAATTGATACCGAATTTATTTTCTTGCAATCCGGTGGTAATATGCCGATGCGTATGAGCATTCACTTCAGGATTAATTCTTAAAGCTATGGATGCTATTTTTCCTTTATGCCAAGCCAATTCGTTAATTACCTGTAGTTCTTCGACAGATTCGGCATTAAAGCAAAAAATGTCGTTGTCTAATCCCAGATTGATTTCCCAATCTGCTTTTCCGACTCCGGCAAAAACAATTTTATCGCGACTGAATCCGGCTTTTAATGCTGCTTTTATTTCTCCTCCACTTACACAATCAACTCCCAATCCATATTCTCTGATGATAGACAATATGCGAGGATTGGTATTTGCCTTTGTGGCATAATGTAGGTGGAAATTATATTTTTCTGCCTCAGATTTTACGATATTCAATGTTTTTCTCAAAACATCGACATCATAATAATAAAAAGGAGTTTCTAATGTTCTGAATTTTTCTACTGGAAAATTTCCCTTCATAACTATAGTTTATATGATTGATTTTAGCTTTTTACTTATGGATTGCTTTGGTCCTCGCAATGACGCACTGCTCTTGATTTTAGCTCACGCTGACCGTTGGTTCACGTCATTGCGAGGAACGAAGCAATCTTTAACTGAAAAGATTATCACTCAACGCCTGTAAAGCTCTTTTTTTGTCTTCTGTTTTTACTAAAAAAGAAATATTATATTTGCTTCCACCGTATGAAATCATCCTGACGGGAATATCCTTTAATGCGTCGATAGCTTTAGCAGAAAAGCCCAAATTAGCCGGGTCTAAATCGCCCACAACACAGATAATAGTCATGTCGTTATCAACAGTAACAGTACCGAATTTTTTCAAATCATCAACTATTTCCTGCAAATGTTTTACTTTATCGATAGTAACGGAAACGCCTACTTCTGAGGTCGTTACCATATCAATAGGAGTTTGGTAGCTTTCAAAAATTTCGAATACTTTACGAAGGAATCCATGTGCCAATAACATGCGTCCAGATTTGATTTTGATAGCAAAAATTCCATCTTTTGCAGCTACAGCTTTGATTTTCCCTTTTTCCATTTGGTTGGAAATCAAAGTACCGGGAGCATCCGGTAACATTGTATTCAATAATCGAACCGGAATATTATTCAGTTTAGCCGGAAGAATACAAGTCGGATGCAGTATTTTTGCTCCGAAATAAGCCAATTCCGCTGCCTCTTCAAATTGCAGATTGCGCACCGGTGAAGTGTTGGATACAATTCTGGGATCGTTGTTGTGCATACCATCAATATCTGTCCATATCTGAATTTCTTTAGCATTGACGGCTGCTCCGATAAGAGATGCGCTGTAATCACTTCCACCTCTCAACAGGTTATCTATTTCTCCGTAAGCATTTCGGCAAATATATCCTTGTGTGATAAAAACATCGATATCCGGATATTTTTCTAATTGCAACAAAAGTTTTTCTTTGATATATACCGGATCGGGTTCTGCGTTTTTGTCTGTACGCATATACTCCAAAGCCGGAATCAGACAAGACCTCACGCCTACTTCTCTCAAATATAAATCCATCATGGCAGTAGACAACAATTCTCCCTGTGCCAAAATTACCTTTTCTTCGAATAGCGTAAAGAGGTCTTTTGTATATGAACGGATATAATCAAAATGGGAAATGAGCATTTCTTTCGCTTCATTTTTATATGTATCGGAAGAATATAACTCATTGATATATTCAAAGTAAGTATTCTCTAACTGGTTGATTATTTCGTTTGCTCCATCGGGATTTTTCTTGTATAGATAATCCGAAATTTCAACCAAAGTGTTGGTTGTTCCCGACAATGCCGATAATACGACAATATCTTTGTCCCCGGATGCAATCAGCCGGGCAACTTTTTTCATTCTTGAGGCAGAACCGATAGAGGTTCCCCCGAATTTTAATACTTTCATCGTCTTAAATTCTAACTTGATTTTTTGCGCTGCAAAGTTAGCAATTTTTTCCGAGGATA
Source organism: Dysgonamonadaceae bacterium (assembly GCA_031253625.1). GTDB lineage: Bacteria > Bacteroidota > Bacteroidia > Bacteroidales > Azobacteroidaceae > JAIRVZ01. The sequence continues at coordinate 29,623 of JAIRVZ010000111.1, forward strand.
ACTCCTTATGTTTTTTTATTATTTGGCCTTTTCCGCTCTTCCGCTTTTCGAGTCAACGATGACAGTGTTAGGAGTTTCTTTTTCCAAAGGGCCGACACGATTGGTAACAATGTGGGAAGTCATTTCAAAATCTTTGTTGATAAACCTGACCGAGTCTGCCAAAGAGTGAGAAAACAGCCAATCGTAGGTGCTTTGCATATAAAATACACGCGCTAATTGCGAGTGATTAATTCCCGCAAGTTTATCGAAACGCATCAATTGGCCTTTGTTACATTTCTGTATAGCATCAGCCACTTTTTGCGAGTCTTTCACCGAAACAGCTTTGTCGGCGGTTCCGTGGATTATCCACAGAGGCACGGTTGCCAATCCGCAATGAGATGGCAAATGTCCACCTCCACACATGGCCAATGCTGCTGCGACTTTTTCGGGATATGTTCCAACAAAATTAATTGTTCCGGAACCACCCATACTCATTCCAACCACATAAACACGGTTGGTATCTACAGGATAACGTTCTTCTACCCATTCCAAGAGATTCAAAATTTTGGACGGTTTCCAAGCCCCTTTCGGATTCGGATTTTGAGGATTCAGGATGAAAGCATCAATTTTTCCTCCTTTTTCCACTGCGTCGATACAACCATATTGTTTCGCTCTATACAGATTATTTCCACACAAACTTTTACCGTGTAAAAAGATGATAAGTGGTTTTTTGGTTATGGTGTCGTTGTTATCGGGCGTGTAAAGCCAAAAGTTATACCCATCTGCAACACAATCTCGAAAAGCCGTAATGTTTTGTGCTTTAGAAAGTATTGGCAATAATAAAATTAATAGTAATAATTTTGTTTTCACTTTTCACTACATTCAATTACATTTCAACATCGGAAAAAGTTCCGTTATGGCATTTCTTTACTTTTCCCGGAAACATACTTACGATTTGATAGTTGTGAGTCGACATAATAACGGATGTTCCTCTGTCGCAAATATCGTGCAGCAATTGTAGAATTTTTTTACTTGTTTCGGGGTCTAAGTTTCCGGTTGGCTCGTCGGCAAGGATGATTTTCGGAGAATTTAATAAGGCACGGGCAATAACAATTCGCTGTTGTTCTCCTCCTGAAAGTTCGTTCGGAAATTTGTAGCCTTTATTTTCCATACCCACTTGTTCCATAACTTCGTTGATACGGTTTTCGATATTTAATTTGTCTTTCCAACCGGTTGCTTTTAATACAAATTCAAGATTATCTTTAACAGAGCGGTCAATCAGCAATTGGAAATCCTGAAAAACAATTCCTATCTGTCGTCTCAAGTATGGAATTTGTTTTCTCTTGATTTTATTTAATTCATATTCAAACACATAGCCATCTCCTTGGCTTAAAGGCATTTCACAATAAATAGTTTTAAGTAGGCTGCTTTTCCCTGAGCCAACTTTTCCTATTATGTATAGAAACTCTCCTTTGTTCAATTCAAAATTCACATCGTGAAGGATGATATTTTCATCTATGCGAATTTCTACGTTTTCGTAATGAATTAAAGTGTTGTCTTCCATTGCTATTTATGTCTTTTCTGTAATTCGCGGGATAAATCTTCCAATCGATAACCTTTTGATGTTAGTAAAACGATTAAGTGATACAACATATCGGATGCTTCATAGAGTAATCGTTCGTCGTTTCCCGACATGGCTTCAATGACTGTTTCGACAGCTTCTTCGCCAACTTTTTGTGCCATACGAGCCAATCCTTTACTGAAAAGCAAAGTGGTGTATGAGCCTTCCGGCATTTCTTGTCGACGAAGTTCGATAAAGTCCTGTAAGTATTTCAGGAACATAATATCTTCTTCATTTGTTTCATTGAAACAAGTGTCGGTTCCTGTGTGGCATACGGGGCCAACGGGATTAACTCTAATCAATAATGTATCTTGATCGCAGTCTTCCACGATTGAAACTACACTCAGAAAATTACCACTTTCTTCTCCTTTTGTCCACAAACGATTTTTGGAGCGGCTGAAAAAGGTAACTTTCCCTGTTTTTTGTGTTTTGTCGAGTGCTTCCGGATTCATAAATCCAAGCATCAATACTTTATTTGTTTGATTATCTTGAATGATAGCGGGAATTAAACCGCCCATTTTTTCAAAGTCTAATTTCATATATTATGGTGTTTTTATCCCCCAATCACTACGTTTCATTGGGGGTTATTCATATTCAGTCTTGCAGACTTTACTTTACCTTACGATAATACCTTCTTGTTTCAAATATTGTTTCAATTCCGGGATTTTAATTTCTCCGAAATGAAAAACGCTGGCAGCTAAAGCGGCATCAGCTTTACCTATGGCAAATGCGTCTTTGAAATGCTCCTTTTTTCCGGCTCCTCCCGATGCAATAACCGGAATTTTCAGGGTTTCGGATAGAATGGCTAATGCGTCATTCGGATAACCCTCTTTGATTCCGTCGTGCGTCATACTGGTGAAAAGGATTTCGCCTGCACCTCTTTCTTCGGCCTCTTTTGCCCACGAGAATAGTCTTTTTTCTGTTGGAATTCGTCCGCCATTCAGGTAACAAATCCATTCGTTGTTTTCCTCGTTGCCGTCGATAGCAACCACACACACCTGACTTCCGAAGTTTTTAGCAATATCTTCTATCAATTGCGGATTACGCAGTGCGGCCGAATTAATCGAAACCTTATCGGCTCCGGCATTTAGCAATCTGTCGACATCCGATAATTCATTAATTCCTCCACCTACGGTAAATGGAATATTGATGTTAGCAGCAACTCTTTTTACTAAATCAACAAATGTTTTTCGTCCTTCGTGCGATGCTGTAATATCGAGAAAAACCAACTCGTCTGCTCCTTGTGCGCTATATTGTGCACCTAGTTCAACCGGGTCTCCGGCATCACGGAAGTTGATGAAATTTATTCCTTTTACGGTTTTTCCGTCTTTGATATCTAAACAAGGAATTATTCTTTTTGCAAGCATATTTTAATTGTTTTTAGTTCCCACATTCTGCCAAGCGTTCGGCGTAGTCTCTGACTGCGTCGTGTTAAAAACAAAGCTCTGCTTTGTAATTTTGCAAGTCAGAGACTTGCTTTTAATAGCGACGTAGTCAGAGACTACGCCGAACAAAAAGCGTTTATAAATATCTTAATAGTTCCTTTAACGTAATTCGACCTTCGTAAATAGCTTTTCCAATGATTACACCCGGAACTTTAATAGCAGCTAAATCTTCTACATCTTTAATGCTACTAACGCCTCCGCTTGCAATCAAATGAATATCAGGTACATTTTGTAATATTTCTTTATACAATTCGATAGAAGTTCCTCCCAGCATACCATCTTTAGAAATATCGGTACAAATTACCTTGTGAATGTCTTTTTTCTTCCAACCTTGTATGAATGGGATAATTTCCTCTTCCGTTGATTCGAGCCAACCGGTTACGGCAATTTTCCTGTCTTTACAATCGGCTCCCAAAATAATGTGGCTTGCTCCAAATTTTTGAATCCAACTCTCGAAGAGTTCGGGATTTTTGACTGCAATACTGCCCCCCGTAATCATGTTGGCACCACTTTCAAAAGCAATTTCTACGTCGCCTTCGCTTTTAAGTCCCCCGCCAAAATCAATGACAAGAGAGGTATTTGTTGCAATTCTTTCCAAAACACGATAGTTGACTATATGATGTGCTTTTGCGCCATCCAAATCAACCAAATGGAGTCTTCGGATGCCGTTGTCTTCAAACATTTTGGCAACTTCCAACGGATTTTCATTATAAACTTTTTTCTGTTCATAATCGCCCTGAGAAAGACGAACGCATTTTCCGTCGATTATATCTATGGCAGGAATGATTTCTATCATTGTCGTCTGTAATAATTTCGCTTGCAAATGATATTAGTTATCGAGCAAAATTTCCAAAATCTGCACTGCTGCTTTCGCTACCGAAGAACCCGGACCAAAAATCGCAGCAACACCGGCTTTATAAAGGAAATCATAATCTTGAGCAGGAATAACACCTCCGGCAATGACCAGAATGTCTTCGCGACCTAACTTTTTAAGTTCGGCAATTACTTGAGGAACCAACGTTTTATGTCCTGCTGCTAAGGAAGATACACCCAACACATGCACGTCGTTTTCAACGGCTTGGCGGGCAGCTTCTTCCGGAGTTTGGAACAAAGGTCCCATATCTACGTCGAAACCACAATCGGCATACCCGGTTGCAACTACTTTAGCACCACGGTCGTGTCCGTCCTGACCCATTTTAGCAATCATGATACGCGGTTGACGACCTTCTTTCTTCGCGAATTTCTCTGCCAGTTCACAAGCCTTTTGGAAAGTGGCATCTTGTTTTGTTTCTGATGAATACACGCCTGAAATTGTTCTAATTATAGCTTTATAACGTCCACTTACTTTTTCACAAGCATCAGAGATTTCTCCTAATGAGGCACGCAATCCTGCAGCTTTTACTGCTAATTCGAGTAAGTTGCCTTCGCCGGTTTCAGCACATTTGGTAATCGCTTCCAAAGCAGCTTTTACAGCAGCATTGTCGCGGTTGGCGCGCAATTGTTGTAAGCGTTCAACTTGTTGTATACGAACGGCTGTATTGTCTACTTCGAGAATATCAATCGGGTCTTCTTTTTCCAAACGATATTTATTTACACCGATAATTGTTTGAGCACCTGAGTCAATTTTCGCCTGTGTGCGGGCAGCAGCTTCTTCGATACGCATTTTGGGAAGTCCGGTTTCGATAGCCTTAGCCATACCACCCAAACTTTCAACTTCTTGAATCAATGCCCAAGCTTTGTGCGCCAATTCGTTAGTCAATGACTCCACATAGTAAGAACCTGCCCATGGGTCGATTTCTTTACAAACGTAAGTTTCTTCCTGAATATAAATTTGAGTATTACGCGCAATACGAGCGGAAAAATCTGTCGGAAGAGCAATTGCCTCGTCTAACGCATTAGTATGCAACGATTGCGTATGACCTAATGCAGCTGCCATAGCTTCGATACAAGTACGACCTACATTGTTAAATGGGTCTTGCTCAGTCAACGACCAACCGGAAGTTTGACAGTGTGTACGCAAAGCTAATGATTTAGAACTTTTTGCGCCAAAACTTTTTACAATTTTTGCCCATAATAAGCGAGCGGCACGCATTTTAGCAATTTCCATAAAGTGATTCATTCCGATTGCCCAGAAAAACGACAAACGAGGAGCAAAAGCATCTACGTCGATACCGGCATTGATACCTGCACGAAGATATTCTATACCGTCGGCAAGCGTATAAGCCAACTCAATATCAGCAGTTGCTCCGGCTTCCTGCATGTGATAACCCGAAATAGAAATCGAGTTGAATTTCGGCATTTTTTGAGAAGTATATTCGAAAATATCGGCAATAATTCTCATGGAGAATTCGGGTGGATAGATATAAGTGTTACGCACCATGAATTCTTTTAAAATATCGTTTTGAATAGTTCCAGCCATTTCTTCAAGCTTGGCGCCTTGTTCCAATCCTGCATTGATATAAAATGCCAATATGGGAAGTACTGCTCCGTTCATGGTCATGGAAACCGACATATCTTTCAACGGAATACCATTGAATAATACTTTCATATCTTCCAAAGAACAGATTGAAACCCCGGCTTTACCAACATCCCCTACTACGCGTGGATGGTCAGCATCGTATCCACGGTGTGTAGCCAAGTCGAAAGCTACGGAAAGTCCTTTTTGTCCGGACGCTAAATTACGACGATAAAATGCATTGGATTCTTCTGCGGTAGAAAATCCTGCATACTGACGGATTGTCCAAGGACGCATAGCGTACATACCTGAATATGGGCCACGGAGGAAAGGAGGAATACCGGATGCATAGTTCAAATGCTCCATTCCTTCCAAATCACCTTTTGTATAAACCGGTTTCACAGGAATTTGTTCGGGCGTATTCCAAGTTTCTTGTTCACACGAACAAGCACAACTTTTTGAAAGCTGCGCTTCATTGATATTTATATTTTTAAAATTTGGTTTCATTGTTTTTTTATTTTAACCACATTAGGCACATAGGACATAATAGTTTAATATTTCTATGTATTCTATGTGTCTATTGTGGTAATTAAATCAATTTCTCGTTAAACATTTTCAAAGTTTCCAAAACATTGCTGCGAACATTGATGAAATTTTCAATGCCTTGAGCCTTCAAGTCTTCCATGCAAGCAGGAGCACCGGCAACAACCAAGATTTCTTTTCCTTTGGTGAGATTGTAAGCCTCAGGAGCAAATTCAGTATATTCATCGTCACTTGAACAAAGTACAATAACATCAGCTTTTGCTTTGCGAGCAGCCTCTACTCCATCTGCAATTGTTTCGAATCCGAGGTTATCGAATATTTCGTATCCTGCACAAGCAAAGAAGTTAGACGAGAATTGAGAACGAGCCAAACGCATCGCTAAGTTTCCGATTGTAAGCATAAATACTTTCGGAGTTTTGCCCGATTTCTCTGTAGCTAAACGCAGACCTTCAAAATCAGATGCTAACCGTTTGGTATTCAATATTTCGATACCTGTTTCATTTTTAATCTCACAACCACAGCTACAATCACATTCTTCGATTTTAGCGGCAGCTTTTTCTGTGAAATTAGGGAATTGATTGGTTCCCAGTAGAATTTCTTTACGTGCTGCTACATCTTTCAGGCGTTTATTGGCAGAAGCGTTAATCGCTTTAGCTATTTCTCCGGATTTAACCAATTCGTAGAAACCTTTTTCTTCTGTTTCTACAAAAAGTTTCCAAGCCTCTTGTGCAATAGATGCAGTCAGGTTTTCGATATAATATGAACCTCCCGAAGCGTCAACGATTTTATCGAAATGGCATTCTTCTTTCAATAATAATTGCTGATTACGTGCAATACGTTCCGAAAAATCATCGGAAGTTTTGAAAGATTCATCAAAAGGAGAAACCAACAGGGAATTTACTCCAGCAATGGATGCCGACATAGCTTCAGTTTGAGAGCGAAGTAGATTCACATGTGCATCATATATGGTTTGATTGAAATAAGACGTTTGCGCAAAAATATTCATTTTGGAGGCGCAAGTATCATTCACATAAGCGTTTACAATTTCAGCCCACAACCAACGTGCCGCACGGAATTTGGCTATTTCCATGAAATAATTGGCTCCAATACTAAAATTGAATTTGATTTTTTTAGCAGCCAAAGCAGGATCAATTCCAGCTTCAACCAATTTGCCAAGCAATTCATTACCCCAAGCCAAAGCATAACCTAATTCTTGAGTGATGTATGACCCGGCATTGTTCAACATAAATGCGTTTACGCCCAGTACGCGGAAACGCGGCAAATCTTTAGACGCATTAACTGCATCGACCATTTTTGCAACAAAATCTTCTGCGATTTTTCCTTTTTTTAGTGTCGGCTTGATTAAATCCAAATTCACGGAACCACAACATTTCGTCAAGTCGTATCCGCTTTTTTGATAATAATCGACCAATATTTTAATTAATTCAACAGAAGTACATTTGCAAGTTTGAAAGTTCAATTCTACACATTCAGGTTGAATACCTTTCAAAAGTGCCTGAATATTTTCAGCTTTAATTTCTTCACGAGGAATATAGAATCCTAAAGAACTAACGCCTTTATTCAGAATGTCGAGGGCTTTTTTGTTGGCAGCTGCGAAATTGATTACATCAATATCCTGACGAACATACCAATCGTTGTCTTTTTTTGTGCCGCGAACGAAAGGAAATTCTCCGGGCAAAGAATCAGTTTGCATTCCTTTCAGGTCTTCTTCTCGGTAGAATGGTTTCACGCTGAAACCCTCGTTAGTCTTCCAGACAAGTTTTTTCTCGAAATCCGCTCCTTTCAAATCGGTTACGATTTTTTCCATCCACTGTTCGGTAGAAATAGGAGAAAATTCCGAAAAAAGTTTTTCTTTAGAGTTACTCATAAAATTATTTATTAAATATTTATTTGGATTTTATAAAATTGTCATCTAAAAGCTTATACAAGGCTAAATGGCCGCGCAAAATTACAACATTTTGTTTACTTAAAAAAGCGTTTATCGAATAATATCGCAACAAATACCGCGTAGCGGTTAAATGTTTATAGACGTGGGTAAGCGATAGCGCAGCCCACGGTTGGTTGTCATCCCCCATTCGATCCAAGCCGCGTAGCGGCGGCACAATCAACGAAAATGTGACGCTCCTACGGAGCGTGGGGTGTGTGGGGCATCTCATATCCATATCCGTGGGCTACGCTATCGCTTACCCACGTCTATAAACATTTGGCCGCTACGCGGCTGGTGCTTTCTCCAATGCCATTTTTCAAGAGAAAAATTTCGACCATCAAAGGTAGTATGATAAAAAAATAAAAACTAATCAAATAGACAGATCAATCGAATTTTTATTCAACTACTGAGCGAACACTAAAGCCATACGATTCATAGGTCCAATGGCTCCAGTCTGCGTCGCCGCTGTCGAAACCCAAGAAGCACGCAACAACGTCGTTGCGAACATTCTGCGTATTACCCCAATAGTCGCCGTTCGAGCCAACGAGGCAGAACATGCCGTCGCTACCATTGCGACAGCCCGCAGCAGGCAAAAAGATGCATTTACCACTTGCTCGGTCGGTAAATTTTCCACCTGATACACCGTTTCGAGTTGTCCATTCGTATTCAACATAAGTCATATTTGTTAAACTTTCTATTTCTGCTCTTGTCGGAACACGGTAACCGACAGGACTGGGGTCATTAACAGGTAGCCAAGTGGTCGATTTGGGAAAATCACTATTGTAATAATCGTCGTGGAACAGAAAATCAGTAGTCCCTATATTCCATTGATAATAACCTCCGTAATCTTCAGGGTTAGTGACAAAAGCACCGGGAGAACCTACATTGCGATTTGCCCATTTAACACCGTTGATTAATACCCAATCGCAGAATTCACAAACTTCACATTCGATTAAGTTTTGATTACCCAAATTCTTTTTTTTACAACCAAACAATGCTAAAAGCACTATAACAAACAATAATAATAAGCAATTTTGTCTTAAAAATTTCATTCCAATAAATTATTACGCAGTAAATGTAAAATATTTTTATATAATATTATTAATTTTTGTGACGAAAAATCTTAATTTTGCAGCCTTAATTCTAAATACAATGAAATACTGGGAAAAAGAGATTGAGACCATGAAACGTTCCGATTTGGAGAAATTACAATTGGAACGACTGAAAAAAACAGTAGAAATAGCCACACACTCCCCTTTTTATGGGAAAGTTTTTAAAGAAAACAATATATCTACCGACTCTATAAAATCGTTGGAAGACCTGCAACGGATTCCTTTTACTACAAAAGAAGACCTCCGCAATAATTATCCTTTCGGATTGGCAGCCATTTCTTTGGAAAAAGCTGTGCGCCTCCATTCTTCGAGCGGAACAACAGGAAATCCGACGGTTATTCTTCATTCACAGAAGGATTTGGATGAGTGGGCGAATCAGGTGGCTCGCTGTATGTATATGGTTGGATTGCGAGATACGGATGTATTCCAAAATACTTCGGGATATGGAATGTTTACCGGTGGACTTGGTTTCCAATACGGAGCAGAGCGCTTGGGTGCTTTAACGGTTCCGGCAGCAGCAGGAAACAGTGCGCGGCAAATAAAGTTTATCATGGACTTCGGCACCACAGCTTTACATGCTATTCCGAGTTATGCCACCCGTTTGGCCGAAATTTTCATCGAAATGGGATTGAATCCAAGAAAAGATACCAAACTGACTACCCTTTGTATAGGTGCCGAACCTCATTCGGAAGAACAACGCAAGCGAATAGAAGAGTTGCTTGGAGTCAAAGCATACAACTGTTTCGGTATGTCGGAAATGAACGGGCCAGGCGTAGCGTTTGAATGTACGGAGCAAAACGGTCTTCACATTTGGGAAGATTATGTGATTGTCGAAATCGTAGACCCTGAAACGTTGCTGCCGGTAGAAGACGGAGAGGTTGGAGAACTCGTATTGACTACGATTAACCGCGAGGCAATGCCACTTTTCCGCTACCGCACCCGCGACCTGACCTGTTTCTTGCCCGAAGATTGCCCATGTGGAAGAACGCATCGGAAAATTGCCCGCCTCAAAGGACGAAGCGATGATATGATAATTGTAAAAGGAGTAAATATTTTCCCGATTCAGATTGAAAAAATATTGATGAATTTCTCCGAATTAGGAATGAATTACCTGATTACAATAGATACGATCGGCAATAACGACGAAATTCTCGTTGAAGTTGAACTTGGAGATTTGTGCGTAGACGATTATCTCGAATTACAGGCATTGACAAAAAAAGTAACCCATCAGTTGAAAGACGAAATCTTGTTAACTCCTGTGGTGAAATTAGTAGGAAAAGGTTCTTTACCTCAATCCGAAGGCAAAGCCGTTCGCGTTAAAGATCTCCGCAAAAACCACTGATCAACAATTATAAATTATAAATTACAAATTATAAATTATTACGAATATGACCATTAATCAAATATCCATTTTTTTGGAAAATAAATTCGGGAAACTGAATGAAATTCTTTCTATTTTGAGCAAAGAAAATATCCGGATTATAGCTGCTACAGTAGCCGACACTTCCGATTACGGAATTTTGCGTATCATAACATCCGATCAACAAAAAGCATATAACTTGTTGAAAGAAAAACAGGTTTCTGCCAATTTAAGTGAAGTTATCGCCATTGAAATTGATCCGAGTATCGGGAAGTTTGCAGAAACAATCGAACTTTTCACTCAAGCAGGAATCGAAATCGAATACATGTATTGTTTCTCGGTTAATCACAAAGCGATGCTTGTATTGCGTACTAAAAACTTAGAAACTGCTTTCGAAGTCATTCGAAAAAATAACATGATAATTTTTAACTCTTAAATTTATAAAAGTATGTTTGGAATCGACGATCCCGGAATTTACATCGCCTATCTAATGATGGCAGGATGTCTTATCTTCTCTCTGATTTATGGAATTGTTAAGTGGAACGAAAAAGATGAGGAGGACAAACAATGAGTACAGCATCTTTAAGTTTTATCGTAATCATCTATCTTTTTATCGTTGCCATATTGGGTTATATGGGCTATCGTGGAACGAAAAATTCGTCTGATTTTTTGCTTGGCGGAAGAAACGTTAACTCGTTCTTAATGGCGTTTACATACGGAGCTACATTTATTTCAACCTCTGCTATCGTTGGTTTCGGAGGATTTTCAGCTGCCTTTGGTATGGGAATTCAATGGCTTTGTATGCTTAATATGTTAATGGGGGTAATTATCGCTTTTATTTTCTTTGGAAAACGCACCCGCAGGCTTGGTGTAAAATACGATGCCAAGACTTTTTCTCAACTACTTGGCTTGCACTACCAATCTCGTCACGTTAAGATTTTTGTTGCAACGCTCATCTTTATCGGAATGCCTATATATGCGGCAGTTGTAATGAAAGGTGGTGCTGTTTTCATTGAAGAGATTTTCAAAATTGATTACAATATTGCCCTGTTGATTTTTACACTTATCGTGGCAGCTTATGTGATTTCAGGCGGAATCAAGAGTGTGCTTTATACCGATGCTTTCCAAGGAATCATTATGATTGTGAGTATGGCACTCTTGTTTGTGTTTTTCTACAGAATTATGGGATTCAGTTTCACTGAAGGAAATCGTCAACTGACAGCCATTGCCGATATGGTTCCCGAAAAATTCAGAGCACTCGGAGTTCGAGGTTGGACGGCAATGCCTGCCTTTAATTCGCCTCAATGGTATACTTTGGTTACTTCGCTTATTTTGGGTGTAGGTATCGGCTGTTTGGCGCAACCTCAGTTGGCTGTGCGTTTTATGATGGTAAAAAGTGACAAACAAATCAGTCGTGGTATATTGATTGGCTGTGTTTTTATTTTCTTTACTGTCGGTACAATTTATCATATAGGGCCGTTAACCAACTTGTATTTCTTAAAATACTTCGGAAAACTCTCCATAGAGATGTCTCCCGACATTGATAAAATAATTCCATTATTTATAAACAATGCGATGCCCGTATGGTTCAGTGCGGTATTTATGCTTTGCTTGTTATCGGCCGGCATGTCTACCTTGAGTTCACAATTTCACACAATGGGAGCGGCTCTCGGAGCAGATATTATCCCCGAAATAAAAGAAAAGCGCAAGAAAAGATTCTCGCTCGGTGTGCGTTTTGGAATTATTTGTTCTTTACTAATCAGTTATGTGGTTTGTTACACGCTGAGTGCCAGCATCATTGCTCGCGGAACGGCTTTATTTATGGGAATTTGTGCAGCCACATTCCTGCCGACTTATTTCTGCTCCTTATATTGGAAAAAAGCCAATAAAACAGGCGCTTTGGCAAGTTTATGGACAGGCGCTTTAGCAAGCATTTTCTGCATGGTTTTTCTGCATCGGGCAGAGGCCGCTCCGATAGGATTATGCAAAGCTTTGTTCGGAAGAGATGTGTTGATCGATGTTTTTCCTTGGTATGCCATCGACCCAATTGTTTTCGCTTTGCCTTTATCGGTAGCGGCAATAATTATTGGCAGCCTTTGGAGTCAGAAAAAATAAGTCATTACACCTACGATGCGATTATTGGTTACATCGTGAGTGTCTTTTACTTTTCCGTCTTTGAAATCTAATGTTCCGTATGAAACGGTGGTCATTTCGTATTCTATGCCAAATGACCAATGTTTTACGTTATACGATACTTGGGGGGAAATGCGATATACTTGATCCAAATTGCTTGGCCCAAATGTAAATATATTAGGTTTATTCGGATCAAGATTTACCACTAATTCTTTAGATGAACCTAAATTCTTTGAATAACCGAGAAACAATCCGGCTTGATACTTGGTTCCGTACGTTATATTCAACCAACTTGTAGAATTATTCAAATTGGTATATTCGTAACTTCCATTATCATTAATTTTTGAAATACCATATCCACCAAATAACAATAAGTGTCCCATATTTTGACCATAAATACTCTTGGCTTTAATTGCGAATTTATCATTAGTATACTGGAGAAACGCATTAAAAGAAAGAGAAGAAATATTATCCGAAACTTTTGTATTGATTATTTTCGGTTCTCCATTTATTTCTGCCTCTTTTAGTCCAATGGTGCGAGGGCGTAAGTGCATGAAGTTCGCACCTACTCCGGCTATCCATCCGTTTTTTGAATAATCAAATCCTAAATACAATTCCGGTAAAATTCCGTCTTTCAAATATTCGGGAGAAGAACCCAAAGGCCCCGGGGAAAGATATTGTGATTGATATATAGCAGATAAATAAGTCTTGAAAGCATTCATTTTATAATCTACGCGAACTTGTGGACTCCGGTTAAATGGTTGGAAAGGACTTCCCGTTGCTAAACTCATTACAGTAGGAATCACTTCGCCAAACATCGGATGCCAAGTATGCCCGGCCAATAAATCTACTTTTTCCCACGACAATTTTGTCCAAGCCTGCCGTATTCGGAACATCGTATTACTTGTATGATTGCTTGAAAAACCATCAAAATCGCCCTCTATTTTGGCTGAAGTAGTAGCACCCCAAACATCCGGTCCTTTGACATTCAATCCGAAACGACTCGCAGCACTCAACATCCGAGAAGAAGGAATCGCGTTCAAATCTTCACCCAATTCATTCAAATTTCTATCCAAGGGTATCAAGTAAAATAATCCTGCAGCGGAAGCCAAACTCCGACGAGAATCGTAATAGAAATCATTTCTGACAAATCCATAGATATTGACAGAAACCTTTTTTTCTTCTTGCGCCATTGCAGGCAAGAGAGTAACAAAAACAATAATTGAAATTAAAAATCTTTTCATATTTTACACTTTTTAATAAAATTGTGCAAATATGCGAATTTTTGTTCAACTAATCATAAACCAACCGGATTTTCCTTGATTTAATTTCTTTAATTGTTGCTCTAAAATTGTATTTTCCGATTTTTGGAGTGCAGGATCGTCTTCTAAAACCTCTTTGGCTAAATCTCTTGCCAAACTTAATATTTGTCCGTCTTTGGCTAAATTGGCAATTTTCAGGTCGAAAGCAACACCGCTCTGTTGGGTACCGTCAATGTCTCCGGGACCACGTAGTTTTAAATCTTCTTCGGCAATGATAAATCCATCGTTAGTTTCGGTCATGATTGACAAGCGTTTACGGGTAACTTCCGATAATTCGTAATGAGTAAGCAAAATACAGAATGATTGATCGGCACCACGTCCTACCCTTCCTCTTAATTGATGTAATTGAGAAAGTCCAAAACGTTCGGCACTTTCAACAACCATAACGGAGGCATTAGGAACGTTTACACCCACTTCAATTACCGTAGTTGCAACCATAATTTGTGCATCTCCGGAAATAAATTTCTGCATTTCGGCATCTTTTTCGGCAGGCTTCATTTTGCCGTGAACCATACAAACCTCGTATTCGGGAAATATTTCTTTGGTATGCTCGAATCCTTCGGTAAGATTTTTCAAATCCGACTTTTCACTTTCTTCAATCAATGGGTAAACGATATAAACTTGCCTGCCCTCTTTCAACTGTTTCCGAACCGATTCGTATAAATTAAAACGTTTGCCACTGTACATGTGAATCGTCTTAATGGGTTTTCTACCCGGAGGAAGTTCGTCGATTACAGAAACATCCAAATCGCCATACAAGGTCATGGCTAAAGTACGAGGAATGGGCGTTGCCGTCATTACCAACACATGTGGCGGAATCGCATTTTTTTTCCATAATCTAGCCCGTTGCGCTACGCCAAACCGGTGTTGCTCGTCAATAACTACCAATCCCAAATTAGCAAAACTTACATTATCTTCGATTAACGCATGGGTTCCAATCAAGATTTGCACTTTACCCGATTGAACATCAGGAAGTAACACGTTACGATCTTTCTTTTTTGTAGATCCGGTTAATAAACGTACATCAATATCTAATCCGAAAAGCAATTCTTTGATTGTTTCAAAGTGCTGTGTTGCAAGGATTTCGGTCGGTGCCATTAAAGCAGCTTGATAACCATTATCCAAGGCCATCAGCATACACATTAAAGCCACTAAAGTTTTTCCACTACCCACATCACCTTGTAACAAACGGTTCATTTGCCGGCCGGTACAAACATCTTGTCGTATTTCTTTTATTACACGTTTTTGTGCATTGGTCAATTCAAAAGGCAGATTTTGCTTATAAAAATTATTGAAATACTCTCCTATCTGATTGAATATCAATCCACCAAGACGTTGTTCTCGGTATTTGGTAACTCGGAGGATATTTAATTGAACATAAAACAATTCTTCGAATTTCAACCGGTATTCGGCATCTCGAAGCAAAGCCGGAGTTTGAGGAAAATGAATATTTCTCAGGGCAGTATCTAAATCAATTAATTTGGCTTTACTTATGATTGTTGCATTCAAAGTTTCAGGAATGGTTCCTTGATAATTTTTGAAGATTAAGGCAACTAACTTACGCAAAGCTAAGGAGTTCAGGAAAACATCCCTCATTTTCTCAGTTGTACTGTACTGTCCCTGCATTCCGATTTGTTGGGTTAATACAGAACTTTCTTTTTCCAATTCCGGATGGGCCACATTGATTTTTCCTCCAAATACGGCAGGTTTCCCGAAAAGGACGTACTCCTCTCCTATTTTGTACATGTTTGGTATGGATTTTAATCCCTTGAACCAAACCAATTCAATGCTTCCGGTTTCGTCATAAAATTGTCCGGTTATTCTTCGTGCTCGACCTTCTCCTATTGTTTCGTATTTCCTGATTTTCCCTTTTAGTTGGATGTAGGGCATATTCCCATCAATTTCCCTTATTTTGAATATCTTACTTCGGTCGATATATTTGTAAGGAAAATAATATAGCATGTCTTCCCAAGAAAACACTTGGATTTCTTTTCCGAGAACGTCGGCTTTTTTAGGGCCAACTCCGGGAAGATACATGATATTTTGGGCTTCGAGCATTATTTTTTCTTGAATTTGTCTAACAGTCGCCCTATTACATTATACAATTTGGATGGTTTCAAATCTTTTTCAGTAAGGAATCCGCCTTCTTTCAGGATATCGATGGCTCGTTTCACATCTTCTTCCTTTACCTGTAACTTAAGTCCATCAGCAGCATTAACGGCAGGGTGGAATTGACCCATGAATTCCCCTTGTACAAAACATTCAATTCCTTCAGATTCGAGCAAACTCTTAGGCACTGCCATTTGTGCCGTGTCGAAAAAAGTTCTTACAGTTACCAATTCTTCCATATCATTTCATTTTGATGTTTATAATGCTTTCGGCAATAATCAAATCAACCGGAGTTGTTATTTTAATGTTTTCTCTTGCTCCTTCTACTTCATATACAGAATATTCGCTAAGCGATTCTACTACAGAAACATCGTCTGTAAATGTATCGGAAAATTCTTGTTGATATGCTTTTTTAATAATTTCGGAATTGAAAACTTGCGGAGTTTGCACTAAGCAATAATCGGCTCGATTTACAGTAATACTGCCTTTTTCCGTTTTTTTTCGGAGCGTTTCCACCACAGGGATAACCGGAAATGCAACGCCTTTTTCTGCCGCTTTATCAAAACAACGACCGATAACATCTTTGCTTACAAGCGGACGAACTCCGTCGTGTATTCCTATAATTACATCTTTTTCAGTGATTGTATCTAATCCGTTTTTTACGGAATGGAAACGGGTTTCTCCTCCGGAAACGATTTGATGATTTATCTTAAAATCAAATTTTGCGCAAAGTTCGTTCCAATAATTTTGCTGCTCTTCGGGTAAAACAAGAATAATTTTAATCGTTTTATCGTAATTGAAAAAAGATTCGATAGTGTGTATTAAGACAGGTTTATCATTTAAAATCAAAAACTGTTTAGGTATTTCAGCACCCATCCTTGTACCTTTTCCTCCGGCAACGATAATTATATATTTTTGTTTCATAGTAATTATGCAAGTCTGGAGACTTGCTTTTAGCAGCGACGTAGTCAAAGACTACACCGAACGCCGAAATTAATCTATATTATCTATAATCTTTTTCGTTTCTTCGTTGGCAACGAAAAGTTTATCCTTACAGACTTTCAAAAGCGAGGTTGCTTCTTTGATTTTAAAACTCAGTTCATCAATATCCAGCTTGTTACTTTCGATTTGAGATAATATCTCCTGTAATTTTGAATAAGCCTCTGAGTATGAAAGTTGATTTTTCGCCATTTTATTTTACCACAACTATTTTAGTAACAACTCCTTGTGTTCCATCGGAAGTTGCAGCCATTACAAGATAAACTCCTGATTTAACTCGTTCTCCTGCTCTGTTTCTGCAATTCCAGCTAAACTGACCACCGGTAGAAGTCCCTTGAAACATCACATTTCCTGACAAATCTGTTACTTTAACATTAGAATCTTTTATTAAACCCGTTACAACAACATCTCCGATAAAATCCGGCAAGACTGGATTCGGATAAGCATAGACATTTGAATAATCCGGAGCACCTTCCGTAGCAAGACCGGTGTAAGATATTAATCCTTTGATCGTTGCGATAAAGACTTCTCCGGTTTTATGATTAATTACAATATTATTGATTGTGTTAGAAAGCAACGGACTGTTATCTGTCGTATAATTGGCAATAACTTTGTCGCCTGTTGGGCTTACAAGAAAAACTCCGGCACCCACTGTCCCAATCCACTTTCTATTGGCACCGTCAACAGCAATGGTATTTATTCCTACACCTTCCAGCAAGAAATCAGCCAAATTGGTTCCATCATTTCGTGGAACTTTTGCACGATAACAGCTGTTGAATCCGGCACTGTTTGGTTCGGTTATTTTCAGAGGATTATCAAAAATTATCGGTCCATTGCTGGTTCCTACCCAAACCGTACCATTCAAATCTTCAGCAACACAACTAAAAAAAACAATATCTATCTTTTCTCCATCTTGATCCGAAAAACTATTTGAAAAAAAAGAAATGTCATCACTCGGATCATCAATCGTACCTCTGTCATTTAACACAAGTACCCCTTTATATGCAGAAGATCCTCGATCAAAAACTATCCATTTTTGATTTGCTTTTGTTATATAGACCTGCAGAGGAAAAACACTTCCTTGAACATTCTTATTATACACATCAAACCATTTATTATCTGCAGAATACACACATATTGGAATCGCACTATGACCATTCATCACATAAAGATTATTTTTATTATCATAAGCTAATCCGGCTGTTCTGACATATCCCGCAGCATTCTCAGCATCAGGATATATCGACTTTAATGCACCGTTAGTATTTTTATGATTATATAACTTTACATAGTCAATACTTTTTTGATTATAATCACTTCTCAATTCATAAACTCCTGAACGAGTTAAAGATACAAAGTAATGATTTTTATCTCTCGGATCTATAACAACATTAAAATAGTCATAATCATTAATGTAAGGAGAGCCACTTTCCGGATCATTTTGAGCCGCTGTAAGAAGTGCTCTTTCGTCGGCATTAATCCAAGTTCCGTCAGCCTCCATCACCATTAAAGTGCCCGGGTTATTAAAATAAGGTGGATCTCTATCCCGACGACCTCCACCAACAACAGCAAGTTTTCCTTGAGTAAAAGTCATGTTAAAAGCTAAATTTCTCTTCGGGCTATTAATTGTAATCGGGGCACTTATATCTCCTGAGTTTTTATCGAAACTCCGTATTCCGGAAAGTCCACATGCCAACCAATAAGTTGAATTATTGGCAAAAGAAATGCGTACGGGAGAAATATCATTTGATGCGGAAAAAGCTGTTGATGTTGCTCCCAAACTCAAATCTGAGCAAGTATACATGCTCGAATTGGTTATCATCACAAGTTGATTGTCAAGTATGGTCATTTGATTCACATAAACAGGAGTATTGAGAACACGAGTAACTGTTCCATTCGGACTATTTTGATAAAACACACCAACATTCGGCTGATAAAATACAAAATTATTTTTATAAGTCAAAATTTTCCTGATAGCAGAAGGATTTCCCGGATATGATAAAGTATATGGCTCCCAATTGGCTGCCGTCAGCAAATTTCCAGTCTCCTTGGCTCTAAAAATACCACCATCCGTAGCTGCATACACAAAATCTCCCCATATACATACGGAATATGTTTTTCTTCCTATGTTGTAGGTATTTTTTTGTACTTTGTTTTTAGCGTCTATGGCGAGGACTCCGAAATTCACAGATATATAGGCAGAACTACCATGAACATCAATGCCATTTATGATTTTATCTACATTATTTCGATTCATAAAATCTGCCAAATTGTAAACATTTCCATTTGAAGTGTCGTATAAATCAATATTTCCATTGTCATATACGAGCACAAGTGTTTTTTCTGCCTCTACATAAGCCATTTGAACAATGGAAACATCATTCAGTCCATCGACTTTAGAAATTAATTTTGTTTCGCTGAGAGCATTTCCGGAAGCCGGTTTATATCTTAATAAAGATCCGTCTAATAAAGATCCATTCCCTTTATACACTGCATACACATATCCATTGGCGACCTCTATCATTGTTGCATCTTGATATGCCATATATGGCCTCCATGCACCAAGAGCTTGACTTTGTGCCATTTGTATAGAAAAAACCATTAGCAAAGAAAAAGTCAGTATACTTTTAAACATTGATAGTTTCATAATAAAAAAGCTTTTAATTTATTTACAGCCAATGATCTATGGCTGATTTTATTTTTAATCTCAGAGCCTAATTCAGCAAAAGTTTCGCTATATCCGTTTGGTACAAAAATAGGATCATATCCGAAACCTGTATTTCCTCTACCTGCCTCTATAACTTCTCCTTCAATTTTTCCTTCAAATCGATATATCTTATCTCCTAATATTAAAGAGATTATAGTTCTGAATTGCGCCCTTCTATCTTGTTTTGTTTCTAATTCTTTCAGGACTTTTTTCATGTTGGCTAAGGAATCTTTAGAATCTCCCGCATAGCGTGCAGAATATACTCCCGGAGCATTATCTAAGGCATAAACTTCCAATCCGGTATCATCGGCAAAGCAATCATATCCGTACTTTTCTTTCACATATCGGGCTTTCAGTAATGCATTTTCTTCTAACGTATCTCCGGTTTCAGGAATATCTTCCAAACAATTAATATCGTTTAGCCCTAAAACTTCATATTCCGCACCCAATATGTCTTTTATTTCTTCTAATTTATGGCTGTTATGCGTAGCAAAAACTATCTTTTTCATAGTATATCAAACGTAATAAGGAAAAGAAAATTATGTTTATTTAGCCTTTATTTTATCAAAACCTTCTCCGTAAACTCCAATAACAGAACTTTGAGATATAAAAGCATTAGGATCAATATTTTTTATCAGGCGAAAAATTGTTACAGATTCTATTTTTTTTGCTATTACCACCACAACTTTTACCTCTTTTTTTGAGTACCATCCTACCCCGTCCAATATGGTACATCCTCTATGTAGCTGTTGGTTAATTGCATCTGCGATTTCATCGAATCGATCCGAAAATATGAGAAACTGAACAGATTGTCTCGCTCCGTTTAAAACCATATCAACGGTATACGATGAAATTCCTAAAAGAACAACACTAAAAGCTATTTTCTCAATACTATGAAATAAGAAATAAGAAGAACTTATTATCAATAAATCACAAATCATCAAGCCTTTACCAACGGTAATGTCTTTATATTTGTTTATGATTAAGGCCAAAACATCTGTGCCGCCGGTACTTCCTCGAGCATTAATAACAATACCAATGCCGATGCCACATAATACACCACCCAGTATACAACTCATAAAAGGCTGATCATGAACAAAAGGTTTTGTTATTAAATGTTGAAATATGGAAAGTAGAAAAGTCAATGCTACCACTCCGAAAATAGTCCGGATGCTAAATTTCAGACCAAATACTTTTATGGATAATGCCAAAATTCCTATATTTATTACGAAGTATGAAATTCCAACCGGTATTTTCGATGAATAAAATATCAGAGCACTGATACCGGCAACTCCGCCCGGAGTAATTTCGTAAGGAAGTATAAATCCAACAAAACCTATCGAGTAAAAAAGTAAGCCTAAAACAATAAACGAATAGTCTTTTGCTTCCACCCAAAACAGTGCTTTATCTATTTTCATATAAATTCTTTGATTTAAAAAGCTTCTCGATACTTACTCTCTGCTTTATCTTCCAATATACTGAGATAACTATTATAGCGGGATTGGCTGATTAAACGATCATCTAAGGCTTTTACAACAGCGCAATTAAGTTCTTTTCGATGAGTACAATTATTGAATTTGCAATCTTTGGAAAATTTAAATATCTCAGGAAAATAATGAGAAATCTCATTGTCTTCCATATCGATAGTACCAAAACCCTTGATTCCGGGAGTGTCAATAATATATCCACCTACCGACAGGGATATCATCTCGGAAAAGGTTGTGGTGTGCATTCCTTTGTTGTGGTATTCGGAAATGTCTTGTGTTTTCAGGCTTAAACCCGGAACAATTTTATTAATCATTGTAGATTTTCCAACGCCGGAATGTCCGGAAAGCAAAGTGATTTTATCTTTCAATAATTCGTTCAAATTTTCCAAACCAATTTCCTGCCGAGCTGAGACTTTGAAACAGGGATAACCTATTGATTCATACAAATGTATGATTGCATCCAAATATTCGAAATCTTCTATTTTGTATCTGTCAATCTTGTTAAAAACAAGCTTCACAGGTATGCTATATGCCTCCGCAGTCGCCAAAAAACGGTCGATAAAGGTAGTGGTTGTAATCGGATAATTCACCGTTACAATCAAAAATGCTTGGTCGATGTTACTGGCAATAATATGAGATTGCTTGGAAAGATTGGAAGACCGGCGAATAATATAATTCTTCCGGTCTTCTATTTCTGTAATAAAAGCAGTTCCTTCCGGATTTTGTTCAATTAAAACACGGTCTCCGACAGCAACAGGATTCGTAGTGCGAATGTCTTTCAGACGAAAATTACCCTTGATTTTACAATCAACTATTTTCCCATCATCAGTACAAACCTGATACCAACTTCCCGTGTTTTTAATAACTAAACCCTTCATTTTAAAACGAAAAGTGAAAAGTGAAAAGTGAAAAGTGATGTCTATTTTTCACTTTTCACTTTTCGTTTTTCACTTTAAACAGTCATTATTTCTTTTTCTTTGTTTGCAAATACTTCATCAACTTTTTTGATGTATTTGTCGTGCACTTTTTGCAGACTGGCTTCGCTATCTTTTCCAATATCTTCGGAAACACCTTCTTTTACTGCCTTTTTTACTGCCTCAACAGCATCACGACGGGCATTGCGAACACTTATCTTAGCATTTTCAGCCTCTTGTTTGGATTGTTTCACCAATTGTTTGCGTCGTTCTTCGGTTAAAGGAGGAATACCCAAGCGAATAATTTCTCCATTATTTTCGGGAGTGATACCCACATTCGAATTCTGTATGGCTCTTTCGATTTCTCTAAGCATCGGTTTTTCCCAAGGGAGAACAGTTATTGTTTTAGCATCGGGAGTACTCACTGTTGCTACGTTTGTAATAGGCACTAAACTACCATAATAATCGACTTTAACACCATCCAAGATGCGTACATTTGCTTTTCCGGCACGGATGTGCGACAACGTTTCTTCCAAGAAGGCAACTGCATGTTGCATCTTTTCTTCCGAATCTTTTTCTATTTTCTTAACGTCTACCATAATTGTATGATTTTTTGTTTTTGCAAATATAGAAAAGAAAATCCATATTTCAATTATGTACTAAAGTTCCGATATTTTCTCCCGACATTACTTTTTTCAAATTTCCTATGGTATCCATATCAAAAACGACAATGGGCAGGTTGTTTTCTTTGCATAAAGCAGTTGCTGTCAAGTCCATTACTTTTAATCCTCTGTTATATATTTCATCGTAAGTAATGTCATTGAATTTCACTGCGGTTTTGTCTTTTTCCGGGTCGGCCGTATAAATTCCATCCACGCGAGTTCCTTTAAGCATCACTTCTGCCTCAATTTCAATGCCGCGCAAGGCCGATGCTGTATCGGTAGTAAAAAATGGGTTTCCGGTACCTCCTGCGATAATTGCAATTTCTCCACGCTCCATAGCTGCAATAGCCTCCCATTTGGTGTATAAATTTCCGATGGGTTCCATGCGGGTTGCAGTGAAAACTTTCGCGTTGATGCCTGCTTGAGTCAATGCCGAACTTAACGCCAAACTGTTGATTACAGTTGCCAGCATTCCCATTTGATCACCTTTCACTCTGTCGAATCCCTTGGATGTTCCGCTTAAACCGCGAAAAATATTTCCGCCACCGATAACGATTCCGATTTGAATTCCCATGGATGCAACTTCTTTGATTTGCATTGCATAGTCCGACAAACGTTTTTCATCTATTCCGTATTGCTTTTCTCCCATCAGGGATTCTCCACTTAATTTGAGGAGGATTCTTTTGTAAGTTGCCATATTATTTATTTTAGATTATTTTCTGTTGGTTCAAATGATTTAAATAGACTAAAATTATGATCAATTACTCCACCTTTCATTCCGGCAGCTTCGGTTATTGTGTGAAACAAAAAGTCTGTACGAAATCTTTTGAGCCTATTTTCTTGAAGTTGAGTATATTTTTCAAAATTTGATTCTTTATATGAAGGAGACATCCAAACAAAACTTGCCGGTTCGTGAATAGACGGCGAATCCGCAGCATGCAACCACACGCCATTTTCTCCCAAACTTTCACCATGATCGGATAAATAAAAGAGAATCGCATTTTTATCTCTTAACCGGTCAATGATATTATGGAGAAAATAATCCGTATATAATACTGTATTGTCATAAGAATTTATAAGTTCTTCCGGTGTACAAGAAGATATTATTCTGCTCTTAATTATCGGATTAAACTGCTGAAATTCATCGGTATAGTGCGCATTATAATACCAGTGAGAACCTATCGTGTGCAATATAATTAATTTCCGGTCTTCTTCTCGCTGAATAATTTGCTCGAAATATGGGAATAAATCCATATCTACCCATTTATAATCAAACACATAAGACGACCTGTTGATATTAGCAAATATCAATGTGTCGGTCTCGTGCATAAAATAGGCATACGTTTTTGCAGATTCTTGATTGGCTAACCAAGCAGTATAAAATCCGCAATAATTAAACAAGTCGATAAATGAACGTTCGCTGTAGGCTCGTTCCGGAGAAATACTATCGGCACGAGTCAAAATATGAGGCAAGCTGACGTTTGTATAAGCATACTTAGAATAGATATTCGGAAAAGAAATAATATCTTCATTCGACAAATGGGGAGTTGTATTCCTGTGATAACCGTTAAATTCCAAATGATCGGCACGAAGAGATTCTCCGATAACGAATACAACAATTAACTCATCATTTTCGCCACAAATAACATTTTCAGACAGGCTTGCTCTATCTTTTTGAATTTCTTGTTTCTCTGAAAAATATCTTGAGGTTATAAAATACACATTTAAGGGTATCCTTTCCGATACCGGATTTTTAATTCGTTGAACGTTGAACACCACCAGAAAAAATAATATCGAAATGACCCAGTGAATACCGGATTTATGTACTTTAATCTTTTTTATCCTGTAAATTACCAATAGAATAGAAACTATCAAACTGAAAATCACCCACAGAATTAACCACGGAGTTATCAGATCCATAGATGTTTGCGTATCATTACTCAAAGCAGCATCCAGTATCATCGTAGTTAAAGTGGTTCCTGAAGTATAGCGAAAATATGCTAAAATTGACGATAAAAAACATATCACCGGGTATAGTGCCGAAAATATATATTTATTGATTGAGATTAAATAAACGACAGAACCTATTGCAATTAAAAGCACTACCCATTGCAAAAATATCTCGATAAAATCTTTGAATTTATGGAAAGGCAATTTGATGAAATCTGTCGAAGTGAAACAAATTCCGATGAATAAAGTCGCAATTAAAACAAATCCAAAGTATTTTAAGTTTTTCTTCAAAAACATCATAACAAATCGATTATAAAATGCCTTTTTTCCGTCCGACTATAAACGGTACATACTTATTGATTAAATATATGACCGGTGCAAGTAAGATAAACGTAAAAATTGCATACATAACATTAATGAATAATCCTCCATTGGCAGTTTCTACCGGAATATGAAACACAAAAACTTGTATTGCTTTTAACAAACTAAAACACATCAGATGAAAGCCCAAGATGAAGATTGTATTGCGTCCGTAAAAATGAAATAACCGATGATTTGGTATACAATTACTCAAAAAAAGAATACACAAAATACCGGAAAATGCGCCTACAAGATACAAAAAATAATTATTAAACATGCGATGAACCATGGAAATTGTTCCCCCTGCACTGTTTATATGCGAAATATAAAAAGTTAATACTCCGAATAGAATCGTAAAAAATATCTTGTATATAAGTTTCTTATTGCAGATGTAAATTTCAACTAAATTATTTTTTCGTAGCCAATTGCCTATAAAAATAAACAGTAATGCAAAAAAACTGACATCTATACCGAAAGGCAATCTAAAGATTTGCATTTTATTTAACAGTACACCTACAGAAAACGCAATTAAACATATCAAAAATGACACCTTCTTAAAATATTTCCGAATGCCATAAAATATGATTTCAGCACAAAAAAGAGAAGGTAAAAACCAAATCGGGAAATTAAATCCAAGATAGTCTTTCGATGGAATTGCTAAAAAAATTCCGATAATATGTTTCAACACTACAGATGTATTTTGCCCATCCAAAGAATCATTTCCATATTTTCTTCCTACAAAATACCAAAAAAAGAACGTTACAAAAGCAAAAAATATATAAGGGACTAAAAGCGCTTTGGCTTTCTTTTTTGTAAATATGAAAAAAGAATCTGAATTGCCAGACATCAAATAACCGGAAATTAGAAAAAATACCGGCATATGAAAAATATTAATAAATGAATATATTTCATTCGAAATCGACAAATGCCCAAGAACAACAAGAAATATTGCAAATATTTTTACTGTATTTACAAACGGGATATCTTTTCTTGTACCATTTACTAACATTATATAGGATTAAATTTGAATAAGCCTTTCCAAATCTTCCAGCAACTCAAACATGGTGTGATAAACACAATCTGCTCCGGATTCTAACAAAACTTTATCCGGCAACGGACCTGTGTTGACAGCAATGGTATAAATTCCTGCGGCTTTTCCGGATTCGACTCCGAGAGGTGCATTTTCAATAACAATGGCCTCCGATGCTTCTACACCCGCTTTTTTTAAACCCATTAAATAAGGTTCGGGGTGTGGTTTGCCGATTTTCACATCATAGGCTGTTACCATCAATTCTTTTTTGAAAAATCCGGGGAAGTCGGCATTAAGTCTGTCAAGCAACGAAAATTGTCCGGAGCCGGTTACGAGTACGGGGGTAATTCCGAGTTCTTTGACTTTCGTCAGCACCTCCAAAATGCCCGGCATCGGTTTCGTTTTTTCCAATTCGAGAAAGCGTGCGCATTTTTTGTCGTAGATTTCTTTCTTTTCTTCTTCGGTGGCATCGCGTCCGAACGACTGATTAAATAAAATATTAATCGTTTTGAATCCGGTGCGTCCTTCATACATGTAAAAATCTTCCGGCTGACATTCAACACCATACAAAGTCATCGTATCATGCCATGCTTTCGACTGATTGGGCATGGAGTCATAAATGACTCCATCCATATCAAAAAGGGCTGCTTTTATCATTATATTCTTGCTTGAATGGCTTTGCTTTCTGTTTCAAATCCCGGTTTGTTTAATAAGGCAAACATATTTTTCTTGTATGCCTCAACACCCGGCTGGTCGAACGGATTAACACCTAACATATATCCACTGATTCCGCAGGCTTTTTCGAAAAAGTAAAGCAATTGTCCGAGGTAATATTCGTTGAGTTCGGGCATTTCTATTTTGATGTTGGGCACCCCACCGTCAACGTGAGCTAATTGGGTTCCTAATTCAGCCATTTTGTTTACGAAATCGACTCTTTTTCCGGCAAGGAAATTCAATCCGTCTAAATCTTCTTCATCAAAGGGAACTTCGACTTTATATTTAGGAGCAGCTACAGATATTACTGTTTCAAAAATGCTACGTTCGCCTTCCTGAATCCATTGTCCCATCGAATGCAAGTCGGTCGTAAAATCTACCGACGCATTGAAAATGCCTTTATTTTCTTTTCCTTCACTTTCTCCGTAAAGTTGTTTCCACCATTCGGAAACGTAATGCAATTTTGGATGGAAATTAGCCAAAATTTCTATTTTCTTACCCGATTTGTATAATTCGTTGCGAGTAGCAGCATAAATTGCTGCAGGATTTTCGGCAAAAGGAATATCTGTTCCGGTAGCTTTTTCCATACTTACCGCACCGAGTACCAATTGTTTAATATCTATTCCGGCAACAGCAATCGGCAACAAACCAACAGGAGTAAGCACAGAGAAACGACCTCCAACATCATCCGGTATAACGAAAGTTTTGTATCCTTCTTTCTTTGCCAATGTATGCAATGCTCCACGCGCTTTGTCTGTGATGGCAACAATGCGTTCTTTGGTTTCATTTTTTCCGATGGCATCTTCCAATTGTTTTTTCAGGATTCGGAAAGACAGTGCGGGTTCGGTGGTTGTTCCCGATTTGGAAATATTGATGATTCCGAACTGTTTTCCTTTTAGATAAGAAGACAGTTCATATAGATAATCTTCTCCGATATTGTGTCCGGCATATACTATTACAGGATTTTTCCGGTTATTTTCGAATGCTTCGAAAGTTGCTGAAAGCGCATCAATTACTGCTTTGGCACCTAAATAACTTCCTCCTATTCCGACAACAACGACTACTTCACATTGGTTTCTCAATTTGTTTGCAGTTGCCTGAATATCATTGATTCCAGCCTCTGAAATAGAAGATGGAAGATGCAACCAACCTAAAAAGTCATTTCCTTTTCCGGTTCCGGCATGTAAAGTTGCCACACATTCTTTTGCATTTGCCTCTTGAGCAAAGATCTGCTCTTTAGAAATAAAACCAAGGGTTTTATCAATGTTTAATGTAATCTGTTTCATGGAAGTTATTTATTTTATATTTTTGATAATACAATTGTTTCATTAAAGGTCTTTATCATCTGATCGAATAATACTTTAAGTGTCTGATAATCTTTAGCCTCGTATATATAGTTCTTGAATTGATAATTAGCAATTATCTCTATTTGTTTCTTTTCCGGATTTTCAACAGCAGTATAATTAATAATCATCTGCTTACCATCATGTTTCACTTCCTTAGGTAAATAATCAACCTTATATCCTTCCGGAATATGTATAATACTCTTAAATTTAGCTGCATGGCGATGTATTAAATCCACAGGAAGTGTTCTTTGTTTTTGTTTAAAAAGATTGTCGGTTTGCGATTGATTGAGAAATGGCGCAATAAACAACTTATCTGCCATTCCTTCGCCCGCCGATTCTGTTTTAAAGGAAATAATAAACGGTTTATCTAATTCCGTATAATTTTCAACTTTAATATCTCCTTGAGGTTCAACAGATCTCCGCATAAAAAGGTCATATAAATTTTGGGTATCACTATAATATGCTGCTCTGTATTGATAAGCGTCATACGCGTAAGCATTATATCTTATTTCGGAAGTCAAGAGCGTTAAGTTGTCGTTAAATTTTAAATCAAATTCTTTTTCCGTTAATGCCAATTCGTCATGAACAATATCAATCCATTGTTCGGAATTTTTTTCTACGACTAATCCTTTCACATTGATACATCGTTCGGGTAATTCATTATAAAGCAACATCGATTCGGTTGCATCAAGAAGGATATTCTTTTCTCCGGTATTGGCTTGTACAATCACATAATTCAAAAAACTCTCAAAAGGATGTCCCTGACTAACCTTACCATTTTTTCGCGTACTGAGTAAAATCGGTTGTACTTTTATGTTAGCAGCGGAAAGCATTCCTGCAAGAAATAAATTCAATTCGGCAGAGTTTCCTCTTTTTTGTTTCAGCAAATCCGACACTTTACTATTAGCCATTTTCCTGACATTGCCATTCCATGAATAATTTGATTTTACATAATCGGTAATGATTTTAATCTGTTCTTCAATTGATTTTCCGGCTAAATTTAATGTCGGTAATATTTTTTTCGCTTCTTTCGCCGCAGCATCTATATATTTTCCAAATAAATCATGTTTTAAGAAATCATTACAAAGTGCTGGCCAAGTAGACATAATATCATCACGACGACCATCTGGCCGATGAATTTTTGACAATTGGAAATTCAAACTTATCATGTGGTCTTTTTCGGAAGTGATAAATTCTTCATCTTTAAATGCCGGAATATCTTTCATTCCCATATTATACTGATATATCTTATATTTAAGACTTCTCCATTGCACATCTGAATTAGGTACTAAACCATGTGTATATTCGTCGAATTTCTTAGCCCCTTTCATTATGTAAGTATATTCATAATAAGGAACTGCTTTTAAACTGAAACGGCTGTATATAACCGGGATTTTCTTTTGGAATTTCCATTCGTCAATATTAAATAAATATGGTGAAACAATCGTATAGCTAACTTCAACAACCGAACCTTCTTTTACGTTCGGCATGGCGAATTTCTTACATTTCCAATTGTTTTCTCTTTTTTCTTCAAAAACATTCTTATCATTCAATTCGGTTTTAGAAAGCTTTCCATCTTCAATATTATAAGTTACAGCCCTTAAATTTCGAATCATCTCCGGTTTAGAATTTTCTTCATAAAAAGGAATTTCAAATTCGGCATATTTTATTCCGGCTTGGTTCAATATTTTGATTTTAGTTCTTATTTCCTTATGCATTTCAAAATAACCGGTATTATCATTCCCTAAAAAAGAAGTATTTCCAATTTCGTATAAAACTACGGCTTCAGCATCAAGGTCTTTATCATAAGCGGTCATAGTAATCTCATGTTGAGTAATTTTCCACGGTTCTTGAGTATACAAATCTTGCGATTTTGCAGCAAAAACGACTAATAATATCACGCAGAATAAAATTGCCCTTTTCATTTTTTATTTAGACTTTAGATAGATACTTTTATTTTCATTCGTTCTCACAGTCGACAAAAAAGCATAAAAATCTTTATAATCCTCCGATGCCGAGTACAAGCCTCTAAAGATAAGAATATTTTTCGTAACAGTTAATTGGTTTTCCAAAAAATCAAAATTAAGGTCATAATTTCCAAAACGAGAACTGATGGAGACATTTTCCGGTATTTTTTCCATCTGCCGACCATCGTTAAATTTGTAAATGATAGTATCTTGATATGCAATCGGATAAAATAATTGAAAAGGTTGGGTTCTGAGTTCCGGAGATTCAATTTTGGGTAAATCTTGAGGAAACGGTGGCAATATTATTTCGTTTTCGTAAAGCTTACAAATATTCAATATTTTAAGATTCAGAAGAAAAGTGATTTCCGGCCGGTTATTATTATCTTTTCCAAAACTAAAATCGTTGATTTCGAAAGAACCGGAATATCTGCGTCTTAGGTATTTTTCAATATCGTCTTTACGTGCTTGAGAAGACAAAAATAGCATCTCTTCGTATTCGTCACCTTTTTTATTCATTTTCATTTCAACGGTAGTATATCCTGATATTACCGGAACATTGATTACAGAAGAACAAAGCACATCTAAAGGTTGTAACACAGGAGTTTGAACAAAACGGCTATTTTCCCCATCGACTATAAAAGCATCTCTGCCTTGATTGGAAGTACCCAAATAACCACAAGGGATATTTTTACTTGTACATTCTAAAAAAATCGTATCTTTATCTAAAGGAACCGTAACTATTACATGATTAAATGCCTGCATCGGGAAGTTTTTATCTATTTCTCTTATCACATCTCCGCTTTGTATCAGGGTATAATACGATTTTATCCCTGCATATTCAAGTAAGCTTACCATATAATTACTTAAGGCTTTACAATCACCGTATTTATTGACCGAAACATATTCGGCAGGATAACTTTTTAATCCTCCAACACCTATATCTACATTGATATATCTGTTATTTTGCAAGTATGAATAGAGTATTCTTATTTTTTCTTTTGGATCGGAAACTCCGGATAACAGTTTATCTACTTTTTCTTTTTCAGCTAAAGGTAATTTCCGTCCGTTTGAATTAAGGTCGGAAATCCAACTACCAAAACTCTCCCAGCTTTCCCAACTTCCTTTTACTCCATATTTGAATTGATACGGCAAAACAATTACACGAGAAACAGGTAACAAATGAAAAGGAGCATATCTTTGTAATCTTTCTCCTGCGTAAGAAGTATTCCAAGTATATTTTACCGTATTTTCTGTAGTTTCAACTTGAGGAGAACTAATATGTTCTTCTTTTATCTTGATTGGATATTTTAAAGGAACTTCAACTATTAATTGAGCTGACTTTACAGGTTGGTCTATTTCTAAAAAAGGATACCAAGAATCTATACTGTAAAAATCAGAGCAAACAATTTTATAGGAGTATTTAATTATATAAGGATATGTATTGTGCCTAAGTTGAAATTCACTTACATACCTATCCTGATAAAATGCGATATTTGAAAAGACTTGCCGTTGTGTTATTTCATTTTTTTTCAAATTACGAACAACATTGCCTGAAATATCTTCAATGCAAGCACTCTCAATGCTTAATTTGTCTTTTTTGTCATAAGGAATGAATATTTCGGCAGCACCATCTCCTCTCCTGTTATTTATTCGGATTTCGTAAGAATCAATACATACCAACTTATTTCCTTCAATCTTTCTAAGCGAAACCATGCTCAATACCTCGCTGTCGGCCGCATAAGAAGTTACCGACAATAAAAACGCGATAAATGTATATAAAACAGATCTCAATTGGGGTAAATATTTTATTTTACCCCTAAATCCCCTAAAGGGGACTTTAACTTTTGCTCACTCAAAGTCCCCTTTAAGGGATTTAGGGGTTTTATTTAAAAGTTTCCGTTAATCTTCTGATAGCCAACATCGGAGATTTTCTTTCATACAAAATAGAATAAATCGTATCTAAAATAGGCATATCCACTTTGTAAATTTCGTTGATTTCTTTGATACATTTTGTTCCGAAATAGCCCTCGGCAATCATTTCCATCTCCACTTGGGCAGTTTTGACCGAATATCCTTTTCCTATCATCGTACCGAATATGCGGTTACGGCTGAAACGCGAATAGGCAGTTACCAACAAGTCACCTAAATAGGCCGAATCGCAAATGTTTCTATCAAAAGGTTTTACAGCATCAATAAATCGATTCATTTCTATTATTGAATTTGATATCAAAATGGACTGAAAATTATCGCCATATTTCAATCCGTGACAAATTCCGGAAACAATGGCATATACATTTTTCAGAACAGATGCATATTCTATGCCAACCACATCATTACTAATCGACGTTTTGACGTAATGATTTTTGAAAACACTGGCAAAAACCTGTGCATTTTCTGTATTCTGACAGGCAATACTCAAGTAGGAAAGTCTTTCTAAAGCAACCTCTTCTGCATGACAAGGGCCACCAAGTACGGCCATATTTTCTATAGGAACTTTATAAAACTTAGAGAAATAATCCGATACCAATACGTTTTCATCCGGCACAATCCCTTTGATCGCAGAAATAACAAATTTATCTTCTAATTTACCTCTCAACCGTCTCAAATGCTGTTTCAGATAGGGAGAAGGTGTTGCAAAAATCAATGTGTCGGAATTTCTTACAACATCATTTATTTTTGAATAAAACGTTACTTTACTGATATCGAATTTAACTCCTGTGAGATAATATGGATTATGTCTATAATTTGAAAATTCTTCAATTTGTTCAGGACGACGCATATACCAATTGATCTCATTCTGCGTGGTCATTACAATCTTCGCAATGGCAGTAGCCCAGCTTCCACCACCCATAATTGCTATTTTTCCAGGTAAGTTCATAATTGAGTATGTTTAAAAAGTTTCGGGTTTCATTTGAGGAAAAAACAAAACTTCCTGAATCGAAGTCTGACCTGTAAGCAGCATCACCAAACGATCCATTCCAATTCCCATTCCTGATGTCGGAGGCATACCATATTCCAATGATCTGATAAAATCTTGATCGATAAACATCGCCTCATCATCTCCTTTTTCCGAAAGTTTGAATTGTTCTTCAAATCTTTCTCGTTGATCTATCGGGTCGTTTAATTCGGAATAGGCATTCGCAATTTCTTTTCCGTTTATCATCAATTCGAAACGTTCCGTTAGTTCCGGATTTTCCCGATGTTGCTTGCAAAGAGGCGACATTTCAATCGGATAATCGGTAATGAATGTCGGTTGAATATATTTTCCTTCGCATTTTGCACCGAAAATTTCGTCGATCAATTTTCCTTTTCCCATGGTAGCATCTTCTTCAATATGCAGTTGTTTACAAACACCGCGCAATTGATCTTCGTTCATGCCGGAAATGTCAATGCCTGTATTTTCTTTGATGGCATCGATCATGCTGACACGACGATAAGGCGCTTTGAAACTAATCAGATTATCACCGACTTTCACTTCTGTTGTGCCTAAAACATCCAAACAGATTTTTTCGAGCAATTGTTCCGTAAAATTCATCATCCAATTGTAATCTTTATACGAAACATAAATTTCCATGGCTGTAAATTCCGGATTATGGGTTCTATCCATTCCTTCATTACGGAAATTGCGGGAAAACTCGTATACGCCTTCAAATCCGCCAACAATCAGCCTTTTCAGATAAAGTTCGTTGGCAATTCTTAAATACAACGGAATATCCAACGCATTGTGGTGAGTGATAAAAGGACGGGCGGCCGCACCTCCGGGGATGCTTTGCAAAACAGGCGTATCAACCTCTATGTATCCACGCTCGTTGAAGAAATTGCGCATGGAGTTGAATATTTTTGTTCTTTTCACAAAAATATCTTTGATTCCGTCGTTGACAACCAGGTCGACATAACGCTGGCGATAACGCATTTCAGGGTCTTCAAAAGCATCGTAAGCAACTCCATCTTTATATTTTACAATCGGAAGTGGTCGCAACGATTTCGCCAAAACGATTAATTCCTGTACATGTATGGATATTTCGCCCATTTGCGTGCGGAAAACATAGCCTTTTACACCTATGAAATCTCCAATATCCAATAATTTCTTGAAAACAACATTGTATAAGTCTTTATTTTCGTCGGGACAAATATCGTCTCTCGAAATATAAAGCTGTATTCTACCCTTGGAATCCTGTAATTCAACGAAAGATGCTTTTCCCATAATCCGTCGCATCATGATACGGCCGGCCACAGAAACCTGACGGGGTTCTTCTCCATCCTTGAAATTTTCCTTTATCTCTGTTGAGAAAGCATCGGTATTGTACTCTGCAGCAGGGTATGGTTCTATGCCCATACTACGCAGTTCTTCCAAACTCTTACGGCGAAATATTTCCTGTTCGCTTAATTCATGTATACTCATTTACTATTTGATTTTGCCAATTCGGGACAAAGTTACCAATTTCTATTGAGATATAAAAAAAATCGGCAAAACTCGTATTGAATTTTGCCGATTGGATTTGAGAAATTTGTATTGAAATGCTATTGTTTTTAATTCTAAAAGATTATTGTTTAACAACTTTAAAAGATGCTCCTAAATCACATTTAAAACTGGTATCAAAAATAACATTTTGACAATCAAATACAACATTTGCATTATTGGTTATTAAAACATTACCTTGCGGTTTTGAGGTGGTTACATGATGACCGACATAAATATTTTTTCCTCCAATATACCTATTATTTGTTATCGTTTCGTTTTGAATATACACATCCTGACTTAGGTCTACAACTGAACCATTGCCGGAATAAGTGATTACGGAACTACAGTTCGCACTCGTCAAATATAACGGATTTACGCCATAAGTTGCATTCTCTCCCATTCTGATAACACTATTATAATCTTGCAGTATCACAATTGCTCCCGTCTCTATACATAAATAACCGGTACCTTTAACATATACGTTTCCTGAATTCGTAATCCGTAATGTTGCTCCTGATTTTATTTGTAATGTAGAACCCGATTCTACTATTAAACTTCCTCCGTCCAATTCTATTTCGGAACCCGATTCAGCTATTAAGGTACTATTATTTTTCAAATGAATAGTACTTCCCGAATTTGCTTTGAAGAGAGAATTATCTTTACATGTAAATATGGTTGGACTGGCAAAAATCTTTTCTCCGTTAAAAATAATTGGATTAGTAGGACGAACAGGCGTTAACCCCTGATCTAATAAAATAGTATTACCCGATTGTAAATCTACCTGTTCATTCAACACAATATCACCGCACCAACGAATATTGTTCAATATTTTAAAATCATTCCAACGAACAGAAATTTTCACATCGCCATTAGGCATTTGCTCCAATACACGAATACAAATTCCATTCAAATAGATTTTACGATTATCGTAATTTTGAGGATTAAGTCTTAAATTTGACAAAGTATTCCTTATATTAGTTGAAAACGTCATTCTTGGTACGGGGGCAGGGTTGGTTGTCAGTGCTATTTTGTTACCCTGATAAAAAGCATCGAAAACAGACCCCATATAATATTCTAACGGGACTGCCCAATTATTGTTGTTCATTGCTACACCATTGAAGTTAAATGTTTGATGTGTCTTTTCTTTAAAATCATACAAATCTTGATTTAATTGATTTTTTCCATAAACATAAAATAATGAGGTAGTAGTGTCATCTATCGGAACGAGGTGATAAGAGGCAAAGCCTAATCCGGCAAAAGGATTTGCTGTTTGATCTGACATAAAAGCCGCATTACCCGAGTAGGTAAAATCATAATATCCAAAACTATTTACAGGCGATATGCTGTTTGGCCCACTATTTGAGTAGCTTGCAAAATTCTCATTCCCCACTTGAATATTCATGTATA
Organism: Dysgonamonadaceae bacterium; assembly: GCA_031253625.1. Taxonomy (GTDB): domain Bacteria; phylum Bacteroidota; class Bacteroidia; order Bacteroidales; family Azobacteroidaceae; genus JAIRVZ01. The sequence continues at coordinate 65,655 of JAIRVZ010000111.1, forward strand.
TTCCTTTGGGTATTTTGTGCATTTTACTGCCTATACCGTGTTTATTGTTATCGTATTCAATGGTTCCCTGCGCAAATTGATGATTTTCGAACCAAAGCCACTGTTCCTTAACATTTGCGCTTTCTGAATGTAAATACGGTAATTTTATTCTAACAGCATCACCTGATGTTGCAAAATTCTTTAAAATGTAAATGGCAGAATCTCCATTTGATAACGATTGACCATAAATTAAATCGCTTGCCACTTCTTGTCCTGCTGTGTTTTGAGCACTTATATAATACTGTTTTGTAGTGGGTTTCCACCCTAATCGATATCTGTCCCAACCGTTGCAGCCGTAAAAATAGTGATTCCAACCCGACAAGATACTGTAACCGCTATGATTTTGCATATAAATTCTACTATAAAAAGAATTGGCACCTCCGGAATGGAAGTAATTGTCTCCTACAATGCCATGGGCAAATTCATGCACAATAGTCTGAGGAGTGTCACTATAAATAAGACCTCGTGTTGTAACATACTTATTGTCAATGCGAGTAGAGTGACGGCTTGTATGGAACTCACCTCCGGATCTTTTTGGCCCAACTTTACTGTTTTCTCTCCAAAAAATGAGGATACAATCAATCTGACTATCTTTCCCTTGCGTTTTATTCGGCGAACCTTCAGGGAACAAACCTCCATCAGGAGCAATTGCTAATTTCCAAACATCAAAATCATTTGGAAAATCAAGTCCTCCTACAGTTTGTATCTGTTGTCCATTTGCACAAAGAGTATCCAATCGGCTAAATACAGCTCCATAAGTATCTAGATAATCTGCCTGTTCTGCCATTGATATTTGCATTAAATTCGGATAATAATCCAATATGACATTCAACGTATCAAAAGAAGCCTCTGAAAAACATTGATTGAAATAGTTCAGATAATTGGTAATCGTTGTTGTATTTGGCATTTGCCCCTTATCCCATCCGGGTACACTTAGATTTAATGTATCGTCTGCTATTTCTGCAAACACAACAAATACTCGAAAGTCTCCTTGTGTTGGCAAATACCGTCCATTTCGAGAATTTGTTTGAGCAAAAACATTGCTCGTTACAGTAGCAAACAACACTAACATTAATATCTTTTTCATAAAACTACGATTTAATGAATTTAATATTTTCGTTAATGTTACTGCTAATTATCCGCAAAAAATAAATCCCAGGCGTTAAGGTGCTTACATCACATTTGCATATATTATTAGTAATACTTGTATGTAAAATCTGTAAATTACCTTTCATATCATAAATATTTACTTGCGCATTTTCAATATCAACAGTTTCCGAAATTTTCAATGTTAATTCTGTATTTACCGGTAATGGATACAGACGTATTTTGTTATCAACTGTAGTATTTTTTTCAGAATTGTAATAGTAGCCACAATCACAACCCTTCCCTTCCATAGATGGCACAAAATACTCCAGCACACGATCAATACACTTTGCTTTTAAGAACATTTCATAACTATAGGAGGGATAACGGGTAGGTCCCATTCCTTCGATAAAAATAAGCGGTTCTTCAAGCGCAAATTCAGACGCAAATTCAATGTGTTTTCGCCCATCACGTTGATACACATCTGATACGATAAATTGGTAGTAGTAGCTACCATAATTATTAATATCATCAAATGTATCGCCAATATTCAAATTCAAATCCATTAATAAACACGTATAAGTACTTCCAAAATAAGTGGAACTACCCCAAAGTTTTGAGTTATCTTCACTAACTGTAAACTTATCAAACATACCATAAAAACTACCCCAATTAATATTTTCAAGTTTGTAAGTTCTCTCTAAATCTTCGTCTTTTAGAAATTCTAAACTGAAACAATAAGCCTCATCGGGACAGTCTGAGCAGTGCCAATAATCCCAATAGCAAAACGTAGTTGTGCCTGTTTCACTAAATATAGGCAGATAGGCTTTCGTTTCCTGTGCGCTTAGCGACAATACAGATAGCATTGCCAGCAATGTGATTGTTGTTTTCATGATTTTTATAATTTATTTCGTTAATATCATTCGTTTCGTATCAACTTCTTTTCCATCTACAATTAAAGCATACAAACACATTCCGGCATTTAGTTCCGAACCGGAAATGAGTTGCGAACCTTCGCCTCGCAGCATAATCGGAATTTGCTTGATTTGTGTTCCTTGCAAATTATAAATACAAAGATAAGCAGTTTTTACATCTTCCGGCAAATAATATTTTATCTCAGTAGATTGATTAAACGGATTGGGGGCATTTTGGTATAGTTTGCATTGAGCTATTACAGCATCGACCATTCCGGTTGTTTCTGTTTCGTTAGTTGCAGAACGCAAGGTAGCTTTTTCTTTCAATTCATTTATTTGTGCCTGCAACGAAGCAATGGCAGCATCCTTGGCATTGTTTTGTTCGCTAAGTTCTTGCACGGCTTTTACCAATGGTACAACAAATTCCGCATATCGCAATCCATAAGCACCTTTGCCGTTTTCGGGTGCATCTACTCCGCTGAAATCATAACCGATACTTTGAGCAGCTTTTTCTACATCTTGTGCGATAAATCCGGAATAGACTATCTTTTCTTTATTCGTTCTTGCTTTTGCCTCAATTTCCTTTTCTTCGGGAGAACGCGCCATGAGTAAAGAATCTAAGAAAGCATTTATTTTCGGGTCATCGGATTTCTGTAATTCATCTAATGCATTCAAGTCAAAATTATACATAACCGGTTGTAATTGGTTGACAAAAACAAGCCCCGGTACTTCGGCTCGAATGTTTTTCTTTATTCGACCGTCGGAAACAATAGTCAAGCTGTTATATCCGAGAATACTCGTTACTTTAGTATTACCGATTACTACCTGATCGTTTGCAGTAGCTATTGCTCCGTAGCCAATAGCTGTAGCATTGGTTCGATTGTTGGCGTTGGCATATGCACCATAACCGATAGCGGTATTGTTACTACCAGTGGTATTTAAGATGAGTGCTTGATAGCCAATGGCTGTATTGCCACCTCCCGTTGTATTGGAGTAAAGTGCAATAGCCCCACTAGCAGTATTATTACTTCCTGATGTATTATCACGAAGTGCCCAATAACCAGTAGCGGAATTATAACGACCGTTCATTTGAATAGTAGCAGAAAGCGCGTAATAACCAATAGCAGTATTGTAGCCGTAGCCTACCGCATTGTCCCGTAAGGCCTCATACCCCAAAGATACGTTACCATTTGTAGAGCTTCCCGTAAATCCGACCAAATTGTTACCGACCTTGAAAGTAATGGGAACAACAGAATTCGTAGTGCCTATAAAATTGGAGGCACTTTCAAGATAAATATTCTTGGAAACATAAGTATCTCCTGAAGAATCAACTTCAAGTTGTGCTGATACATTCGCATAAAAAGCAAGAACGATAAGTGTTGAGATAATTTTTTTCATAAGAGTTATTTTTATAATTAATAATTAAATAAAACACTCAAATATAAAAAAAGATTTTGAATAAAAGCTCATAATTTTGTTAATTTTTTATGTAGGTGGCAAAAAAAGAGGGTATGACACATAGTCACACCCTCTCTTTTCAATTTTAGAATATTATTCTATTTTTGTTTATTCTGCTTATTTTGTTTTCTTTTTTGAATTTCATAAGCAATCGGAGCTGCAAAGAACATGGAAGAAAGTGTTCCCATTGCTACCCCAAGTATCATTGCGAAAGAGAAACTGCGGATGGCATCACCTCCCAAAGCAAATATAATAACCAAAGCTACTAACGTACTGACAGTGGTATTTACTGAACGGTCTAATGTTGAGTTAAGAGACGCATTAAACAAGTCGAATTTATCACGTTTCGGATACAAATGAGTGTATTCACGAATACGGTCGAAAATAACCACCTTGTCGTTAACCGAATAACCTAATGCTGTTAATATAGCAGCAATAAAGGTTTGGTCTACTTCGAGCGAGAACGGCAATATACCCCATAACATAGCATACATACCCAAAATGAAGATGGCATCTTGAATCAAAGAAGCTATAGTTCCGACAGCATAAGACATATCCCTAAATCTCAAAAAGATATAAAGACCAATAGCGATAACTGATAACATAACAGCCCAATATGCTCCGGTTTTCATATCGTCGGCAATACTTGGCCCTACTTTTTGTGAACTTAAAATGTTTACAGCAGTAAATTGTTCTAAGGTAGTGCCTTCCCTTAATAAAGGTTTCAATCCTTCAAAGAATTTTTTAATGATATCTTGATCCACTCCTTCCGAAGAATCTGTAATTTTATAGTTAGTAGATATTCTTACCTGATTAGGAGCACCGATAGTAATAATACTCGGAACGTGTTCTGAAAAGAAAGGAGCCAACATTTCTTGTGCCTCAATGGTGTTTACAGGTTGATCAAAACGAATCACATAATTACGACCACCGGTAAAATCAATACCTTGATTCAATCCTCTACCAAACAAAACTGCCAAACATACAACCGTTAATCCAATAGTGATAATGTATAACGTATTTTTATATTTCATGAAATTATATTTCGTATCAACCAAGAAGTTCTTTGTAAGGCTTGTAGTGAATGTTAAATTAGTAAACTTACCCTTAGCTAAGAATGCTTCATAAACAATACGAGTTAAAAATACCGCAGTAAGGAACGAAACAATAATACCAATAATTAAAGTAGTAGCGAATCCTCTAATCGGACCTGTTCCGAAATAAAAGAGAATAACACCCGTAATAATGGAGGTCAGGTTTGCGTCAAAAATCGCAGAAAAAGCTTTTTTATAACCTTCTTCAATTGCTTTTTTAACGGTTTTTCCTCCACGAATTTCTTCCTTGATACGCTCGTTTATCAAGATGTTAGCATCCATAGCCATAGCTAATGCCAACACGACACCTGCAATACCGGAAAGTGTCAGTACAGCTTGATATGATGCCAATACACCCAACAAAAAGAATACATTTAATAACAATGCACCGTTGGCAATCATCCCCGGCTTGAATCCATAGAGAACAACTAAGAGAATCATCAACGCAACAAATGCAATAGCGAAAGAAATAAATCCGCTATTGATAGCTTCTTGTCCCAATGATGGCCCGATAACGTCTTCTGATATAATGCGAACAGGTGCCGACATTTTACCGGATCTCAACACGTTGGCTAAGTCTTTCGCCTCTTCTATGGAAAAACGGCCTGAAATTTGAGAACGTCCGCCTGTAATTTCCTGATTTACTACAGGGAAAGAATAAACAGCGTTATCCAAAACAATAGCAATATGTCGGTTGATGTTGTCTCTTGTTAAACGCGCCCATGTTTTTGCTCCTTCCGGATTCATGGTCATGCTAACTTCTGAAGAGTTAGTATATTGATTGAAATCTTCTCTTGCATCAATAATAACATCTCCTCCCAACGGAGCCCTTCCGTCGCGAGTGGTTTTAATAGCAACCAATTCAAATATAGTTTCTTTTGTATCAACCGCTTTTACCGTCCATAAAAATCTGATATTGCGAGGGAATAAATCTCTTACTTGGCGCATAGCCAAAAATGAATTTACAGTAGCAGTATCTTTAGCATGAGACCTTCCAACACCCGGGCCCTGACCTATTTGGTTGTTGTATTGATTGAGTGCTAATATCGAAAACAATGGATTATTTCTTCTCCATTCTTCTTCAGAAACATTTTGTGCTGATTCTTCTTTAGTTTGTTTAGAAATTTCAGCGAATAGACTGTCGGCAGCATTTACGCCGGTTACCTGTTCTTTCGTTTCAAGAACTTCTTCAACAGCAACCTCATTTTCAGGAGTTTCTCCTTTTTTCAACTCACGAAGTAAATTATTTGCAGCAATTAATTGCTGATATATTTCAGAAAGGTTATGAGTTTCCCAAAATTCCAAGTTGGCACTTCCTTGCAACAATTTACGCACGCGCTCGGGTTCCTTGATACCGGGAAGTTCTACCAAAATACGGCCATCTGTTTCCAATAACTGAAGATTCGGAGCAACTACACCAAACCGGTCGATACGAGTACGAAGAACATTGAATGAATTGTTAACAGCACTTTTAATTTCTGCTCTTAACACTTGTTCTACCTGAGCATCAGTACTTTGAGGCGTAATTTTATCTTTCAACTCAAAAGTACTGAAAATGGCGGCCAATCTCGCTCCCGGATCCAAGGCACGATATTCTTCTGTGAAAAGAGACACGAAATCTTTCGAAGTGGTCAAACGACGTTCTTTTGCTTTAGTTAAAGCCTGATTGAAATTAGGATCAAGATTGTTACCGGAAAGCGACCTTAGCACTTCTGCAACGTCAACCTCTAAAACAACGTTCATACCACCTTTCAGGTCAAGACCCAAGTTGATTTCTTTTTCACGGGCTTTCTTAAATGTATAGCCTAACCATACTTTTTCTGTCGATAAAGAATCTAAAAACTGACTCTCTTTCACTAAATCTCCGCCTGCATACTCTCTTGCCTGTTTGTAGTATTTGTTTGTTACAAAGGTAAATGACAAATAAAACAAACAAACCAAAGCCAGTAATACTGCTAAAACTTTTATAAATCCTTTGTTTTGCATTTTGAAATTTATTTAATTTAATTATTATATTTTTTCCACTATCTGCCCAATTTGGCGTGCAAATATACACTTTATTTTTTTGTTTCTTGATATTCTCAACCAAAAAATAAAGTTAAAGCATTTTGAGTTGTTATTTCGGCTATTTTTTCAACAGAAACCTGATAAATTTCAGCGATTTTTTCAGCGATTTTCGGCAGATAGGCAGGTTCGTTTCGTTTTCCTCGATAGGGTACAGGAGCTAAATAAGGAGCATCTGTTTCTAATACGATGCGCTCTAACGGTGCATTTGCCAAATAATCTTTAAGCTTGGAGTTCTTAAAAGTTACTACTCCGTTGATACCTATTAAGAAATTTTCAAAAGATAAAATAGTTTCCAATTCTTCCTTACTTCCACCAAA
>JAIRVZ010000120.1 GCA_031253625.1 Dysgonamonadaceae bacterium
TCTGCAAGGCAATCTGTTACACAAGGAATCACTCAATGCAATATCTCACACCGTCAACAAGAACTGGACACAGGGAATATATGTTGTGAAAGTGATTTCCGAAAAGAATATGAATAATGCTAAACTAATAATACGATAAAATATATGGAAACAAAAAGAGAGGTGTACGAATCACCGATGATTGAAACAGTGGAAGTTAAGGTTGAACAAGGATTTCAAATGTCATCTCCTTCTTCTCCTGCATTACCGAATACCGGTAAGGGTGGATCTTCAGATTATACTTGGTAATGAAAATCTTGTGTTGAAATTATGCAAAGCTATAAGATAGCAGGGCATATAGTCCGAATTTCCGGGAGGGGGCAAGAGTCCCTTCCCGGTTTTGGTTATTTCTTGTCTGAAGAAACGAGCGATAATCCTTTGTTGACAATTCATTTGGATGCAATATTGCAAGATTGGGATATTTCACCTACCTTTGTTTCTGAGTACGAAGAAATGAGTTATGATTTATCCGGCAGAGATGGCGCTTATCTTTTCCGAATAAAGCATCCTGACGGTAGTCGCTTGTTGGCAGAAATCCGTAGTGAAGGCGATGGATTTCGGGCGAGAATTCACCGAACGGGTACTTTTGGAGATGAGGTGTTGCATTTTGTTTGCTGGTTGCTTTTTGGCATCGCTGCATTGTCGCGGCAGACTGTTTCTATTCACTCATCTGCAGTAATGAATCAAGGGAAAACGATACTTTTCCTTGGTGAATCGGGTACGGGTAAGAGTACACATACTCGTTTGTGGTTGAATCACATTTCGGGAACGGAGTTGTTAAACGACGATAGTCCTTTCATTCGTATTGAGACAGATGGTGATGTTTGGGTATATGGCTCTCCGTGGAGTGGAAAAACACCTTGTTACAAAAACAAGCAAACTCCTGTTGCCGCTTTTATACGCCTGTCGCAAGCTCCGTATAATCGTATCCGACGCTTGAAAGGCATTGAGGCAATTGGCGCATTGCTGCCATCTTGTCCGTTTGCTTTTGCTTACGATAAACAGCTGTCGGAATCTGTTTGCGAGATTGTATCTCATACTTTGCAGCAAGTGCCGATTTATCATTTGGAGTGTTTACCCGATGTGGATGCGGCTCAATTAGTTTATTCAACGTTAAAAGAAAACGGCCATTTATGAGGATAATCCCAACTGATGCTTTTTTTGGAAACGTAGAACAATTGATTTCCGAAGGAGAAAATCTTGAACTACGTTGTTTTGGCATCAGTATGCATCCTTATTTGCGAGGAGATGGAAGTGAAACCATTGTCGTTTCTCCTTTTTCGCCTGAAGAATTAATTCCCGGAGCAATTGTAGCGTTTCGTTACAATGGCAGATACCTCTGTCACCGGATTATTCGGCGTGACGGAGAAAAATTGCTGATACAGGGAGATGGTGTGATTAAAGAGCAGGAGCAAATCGTGATTTCCGATGTAATAGGAATTGTTCGTACTGTTATCCGTTGCAATAAAAAAGCGGTTTCTACTCAAAGTAAAACTGCACGGTTGTATTGGCATTTTTGGATTTGGTTATCTCCTATACGGAAATATTTATTGCGTATTTATCGAATAATATATAAAATTTAGAAATATGAAAAAGTATTTGTTTTCCCTTTTATCTCTTTTGCTGTTGAGTAACACTTTATTTGCAGCTTTCATAACGAATTTTCCGATTGAGGTTCAACAACCGAATGGAGAAACAGTTCAATTGTATGTAACCGGAGATGAGTTTCATCGTCGCGTTCATGATGCCGATGGCTTTACGATTATTAAAGATCCGCAAACAGGGTATTTGGTGTACGCTGTTTTGAAAAATGATGAATTGGTTTCGTCGGGGTATTTTGTAGGAAAGACCGACCCACAAACGGTTGGACTTACTCCGGATGTTGATATTTCTGCTGAAAAAAGGAGACAAATTCGACAACGTTTCTTGGACGCTACGCCGGAGAATCCTACTTTACGCGCATCTGCCGTTGCCGGAACACGGAATAACATAGTCGTTTATATCCGTTTTTCCGATGATCCTGAATTTACACAATCTCCCGGCTATTTTGCAGACCTTTTCAACAAAGACGCTCCGGGCGCATCTCTGTATCGTTATTTCAATGACATTTCGCACGGACAACTAAATATAAGTTCTACTTTTTATCCGATACCGACCGGAACAACGGTTTTATCTTATAAAGATAGCTATCCTCGTTCAACTTTTGAGAATGTTACCGATCAGATGCAACAAGCAGCATTAGAGCATGCTTTGTTAGAACGCGCGATTGATGCAATTGAAAATGAAGTCCCGACCGATTTAAACTTAGACACTAATAACGACGGTTATGTTGATAACATTTGTTTTATTGTTAAAGGAAATCCCGGAGCATGGAATACGCTTTTATGGCCACATCAATGGTATCTTTTTTCTCGAACTGTAAAATTGCACGGAAAACGAGTTTGGGCCTATACTTTTCAAATAGAAAATCATTTAATCAGCAGTAGTGGAAGACAAGGCGTATTAGTTCATGAAATGTATCACTCACTTGGAGCTCCGGACTATTATCGATACGAAAATACAACTATTAACCCTGTGGGAATTTGGGACGTGATGGCAAGTACATCCGCCAATCCTCCGCAATCGTCTACTGCTTGGGTAAGTCATAAATATGCTCCATGGGTTACTCCTGAAATTACGGAAATAACCCAGCCGGGAACTTATACTATCAATAATGTTTGGTCGGAAACAAATAACTGTTACAAAATAGCATCTCCCAATTCGACCAAAGAATTTTTTCTGATAGAATATCGAGATAGAAACGTAATATGGGATACTTCTTCGCCGGGTAGCGGACTTATTATTTATCGAGTGAATTCAATTCTAACCGGAAACGCGAGTGGCCCTCCTGATGAGGTATATGTTTTCCGTCCGGGAGCAAGTAATACAACAACGAATGGAAATCTTAACAATGCTTATTTCAGCAGTCAAATCGGACGCACAACATTCAGCGATACAAGTAATCCGCCTGCCTTTTTATCAAACAATACCTCCGGCTTGGAAGGCATTATAATCAGTGATATTGGTGCTTCGGGAGGAGAAACCATGAGTTTCAAAGTTGCTTTCATGCCCAAACCTGATTTTACCATCGAAATTTCCGGATTAACAGTGCAATTTGTCAATACCTCTCTGACTTTTTCCGAAGCAACATGGCTGTGGGATTTTGGAGATGGTACACCTACTTCTACGGAAAAAAATCCGAAACACACTTACAATGCTGCCGGGTATTACAATGTTAAATTGACGGCCGAAAACAGTTCGGGTAAAAGAGATAAAACCATTCGGATTGCGGTTGGTATTTTCTGTGGAGGGAATGGCAGCAATAGCGATCCTTATCTAATTTGCACAGCAGCAGAGTTTGATGCCATGCGCGATAATATCTCTGCTTATTATAAATTGGCCAACGATATTGACCTTAGTGACTATCTTGCAGAAGGCGGAGACGGCTATGCCAAATGGAGTAGTGCAGGCTGGATGCCAATAGGAAATTCTGCCACCCCGTTTACCGGCAGCCTTGACGGTGGAAGTCATAAAATTACCGGCTTGTGGATTGACCGACCCACAAACCATATTGGTTTGTTCAGTTATGTTACCAATGCAAAGATAAAAAACCTTGGTGTTGAGACTGCTGCTATGGGTATCAATGGCAGTTCCTATGTTGGCGGCTTGGTGGGGTATCTTGATACCAGTACCAGTTTCAGTATTAGCAACAGTTATGTTGCTGGTAATGTCAGTGGAAGTAGCTATATCGGTGGATTAGTGGGATACCTTGGTGTCAATTCCATCTCTAGTATTAGCAACAGCTATGCTACGGGCAACGTCAATGGCACTAATTCTATCGGCGGCTTGGTGGGATATCAAAAGAGCCCTGTCGACAACAGCTATGTCACAAGCGATGTTCGTGGTAGTTCCTATGTCGGTGGCTTGGTTGGATATCAAGATTCCGGTTCCAGTATTGACAATAGTTACGTTACAGGTGATGTTCGCGGCAATAACATTGTCGGTGGCCTGGTTGGATATAAAAATGTTAATTCTGCCAGTATCCGTAACAGCTACGTTACGGGCAATATTGACGGCAATAGCAATACCGGAGGAATAGTGGGATCTCTAACCAGCATCTCAGGGCTTAGTAACAATTATCATTATGAATTTCTCAGGTTAGACGGATCCATAATTGTTGATACAGATCCTAACAGTGCCCATAATAGAAAGCACGGAGCTGCTATATCTTTAGCAAAATTGAGAAGTCTTACTTTCTTCAACACTCTAAGCAATTGGCAAACAGCAGCATGGTACATTGCTGCAAACAATAATAGAACATGGACTATTTGGGAAGGGAAATCCTATCCTTATTTTTCTTTCCAAAGTGCACCGTTGTATAATTTAGCTATCTCGTCTTCAACTATTTCATTTGAGTTGCGAAATGCAGCCAAGAGCATACAAATATACAATTCCCGCACAGATAAAATAGAAACGTTGGGTGCTCAAACCGCAGGAATAAAAAATATAGATATACAAAGTCTGTCTGCAAATTTTCTTCAAAAAGGAGATATATTGCAATTTGTAGTTTACGAAACAGGCAAAACGTCATCTTATCCTGTGAGTAAAGAAGTTCCTCTTATTAACGCTCTTTGGGAACATACAAAAAATATGGAAGTGAATGTATATGAGGCGAATGGATTAATTCAGATAGTTTCTAATATATCCAATCCGATAAGCGAAGTCGTGATATATAGCTTAGATGGCAGATTGTTGCATAAAGAAACTTTATCTGGTGAGGTTTCACATACCATCAACCGAAATTGGTCAGCCGGAATATATATTGTGAAAGTGGTTTCTGAGAAGAATATCAACAATATCAAACTGATAATAAAGTAACGGAAACAAATTGATGAAAAAGTATTTATTGTGCCTTTTTTTCTTTACGCTATTAGGCAATACCTTATTTGCTGCTTTTGTAACTGATTTCCCGATTGAGATTCAGCAGCCAAATGGAGAAACGGTGCAGTTGTATGTAACAGGAGATGAATTTCATCGTCGCGTTCACGATGCTGCCGGTTTTACGATTATTAAAGATCCGCAAACCGGATATTTGGTCTATGCCGTTCTGAAAAATGATGAATTGATTTCGTCGGGGTATTTTGTGGGAAAAACCGATCCGCAAAAGGTCGGACTTACTCCGGATGTTGATATTTCTGCAGAAAGGAGAAGACAAATTCGGCAACGTTTCTTGGACGCTGCTCCCGTAAGATCTGATTTACGAACTTCCTCCGCTTCTTTAGATGCAAGTGAGAATACAGGGCAAATAAATAATTTGGTTATTTATATCCGTTTTGCTGACGATCCTGAATTTACGCAGTCCGGTAGTTATTTTGCAGATTTTTTTAACAAAGACGAGCCGGGAGCATCCATGTATCGTTATTTTCACGATATTTCGCATGGACAATTAAGTGTACATTCTACTTTTTATCCGACACCGACCGGAACGACGGTTTTGTCTTATCGGGATACTCAACCTCGTTCAACTTTCGCAAGTGTTTCTACTCCGGAACAAATAGCAGCCGTAGAACATGCTTTGCTGAGGCGCGCAATTTACGCAGTCAGAGATCAAATTCCTTCCGATTTAAATTTGGATTTCAATAATGATGGTTGTGTTGATAATATTTGTTTTATTGTTAAAGGAAATCCCGGAGCGTGGAGTTCGCTTTTATGGCCGCATCAATGGGTGCTTTTTTCTTACGATATAGCAATAAACGGGAAACGAGTTCAGAAGTATAATTTTCAAATAGAAAATCATTTAATCAGTAACAGTGGAAGGCAAAGTGTATTGACTCATGAAATGTACCATACACTTGGTGCTCCGGACTATTATCGATACGATGATAAAACAATTGACCCTGTAGGAGTTTGGGATGTGATGGCGAGTACAGCTAATCCTCCACAATCGTCTACTGCTTGGGTAAGTCGTAAATATGCTCCATGGGTTACTCCTGAAATTACGGAAATAACTGAGCCGGGAACTTATACTATTAATAATGTTTGGTTGGAAACAAACAACTGTTACCAAATAGCATCTCCTAATTCGTCTACGGAATTTTTTCTGATAGAATACAGGGATAAAAACGTAATATGGGATGCTTCCTTGCCGGGTAGCGGACTTATTATTTATCGAGTGAATCCAGGTTTGGAAGGAAACGCGAGTGGCCCTCCTGATGAGGTATATGTTTTCCGGGAGGGGGCAAGGAATATGACGACAAAAGGAAATCTTAACCAAGCTTATTTCAGCAGTCAATCCGGACGTACACTTTTTAGTGATACAAGTAATCCGCCTGCTTTTTTATCAAACAACACCTCCGGTTTAGGAGATATGGCAATCTATGATATCGGACCATCGGGGGGTGAAACCATGAGTTTCAAAGTTGATTTTCTTCCAAAAACTGATTTTTCTTTCGAAGCGCAATTCGGCTTAACAGTGCAATTTGTCAATACTTCTATAGCCTCCTCCGAAACAGAATGGCTATGGGATTTTGGAGATGGTACGCCTGCTTCTACTGAAAAAAACCCGGTGCATACTTACGATGCTGCCGGATACTACAACGTTACACTGGTGGCCAAAAACCGAGTAGGTAAAAGAGATAAAACCATTCGGACTGCAGTCGATGTTTCTTGCGGAGGAAATGGCAGCAGTAGCGACCCTTATCTAATTTGTAAGGCAAAGGATCTTGATGCTATTCGTGACAATATTTCTGCTCATTTCAAATTGGCTAACGATATTGACCTTAGCGACTATCTTGCAGAAGGAGGAGATGGTTATACCAAATGGGGTAGTGCAGGCTGGATGCCGATAGGAAATACTACAATTCCGTTTACCGGTAGCATTGATGGTAATGGTTATAAAGTTACCGGTCTGTGGATTAACCGCAATACATACCATACCGGCTTGTTCGGATATCTGCTTAATGCAAAAATAGAAAAGCTTGGTGTTGAAATTGACGTTGTCGGCATTAAAGCTACCGATTATGTCGGTGGACTGGCAGGATTAAGCGAAAATTCCCATATCAGCAACAGTTACGCTGCAGGTAATATTAGTGGAGGTAACAATATCGGAGGATTAGTGGGGTGTCTTGAATCAAGCCCCAATTCCGGCATCAATAATAGCTATGCTATGGGCAATATCCGCGGTATTAATTCTGTCGGCGGATTGGTGGGGAATCAAAAGAGCTCTGTTAATGACAGCTATGCCGCAAGTAATGTTAGCGGCAATAATATTATCGGTGGATTAATCGGATATCAAAGTCCCGGTGCCGGTATAAGCAATTGCTATGCTACCGGTGATGTTAACGGCAACAGCGCTATCGGAGGTTTGGTCGGATATAGGAGTTCTAACTCTACCGGTGTTTTCGATAGCTATGTTATCGGCAATATCAGCGGTAATAGTAACGTTGGAGGAATAGTGGGAACCCAGGAGAACAATTCCAATATTCGCAACAATTATCACCATAATCTTCTCAACCTAAATAGTGCAGTAATTGCCGACACAGATTCGGACAATGCACATAACAGAAAGCATGGAGCAGCTAAATCTTTTGCCGAATTGCAAAGTTTCGCCTTTTTCAATGCTCCAAGTAACTGGTCGACTGTGTGGCGCGTTTCCGCAGAGAATAACAGGATATGGACTATTTGGGAAGGAAAGTCCTATCTTTATTTTTCTTTCCAAAGTGCACCGGTATATAATCCGATTGCAACTTCTTCAGGCATTTCATTTGAGTTGCGGAATGCTGTCGAGAGTATTCAAATATACAATTATAGAACAGGTTCAATAGAAATATTGGGAGCACAAACAGCAGGAATAAAAAATATAACTGCACAGAGTTTATCTGCAAATTTTTTACAAGAGGGAGACACGTTACAATTTGTAGTTTACGAAGAGAACAAAATGGCATCTTATCTTGTGAATAAAGAAATACAAGCTATTAGTCCTTTTTGGGGAGGTATGAAAGTATATGAAGCCAATGGATTAATTCAAATATTCTCCGGAGAATTTGTCCCGATAAAAGAGGTGGCAATATATAGTTTAGAAGGCAGATTGCTGCATAAAGAACCTTTATCCGATGTAATTTCTCACACAATTAATTGGAATTGGCCGACAGGAGTATATGTCGTGAGAGTGGTTTCTGAAAAGAATACCAACAACATTAAATTGATAACAAAGTAGATGGATTCAAAGAAGAAACGAGTGAAAATATCAATCCTGAAAAGCTTTTCCGTAGCTTTTCAGGGAGTTTGGACTTTGATACACAACGAACGAAATTTCAGGTTTCATTTGTTGGCATCCATAATGGTCATCGCTGCTTGTTTCTTTTTTGATGTGAAAAAAACAGAGTGGTTGGTTGTATTTCTGACTATAGGCCTTGTGCTATCCGTAGAAGCTTTGAATGCTTCCATAGAATACATTTGCGACCTTATTCATCCCGAATATAACCCGATGGTCAAGATGATTAAAGATGTGGCCGCAGCGGCTGTTATTTTGGTTGCTATCGTTGCTATCGTTATAGGATGTATTATTTTTATTCCCTACATCCTCCAATGGAAATTTGGAATTTTGTTTTAAAAACCATACGCGATATTGAGCGTTAAGTATTTCCCCATGTCTTTATATTCATTTCGAAAAGAACCTTGGAGGTATCGAAAACGAATTCCGGTATAAAGTGAATGTCCGCTTTTTAATTTGAATTCTATTCCGGTTCCTAAAACAAATCCATAACGGAAAGGATTTGTATCTGAATTTGCCAATGTTTGTTGATCTTTTCCGTCGCCTACAGGATACCGTGTGTCATAAATAATTTCTTCTTCCGGTGAGGTTCTAACATCTGCCACAAGGCCTAAATCAATATAAGGAATACGATTGCCTTTCATGTAATTAAAATTGTATCGGAAAATTGCAGGTAATTGAATGGTAGTATGTTCATCAATTTGATATATAATTTCCGGACGAAAACTAAAACCTTCATCTATTGGAATTTGAGCGAAAGCACCAATCGCTAACGATAAACCCTTACAATCATAAGGAGTATCATAACCTATTATTCTGGAAGATAATCCCATTTCCGTAGTTATCCCAAATCGGAATTTCGGAAACAGTTTCGTGTTGCAATCGGCATAAGCTTTACGATATCTATTGAAC
Source organism: Dysgonamonadaceae bacterium (assembly GCA_031253625.1). Classification (GTDB taxonomy): domain Bacteria; phylum Bacteroidota; class Bacteroidia; order Bacteroidales; family Azobacteroidaceae; genus JAIRVZ01. Next base: position 9,263 of record JAIRVZ010000120.1, read on the forward strand.
GTATCGTAATTGAGTTTTTTCTTTTTGGAATCTATAAATACAGTTATCTCCGGACAAGAAGGATTGCGAAACAAATTCCATAAATCTTCTTCATTCTGAATAGGCTCCGGCAAACCGTTGCCTTTTTTCAAAAAGAAAAGATCGCCTTTCTCTGCCGGATAGCAATAAACAATAACCGAATCCAAATTCATAATCTCTTCCAAAAATACCCTTTTAGTGTTTCCATGCAATATGATATTTGCGCTTATATAACGGCTTTCACCTGTGAAACCGTATCCTTCGATATCGGAAGGATAGAATGTAGTTGCTTCGTGTCGGTCTTGTTGAGGAATAATCAGTCGTTCTGCCCGTTGTATCCGGTTAGCTTTTTCAAATACGATACCGGCTACTAACTTCTTGTCTTTTCTATAATATCCCCGCTCCATTTCCTGAGCATCAGAAATATATGTCGCGCCCAAAATAAAAATTAATAAAAAAATAAATCGTTTCATGTAAATATAATTTTTGTTTTCATCTGAAAATTAACGCCCCTGCCCACGCTCATTTTCAGCTACACTATGGCGAGCTGAGACTACACCGAACGCCAAGCTATTCATTTTCAACACACTACGCACAGAGGTGCAGGCATTTATTATTCTGACACACAGCGAACTGTCAATCCATACCTGCAATGACTACTAGCCGAATATGCGACTTCGCTGTCAAAATGCAAGTAGAATGCACTCTTATCGTTGGACTGTGTGCTGCTCCAATAACGTCCATCCCAACCAAAAGGGTAAAGTGTACCTTCGACATAACCACGACAACTTGCAGCGGGCAGGAATATTGAATTACCTGTAGCAATATCAGTAAATTTTCTGCCTTTTACATTGTTTACAATTGCCCATTCATTGGTTACTTTTTCTCTGTTACATAGTTGAAAAATTTCCCATGTAGTGGGAACACGCCAACCGGTAGGACTAGGGTCATTGGTTTTTTCCCAAGTAATGCCTTCGGGAATAGTGGTATCCCAATCACTTACATCACCAATAGCAGCCCATGCTACTTTTCGATTCCATTGGTAAAACATCCCAGCATCTTCCGGTTTAGCTGCAAATTTACCGACTGCGGATACATTGCGAGTTGCCCATTTTATTCCGTTAATCACTACGCCCTCATCATAAGTTAGATGGTCTTTGCGCGGCTCTTTATCTTCCTTATCGCAACTCAAAAACATTATTGTTCCTGCGAAACAGATTACTATCGCAAATATTTCCCTTAAATTTAGTCTGATTTGTAACATAAATAAAAATTTAAACCTAGTTTGTAATTATCTCATGTCGCCTATTCTAATATTCTGTATTACTGCTTGTTATCGCTACGCTGAGCAGAGGACTTTTCCTAATATTCAGTTTCGAGATACTCAAAACATAAACTTGCTACTTGTTACAGTTTAATTTTGGCGGTTTATAATGTCGGTGGATTGTATTTCCTCCTGTCTTTTTGTAATTCTTGTAATCATTCTTACAAAAATAATAAACAACACTTTCTTTACCGTCATCAATAACCAAAGGTGGTATAACATACTCTTCGCTCCAATGAAAATCAATATGATTATACTTCTCCAAAATAGATATTATGTCTTGAGTGATAGCTTGTTTCGCATCATTCCAATAAAACAATTTATTATCTCTAATAACATATTGAGTTGGAAAAATTTCATCATAAGTGCCAATTTCATTTTCAGACCTTGGATAAACCTTGTTAACAGCACCTCCAATTCCAATTATTATAATTCCTTCATTTGTATCTGTAATCACGATACTAAATATAGTATCTTTTTTGCTTAAATTTGATGTATGCAAAAAATCAGTTATAGCATTATTTATAGCATCATTAACATCGCCTTTTGAAACTAAAGTTTCTTTCCATTTTGATGCAGCAGCACAATTTTCACACAATAAAAGGATTGCGAATAAAAATAATAGTTTGTACTTTTTCATCTTTTAATATTCTATTGGCACATTGCCTTTTGTTAATATAAGAAACTTTTTAATTCCATATGTACTGTTATTTCTTTTATGTTGCATATCTCCCCCCGTTCCGCGTAGTCTGCACCAAAACCATAGAAGTTTGATGCGCAAACGTTCGGCGTAGTCTCTGACTACGTCGTGTTAAAAGCAGGCCTCTGGCTTGTATTTTTTCTTTTCCATTCTATAATCATATTTTTTAATTTTCATTTGTATAAATCATAAGAATAATAAAGCTCCTGCTTTATAATATATCATCTTATCATCATTTTTCATCTTCTCAATAATTTTTTGCAAGTTTGGAAACTTGCTTTTAGCGCGACGTAGTCAGAGACTACGCCGAACGCTAAACGCTCATTTTCAGCACACTACGCCTCAAGGTTAGTTTTTCTTTAAAAACATTGAGACCCAATTACTCCTCCTCTGTATTCTAATACAATATTATCCTTGTAGAAAATATATGTACATCCGTCATTATATTTATTTATTAAGCTGTCGGATAACGTTTGATTGAATATTTTATAAAAATATATTCCTAATCCCACTCTTTTATATCCGATAGTCATCGGGTATTTATTTACATCTCTATCACTACCACCATCCACTGAAATGCAATTTGCATTATCAAGTTTCTGTTTTAGAGCATTCAGTTCTTTTCTTGTCCAACCCAATTCGTTTAAAAGATTATCAACATACGGCGAAGCAATATCAAGATTCCAGTTACTCATATAACCTTCATTATAATCACCGTTTGCGGGTATACTAACAATACCAGATATTCCTGTAAGTGAATCTCTTACCTGTTTTGAAACAGAAAATTTAAATATTTTATTATCATTTTCAAATTCTATTTCAAAAAATTTACCCTTGGGAGTTATGTCATTTACGTAAGCGTATAACTGATCTATTTCCTTTTGCTTTGATTCATAATTGTCAATTAAATCCTGTTTTGAAGGTTTACCACAACTCATCATGCAAACGCTTGATAATAATAACCCTGATATTAAATATTTAACGTTTCTCATTTTATTATCTCCCTCTTTTTTTCTTTTCAGCATACCTCATGCCTTCTCTAATCCAATCATTATCAATTGGGCTATCTCCATAAGGCCGGGTAAGGGTTCTTAACTGTATATACCCTTTTGTTGCTTCTAAATAATTACCTTCACTTACATTTTTCCCTATTTCAGCTGCTCCGGCTCCTGTTTCTAACACTATATCCGGCATACCAACACCTTGATAAGTAAATTTTCCTGTATATCCATAGTGAAAATTACCAAAATCTGCTGCAGTCATACTATAGCCTTCAAATATGAACTTGGTTCCTCTTGCAAAATACCATGCATATCCCCATATATCACCTTCTTTCTTTTCTGGATCCCAATTAGCTTTAAAATCCCAATAGCTTCCTCCTCTTACTGCTAAACCAAAGTCCAGAATGTCCATATTCAAAGCTAATTTCTTTGAAAATACCAATCTATTAATAAATATATTACTCATATCTATCGTACCACCCAAATATCCAATATTATTTATACCCTTTCCTGATTTTGCAAGGATAGATTCATTATCCCAATTTGATAAATCATTATGTGTATAAACACCATCATCGTCATCGTCATAATCTGCCACGACATTCCCAATCTTATTGAGATGAACGGATTCACCTGTTGGGTCTATATATAACACTGGGTTGTTCAAGCAATAAGCATACGGAGAAATGCGATAATAATCTTCTGCCAACGGATCTAACCTGTCAAATATTGGAATATCCCTCCTAAACTGCCTTGCCACAAAATCATATTGATTCAACCCGTGCATTTCGTCCAATTCCTTGTTGCCAAACTTATAAGGCTGTTTTTCGGGATTGAGATTGACTTCATCCGGATATGGTTTTCCGAAGGGGTAATAATCCATTTTTTGTACCGCAACCACAGGGTAGTAGGTTTCTTTTAACGGTATCACTACGCGGTTGTTGCCCAAGTGGTCTTTCAAGTAGTAGTGATAAACAGGAGTGTTTTTATCTTTGGTGACATAACCTTCCGGATTCAAAATATATTTCAGGTTGCCGTTTTCATAGACAATGTTTCCGCAATAATCCGTGATGGTTCGACTGATACCCACAAAATTGCCTTCTTTCTCTTCTTTTGGAATTAGAGAAGTAAGTGGATCGGAAGGATCAGATGAAGACCCGGAAGGAGCAGACGGTTCGGGATCCGATAAGGAAAAATTACCTATTTCCATATCGTTCGTCATAGTTAACTTGATAACTGTCATGTTGTCTATGGTGGTATGTTTCACTCGTCTTTTCACGCCTGTTGCATCATAACTGTATTCAGTGGTATGTTGTTTGTTAGAATTGACTCCTATTTGTACAAAGGGAGTATCCTCACCAAACGTTATCTTTTCCGGCAAATTTAATGTATTATACTCAATTTGGGAAATATTTCGGGTTAAATCCGATGTTAAAGCGCCATTTTTGTTGTAGGTATTTTTAGTCATTGTGCTGGATATTCCCTGTCTCGGATTTATTCCGGTTAGTTGATTGCCGGTATAATTCATATACAGTTGTTCTGTTTGATAGGACGACCCGACCGGTTCATTCCGTTTCAAACTCAAGATATTGCCTTGTTTATCGTAAGTCAGTTCTTCGTTGAAATGATTTTGCAGTATCCCGTATGCATAGGAGACTACCTTTGTCAAGCGATTCAATCCATCGTATGTATAAGCATAACCTCGAAAAGAAGACGTAGTTACCGCAATATTTCCGTTGTAAAGCGGCGCAACACCGAAATAGCGTTCCGTATAATAGAGACTTTCTGAGAAGTTAGCAGAACATATTCCACTTAGCCAATTACGGATATTGTAGGTATAGGTAATGGTTTCTTTATCTTTGTGTAGTTTTTTCGTCTTAACTCTCCCCAAGTCATCGTAAGATAAAGAAGAAATCACAATGGCAGGATTTGTATCTAGTTGGTATAGAGTGGTTTTCGGCCGGTTGGCATGGTCGTAACTATACTCATAGATTTCCGTTATCGGAGATCCGAAAGTTCTATGTACTTTTTGTGTTTTTGTCGGTTGTCCGGTAAACGAATAATCGATGTATTTTTTTTCATGACCACCCAAGTGATTGGAGGCAACGGATTGAATTACCCTTCCCTTATCATCATAATAAAAAACTGCGCATAACTTCTTTTCCGTATCATCCATCATGGATGTTATGGTGCCGGTTAACAAGCCTTTTGATTTGGCCTTTTCCGAATCCGTTCCATATCTTTTATGTTCAAAACCGGAGAAGTTCGATTCATAATTATAGGCATTGCCTGAAAATAACGGCAAACTGCGGAAATCATAATTATCGTAATAATTGACACTTAAAATGGTTGGCGTGTTGAAGACAAAACCGTCTCTGATGACGTATCCGTAATAATCAGATCCGGAAGTTGAGTATTCCGCAGTGAGTTTTCTATCCTGAAAATACGAATGAGTTGGAGTGTTTTTACAAGTTCCGGTCAAGACTATACGTCCGAATATATCGGGTATCGAGAACATCCATTCTCCTTTCAAACGCTGCTCTCCATCTTGACTGAAAATCAGTCTGTCAGTTTTGTCATAGATACAAAATATTGGGTCGGCACCGGGAAGTTTCTTTTCTATGCAGCGGTGCTGGTCATCGTATTGATAGATGTAAGCATAATCCTTTAATGCCGCATTGGAGGCCGGACTATAAGTATTTGCCGCAGTCAAAAGGTCTGATGCTGCAGGAGGCAACACAAAACGCAGGTTATTGAGATCATCATAAACAAAATAGGTGTCGTGCTTTTCTGTCCCATTCATTTGTCGCTGCAATATTACTCTGCCCAGTTTGTCTGTAAATTCGTAAGCTATTTTTCCGTCTTCATCCGTAATTTGGGCAATGTATAAACTACCGGTAACATAGTCGGTCGAACTTTTTACTAAATTATCTCCCGAAACAGAATAAATTCGGCAAGGATGGCTTGCATTGTTGGTCAGATAATCTGTTTTTACCGGATGACCGCCATCTGTTCGCCAAGCCTGTCCGGGGCCATATTGTTCTTTGATGCAGTTCAAGGGAGAATTTTCATAAATGGGATAAACGTATGGATTAGTATCTAACTCGTTGTTGATTTTGTTGGTCGTGGAGTTGTAAGTTTCAGAAGATTTGGTCTTATAGGTATCAAGTGGAATAAATGCACCCATGTTGCTTTTTGCCACAGTTGGCAGCCAAGCCGTGCTGTTTCTTCCGTAAGCATCATATTCCTGATAAGTAACCAAATCTTTGAATGTAGGACTAATACCTGCTTGCACTTGTTGAATTGGGCGACCCAAACCATCGTAATATTGTATCGCATCCATGTAGTAGCCGGCATCCTCGGCGGTGTAAGTTCGTTTCCGGATGTAATTTTGATCTTGACTGGCAAAGATTCGCGGTTGAAACGGTTCTGACGGAGTGCTCAAAGTTATAGTTACAGTATGACTTGCAGCATTTGCAGTCACCACGACATATTCTCCCGCCCCTAAGGTTATGTTCATAGATGAACCCGAAGGTAAATTCGGATAGGTGACACCATTAGTTCCCGAAGGTGCCGGGTTTTGATAGATACCGCTAATCGTGGTACTTGTTTTAGAAGATATAATTTTCAGGGTGCCGGCTTCAGCAAGAGAAAATCCGACAAAGTGAGGAATACCTTGTATCTCTCCGGTAGAATTTTCTCCAAACTCCAAGGTTCCCATTTTGGTATTAGCCTCCGGCTGAGCCTTTACGGTAAAGGCAAACAGCGAAATAAGTAATAATATTAATATATTGCGTTTCATAATTGTATTTTTTAGAATCGTTTTAATATGATTTCGCTGATTAGTTTTTCGTTCAGCCAAATATCAAGGATATAATTACCCAGTGTCAGAGATTGGGTTTCCACTTGGAAATTGCAGATGCCGACAGGGTAAGGGCCTTTAACTTCATCTTTTACTATTACCCCCATAGAATTACGAAGTTGTACACGGACATTGGCCGCACGGGGTAAATACATTTCCACTTCCAATGGCATATAGGTTACCGGATTGGGGAAAATGTTGTAGGTCAGTCCTTCCCATGGATCGGGAGTGGAGTTGTTCTCCTCATTTTCCATAGCATCTAACAGTGCCTGATTTTCTTCGTCGTCATCCAAATAGTAATGTTCCTGCGGCGGATAAAAGAAAGCAGTTGCCAAGAATTCATAATCTTGATTGCCTATATGTTGTTCCCAACTGCGAACCGTTTCGAAAATCGGATAACGATAACCCTTTTCATACCAGCGGAAAGTCTCCACAACAAAGATTACCGAATCGTTTTGAAGTCGGGAGTGAATGCTGTCGGATGAAATATGCAAGGGATTGTCGCGCTTTTCGTAATAAACATCTCCAATCGGACGGGTATCTTCGGCAATGTATTTCAAGCTGTGAGTTCGAAGTACATGTTTGAGTGTGTCTTTACTCGGAAGAATCATCATACCGTAAGCATCTGCTGAGGTTTCAATTACACCCATGGCATCCAATTCCAAGCGGTTGCCGTATTTGCCGTGAGCATAAAAATCGCTCTGCATTTTATTACCATAATTCACCGGAAATTTCAGCAACAGTTCGGGCTGCACATTATGCAGTTTGGTGGTTTGATTATCAAAACCCCACAAGAGCAAAGAATCATTTTGCAATACATACCGGTAATTGGTTAAATGCTCCGTACCGGTAATAACCGTATCGTTGTAAGTGGAATAAAACAACTCGTAGGCATCATTGAGGACATTCAACTTGCTGAAATCCCACAACACATTTTCGCCCTTTCGTCCCGGGTCTTTGTATTGAACTTGTTGTTTAATAATTACATCATCTGCCCGAAGGCCGTTTAATGTAGACTCTAACCGGTGCTGTGCCGAAAGCATTACCGGAATGCCCCACAGCAATAAAACTGTTATATAAAAATATGTTTTCATCGTTTTTCGTTAATAATTAACAATTCATAATTCATAATTATTTATAGTGGTACTCGTATTCTTCTACTTTCCGTTTTTTATTCGGATTATTGTCTTCATAATAATATACCTCTTTTAAGCGACCAAAACCGTCGTATTCATAATGTGCTGTAATGCCTTGCGGGTTGGTAACAGTCAATACCCCAACCAAGGGTTTGTAGGTATAAGTTGTGATCATGGCATCTTTCAATCTCGAATCATTCCTCAAGTTATTGATTGCCGAAATATCGGGATTGGAACTTGTGGTTAAATTGTCAATATAAGCCTTTGTTAATATGTTTTCTACCTGTGAATAACTCGCATTTTTAATTTCGACAACAGGATATTGACTGTTGTAACTCCATAGAATACAAGTAGTTTCTTCGTTTTTGTCGTAAACTTCATTGGGATTTCCATGCAAGTCATAACGAACTATTGTATTTCCCTTTATAGGAGTATTATCATCATATTGCGTGAATGTTTTATATGCTAAAGGCATTGCGTTTGAAGATAAATCATCTCTATATTCGAAAATTTCTTTTATTTTTTTACCATTGGGTGTTTCCAGCGTTTTCTCAAATGGATAAGCAAACATTTTATTTTCGATCATTTTTCCAACAATAGGAATATCTGTGCCTTGATCTACAGTATAAGACATTTCCGTTTTATATTCTTGATTTCGACTGTCCATCTGTTTGATTGACTTAATTAACCTGTATCTTTCATCATATACATAATTTTCTTTTTGCTCTACGATGTCCGAACCAAAGTAATTTGTTTCCGTTTTTTCTTTCAAATAGGGGAAATAAGTATAATGAACACCGGCAGTCAGCCGTTGAGACCGATAACCTATAAACCGGACACTATTACTATTGAGTTTAACGTACCGGACATTCTCATCAAATCGACTTACATTATCATTATAGGAGTATGAAACTTTTTTCTTAGGATTCTTGTTATTATCAAACACTTCTTCAGATAATGTCTGGCCCCTTTCCAACTCCATACTTATTCCTTCATCTGCCTTCCATAATTCTTCATTTACTCCACTTGAAACGTCTTTAAGCGTATTGCTGCAATAATACAGGGGTTGTTTATCACCATAACCATTATCATGATTTTTATATTTATATACGACGAATCCATTCCCCGGCTCTTCAACTGTTACTTCGGAATAAGTGATGTGATTTCTCCTTAAAGCCATTGCATTATATAGCGATGTGGTGGAGAATCGATAAAATTCAGCTAATGTTGACATTTTTTTCGCATCGTTATGATAATATATTGCTTTATTATTATAGATTTCAGTATATTGAGGAATATACGCCAATACACCACTGGAATTGCTCCCGCCATTTAGGTAATTCGTTGTATAATAATATTTTTTCTCTGTTAGAAGAGAATTGTTGGAATCGTAGTCTTTTATTGATTTTATTCGTACTCCTCCGGTTGTTTGATTTCCATTTGAATTATTAACTACTTCAAAAGGCCATGTTTTACACATCTTAGAATAGTCATGGGGCTCATATTCAAAAACAGTATAACCTTTTGTCGGATAAGTTATTTTATTTAATATCTCCGCTTGTGTAAACGAACTATTAGGTGTTTTTCTCTCATGAATATGATTATAATTTCCTAATAAAGTAAAAGTTATTCTGTCGGGATTCGGAAAGAGTTCGGTGCCATTATAAAAACCATAATGATCTGTTTTCCCGGATAAATATCCCGGAAGTTTTAATGATTCATTGTATAAGAACGAATAATTTTGTACATTGTCATCTGCTCCCTTAATGCTTAATCTTGTAAGCTTTAGCCGCTCTGACGAACTACTGCTATATTGAAAGTCTATTTTTCTGATAATATTATTGTTATTATCAAAAGCAGTCATTGCATCTATTTGGTGGGGTACATAATAAGTATTAGCTGAGTAAAAAGAGCTTGGAATCCTTTCAACATTGGCAAATCTTATGTCCGGATAAGAACAAAATTTATTAAATAGATAGGGTTCATTATAACTACTTGAGGGCGTGTAAGTCCTTTGATTCTTTGCCAAAGAATTGGAAAAAGATATTTTTCCTGAAGGGAAAATTATTTCTTTCAAATAACAACCATTGATAAAGGACACTCTTTCTCCGTCTTCTACTGATCCATTAACACTGAGGTTTAAAGTAGAACTAGGAGTATCCGGATGTCTGTATAACACTAAATCTGTAAATCGAGTTTTTACAATATAGCTTTCCTGTTCGTAAATAAATTCAATTTTGTAACCCTGTGGTGATTCAATAGCGGTTAAATGCCAACTCACAGGTTGAACATTTTTCCCATGGCCGGTACCATTTTCCAAAATATCGATATCAGGATCATCTTTATTAAGTCCCGGACGAGAAAATTCAATGGATTTATCCGATTTATTAGAGCCATCTGTTGCTCCAAATATATATTTTATTCCATTGGAATCAATCATCGTAAAACCGCCTATAATATTTGACAGATATAATTTATTAGTATATTTAAATTCAGGCAAATAAGGATTAACCCCGTAGAAAATGCGTAGTATTTCAAGAATTTGCATTCTCTCGTTATAACGTTCGTCATAGGCATCCCACTTTTTATTACAACCCGGATAGAGGAATGAGTTCCATTGGTCACGACGGTCTTCGCAATCCGGCCATGGCAATAAAGGAGGTACTACCGGTAAATTAGGAGGGAAATATTCTTCTAATACAGGAAAAGTAACTACAGGATCTGTCCTTGGATGTTTAATTATAAGAAAAGATTCTCCTTGAGCCGATTGGATTTGAAAAGTGTCTTTGGAAATTATGTGACTTAGATAAAATTTTCCGGTATGCCCGTTTATATTAAAATTATATTCGTCCGGATCAATATCATTATCTCCACGATAGAATACAATGGGGAATCCTTGGAGGTAACCGAAAGCAGTTCCCATATTGGGCCATGTAGATTCTTCCCTTGGATCACCTAATAAAAGATGCGGAATGTTGGTATCGCTATGGTCTGAATTAGTCAATAACCCCATATCTGACTCTCCATTTATTTGACGGGTAATAGAACCTCCTGCTTGTATAGCCCAACCTAAGCCGATAGGGCCGGGGAAAGCATCCGGTTTATTTCCCGAAGCTTGATAACTGATCTGAATCGGAACAGACAATTCCTTATATTGTATTTCATAAAGCGGAATGCTTATTTGAGCCGCACCGGTAAAATTACCAACCGGAATTTTACCAAAAACTCCTAAAGATGCAGCTCGAGGAGAAGATGGAAAAACATCTCTGCTAATATTGGAAGATAAAGCAGGGGTAGGGAAAAAATAATTATTTCCTAAAAAATCCTTATATATTGGATCCGTTTGTGTTGTTTGCCCGCATACAATGTTACTGATAAATAGAAACACAATAGCATGTGTTATTAATTTAATTTTTTGCATAAATTTTTATATTTTGAGATTTCTTTCTTTTTTTTGTCCTTTTATACTTCACATACGCACATAAAAAAGCATGGGACAATTTCTTATCTATCGGCTTCTTGAGGCCTCGACTGCCTAAACATCCAAATAAACAGATATGCCCATGCCACAACAGCATGAGCGTCTGTCTTTTCTCTTGGATGTTTTTATTTTTTTGAAGGTGTCGAGTTTTCAAGAAACCAAATATAAGCTAAACGCTTTTCCAATATATCTTAAAATGCGCGCATTAGCGCACTATTATTTTTCCATAAGCGAAATATTTTTAATTATTTAAGCGACAAATGTATAGCAAGTATTTTAAAAATACAAGAATAGAAAAAAATACTTTGGTAAATTGTTATTTCTCAATCCTGATTCTGGCATCTACAGCTATGATTCCTTTGGAAGTAGCCAACAAAGGATTAATATCCATTTCTTTGATTTCGGGAGCAAAACGGAGCAAGGTAGATAACCGGACAATAATGTCGGCATATTGTTCTTCATCGATGCTTGCTTGTCCCCGCGTTCCTTGTATGATTTTATATCCTCTTAAAGAACGAATCATGGATAAAGCTTCGTTTTTACTAAGCGGAGCAAGACCTGATGCAACATCTTTCAAAACTTCTACGAAAATTCCACCCAAACCACAGAGTACAACGTGTCCGAATCTTTTTTCATATTTAGCTCCGATGAAAAGTTCTGTGCCCGATAACATCGGTTGAATCATTACCGCGGTAACTTCGGGAAGTTCCATCAAGCGTTCGAATTCAATTTTAAGATGCTTTTCCGAACGGATATTCAATACCACTCCTCCAATATCAGATTTGTGTACGGGACCAACGCATTTGGCCACCACCGGATATTCTACTTTTTTGGCAAAATCAGCGATTTCTTTCCAGTTGTCGGAAACAATTTCTTCCGCAACTTTTATTCCGGCAGCATGCAATAATGCCTGTACTTTTGCCGGTTCGATATATCCGGGAGTTTTAATGGCGTCGATAATCTTTCTCATTTCAAGGATTTCGACACCCCAAAGGTCAACCGAATTTCCCGATGGATGCGGAGTTTTTATGATTTTAGTCAACGCATTGGCCAATCCGGCTTCATCGCTAAAATTCACATGCCCTTTTTTGACGAAAAAGTCTGTTTCGTCGAATGCAGTGATGGTAGAAGGCAGAATCGGGAAGATTGGCTTGCGACAAGTCCGCATTTTTTCATCCAATACTTCGTATGCCTCAAAAACTCTTGTGAGTCCCGGGCTGCCGAAAATAACCGCGATTCCATCGATATTTTTGAACTCTTCTTCGCAGTAATCAATCGCGATTCCCAAATGTTTGGGTTCTCCTGTTCCGATTATATCTATCGGATTACTCACAGAACTTCCGGGCAGCAAAAGCTTTTTCAGTTTATCTGCCTCGGGCGTTCCCGATAATTTGGGAATGTTCATTCCTCCTTTCGACAAAGCATCGGTCAAGATTACGGCAGGTCCTCCGGCATGAGTGACAATTGCAATATTGTTTCCTTTCAATTTTTTCAATGTGAAAACTGCAGCTACGGTGGCTAATTCTTCCCGGCTGTAACAGCGCACAATGCCTGCTTTCCGGAACAATGCCTCAACTGCCAAATCCGGATTAGCCATTGCTCCTGTGTGAGAAGATGCTGCGCGACTGCCCGATTCGGAA
>JAIRVZ010000012.1 GCA_031253625.1 Dysgonamonadaceae bacterium
GAGTTGTGCCGCGAGTGTCGCGAGCTGCTCAGCTATGTTCTATCGCGCCTCGACCATTGCCCATACGGCGATAACAAACCTGCCTGCAAGCAATGTTCGACACATTGTTACCGACTTGACATGCGTGAACATATCCGTCGAGTGATGCGTTTTTCAGGTTCGAGAATAATATTGTACGCTCCAATTGCGGCAATCAGACATATATTGAAAGTTAAATGAAATATAGTAGACACAAATAGAAAAACAATGTAATCCAAAAAAACAAAACCATGAATAAAAATAAAGTAATTGTCATTTTTGAGGTTAAACCTAAAAAAGAGGGCATGAATGATTATCTTGCACATGCTGCTAACCTGAAAACAGAATTATCTAAAATGGAAGGTTTCATTAGTACTGAACGTTTTTCAAGTCTGAATGAAGAGGGTAAATTGTTGAGCTTGTCGGTATGGGAAAACGAAGAAACGGCGGCAAACTGGCGCAATCAGATTGCCCACAGGGAAAGTCAGAAAGCAGGGCGCAATTTCCTGTTTGAAAAGTATCACATTACGGTAGCTTCGGTTGTTCGCGAATATACCGGCAATGACAGAGCAGAAGCACCGCGAGACTCAAACGAATATTTGAATATAATATAATAATCAATAAAAAATTAAATAAATGACAAATTTTAAACTTTAATTAAGGAATGTGGCAACGATTTCCTCTTACTCGAATAGAATCGTATGAGAAGAAAGAAACTCTGCGTAGAATACATGAGGTATTACGCAGAGCTAATTGAGAAGAATATAATCAATGATAATCAGGATAAACTTAAATCTTTTCTATTCTTCGGGTTGATTTTTACTTAAACGATATCTGCTCCACAGACCATAAGCAATGCTTAAGATAATAAGAAATATCAAACTATCTCTCATGGGAACTTGACCGATACCTTCCCCATCTCCAGGACGGTCTCCAAAATCGCCTGACGCCTTGTTGATATTGGAACCAAAAGGACTATATTCAAAATATCCATTGTTCACTGAAGGATTCGACAAAAATTTAGTATTATTATTATTCGTCATAGTGTGTGAATTCTCAAAAGGAGAATAGGAACTTTCGTATCCGGCATACGCATTTGTACAAAAAAGCAGTAGCAGGATGGCGCATAGGCATTGCCCTAATTTTGTTTTCATTTCTTTTTTTGCATTCATATCTTTATCTAATTTTATTTTGTAATACTATTTTCTTACTTTTCACCTGATCTTTAGTTTTTACCTTAACTATAACACAATGAGTGTTAAAATTGTCGGGTATCTGATGATAACTGATCTCCGATAATACCTCATCATACAATTTTCTTCCTTGAAAGTCATACACTTGAATTTGTCGAATCGGATCAGATGCCGGTGTGCTGATCAGAATCCCCGACATATTGGAATAAACCCGTATTTCTTCATCTTTTTCAACCGGAGGCAGGGAAGTAATATCCGATTGTATTCGGATAAAGAATCTGTCGTTTTGTATTCCTTTAACTTGGTTTTCAAACGAATAGCTAACGCTTGATTCGCCAGCCAGATCAATTTCCCTATTCAACAACATATCCATCAATACAATTTTGGATGCCTGATTGTAGTTGTCCATACCGGTAAAAGTGAAAGTCGTATTTCCTAATTGGGTAGTTTTGATACCCAAAGGAATAATCGTTTCTACAACATTGTCGATATAATGGATATTAACCGGTATTTCTCCTGCCAACGTGTATACTTCGGGAACATAACCGTAGGGAGAGAACAATTTCTGCACATTTTTTTCATCTTTATATCCAATCAGGGCGTAAGAAGCTGCATAATCATTTTCCGCTTTGATGCGCAGGATGTTTTCTTCCCTCATTCCCACAGAGCTTCTCAGATTAGATGGGAAGTTTACCGGACGAACGGTTGAAATTTTTGTTACATCAAAGAGAATGTCTCCACCTTTGTATTTCAGTATAAAACTTTGCAGCGGAGCTATATAAGGTGAAGTGCCCGGCACAGTCGGCGTAACAACGCCTGTTGTTGTATTTACGCTGTAAGTGTCGAATGCAGTTCCGTTCCAGATATAAAATTCGGGTTCTACGGTGGCGGCATTATCTTTACAGAACTTGACCATATCAATAGAAGACATGTAAGGATTACCTGCTAAAAATTCATCTCCACTATTCAAATCGCTTACCGGATGATAAAGCGTGTTTTGAAACTCCCATTTTCCGGATTTGTATTCTTCCGGAATGAAACGATAACTACCCTTATTTTTATCTTCACGAATAAATGTGTCTTTCTTTCCGGAGAAAGCATTGAACACCGGTCCCGTTCCGTCGTGGACATAATAAAAGTTACTTTCCTGTGTAACCGGATTATACGTTTGAGTACGGTGTGCTTTTATGCCTGTTTCATCGGCGTAGAAGGGCAATTCGAGAATGCCGTTCGTTTCACGGATACCGTAATTTTGCCCACTTAAAGAAGCAGACAAGTAGTCTAAATCGTTTAAGTCATTGAATGAGCCGGATTCGAGACAGCCTCTGTTACGGATAGAATTGAAAGGTTGACCGGAATCATAACCGTACATGAAGAAAGCAAATCCTTCGGTAGGCGCAATCGTTTCTGTATATGAGTTATAAGGAGTAGTCCAGTTGCCGACAGAATAATTGACTCCTTCTTTAACAATAGGTCCGAATTTTCTCATGAAAGTAAGCGGGAAGCCTCCGAAAGCGAAATCACCTGATACAACGTTGCGCAGAGGAGCAGAAAGCATATACCAGCGTTCTCTGTCTAAAGGCTTGGAAACAGCGGCGGAAAACAGCATCCGGTCTTCCGTAGAGCTGCTTTTGAGAACAAGGTCTTTGTCGTCATTATCCCTTGTTTGCTGTGTTTGTGACAATCCGAAATTGTATTGTACGCGAGCTTCATTGTAAGTCAGCAAGTCGGGACGTCCCAATTCTCCGCCTTGCATGAAATAAATTTTGTTGCATTCCGCGGGACTTGTTAATTGCGGATAATAGTGACAATTACCGGGAATATAAACATTATGGCATGCTGTTGGAACTTCGGTGGGAGTCCAGTTGCGCGAGTCGTCCCAGTTTTGCCTGTCGGTAAACGAACCGTGAATATTCATTTCGGGAGTCCACACCACGTTACCTCCTCCAATATAAAAATGAGTGGTATAGGTTTTTTCGCCGGCGCTTGTAGGAATAGTCATGCTGAGCGTGTAGTATCCGTCCGGCAAGTTGCTTAACGTAAAGATTTCTTCATCTCGGGTACCGGATATTTCCTCTCCGTTTAACTTCCACACAATATATGCAGGTTTTGTATCTGAATAAACAGCCTTAATTTCGAATGTTTCAACACCACAATATCCTTTTCCTTCCATATCGAAATAATTCTTATCATTGACGGTAAACCCCGGATCGTATGCGCCATAACCGGCAGCGTAGAAGTAAGAAGTGTAAGCTCCACTACCGTAAGCCAATACAAGCAAGCCGTTAGGATTGTCAAACCGGAAAGTCGTATTTAATTTCTCACCCGCATCGTGTTCACCTAAAAAATATCTTGCGAAAGAATACCCGCTACCCCCGATATTATCCTCTATCCAAGTCATCGGATGATTTAATGTTTGAGGAAAATCGCCATTAATGGATACGGTTGTATTTTCTCTGCCGGCGGTAGGTGTTATAATCATCACATCGTGTCTTTTATGCAGATAAACATGTATGCCGTTAAGGTCGAGCGGACTTAACAAAATATTGCGTGTTTTTTGTCCTAAAGGCGGCAACCATGCTTCTGTCGGCTGCATATCCTGATACACGTATGGTATTAGAAAGGTGGCAACGCATACCGGTTTTTCCGAAACGATATAACAGGAATTACTGTTTCTATGATTATCATTGTTAATTTTTATACTCACATGATGTTCATTCCATGATTGCAGGGGTAAAACCTCGGAAGCTCCGTCCGAGTAGTAAACAGTAATCTGAGTATCTTCGGCGGCAAAAACCCGGGCAAAACCGCCACCATAAATATTAGTCGGCAAAATAAACCGGGTACCCCAATGGTTTACCGGAGCGATTTGTTCGAATGCATAACTGGAAAAAGTGCCCAAACCGGCTTGCGTATTACTTTCAAAATAAGCAACCGGTTTATCGGCTGTAATACGCATTCCTACCGCGTGCCCATTAGGACCGGGAGCATAGTAATGATATACTTCCCCTGCGTTCAGGGTTACCGTATAATCATAGCCCACTCTTACCCCAAAAACATTAACTGTTGTATTGTTTTCCGAAGCAATCACTAAAAATCCGGAACATTGGTTTCCGGTAGCATAACCAACAGGAACTATACCTACATTATAATACTTTGTACCCCAATTTTTCACAGGAAAAACAATGGTAGCATCGACCGAAACATTGGCGGTATTGATTGCATGTAAGGTTATTGGAGATGTGGAAGTTACACAAATAGATTTTTTATTACCTGCGTTAGAGGTACCCACACCCGAATAAGAAGCGCGCGCCTCGTTGTATGTTAGCGTATAATCACTTATACCGGCGGGAACTCTGATAGTTTTATTAAGAGCGCTGTTTTCCGTAAAAGAAAGCGTTACATCTGTTTCTTCAGAAGCAGTTGTCCGCAATATCAGTTCAACATTCACTCTTGTGATAGATTCCAAATTGTGAGGGTTGTTTTTTACGGTAGAAATTGTATCGTTTCTACCGAACGCCACATAGAATTTCGTTCCCTGATTGGCAGCGCTAATATCATCGGGAGGCGAAATTACTCCCTTCTCTCCCACGTAAAAAGAAGTAGTAAAGGTTTTTTCTTCTCCATTTAAAATAACAGTCATGCTGAGGACGTATTCTCCGTCGGGTAAATTGTTGACATTAACAGTGAGCAGATCGCGGGAGCCGGGTATTTCTATTCCATTTAATTTCCAAACAACAGGCGCAGGCGTACCTGACAAAGCTTCAAAAATGAAATTTGTAGTGCTGTTGTAAATATGTCCGTTCATATCGGAATAATTTTCACCATTGACGGTAAATCCTGTTGTTAAATTCTTAATTGTATAACCCGCATTGTAGAGATAAGAGCTACCGCCGGTGCCGGCGTTTCCTCTTCCATAAGCTAATACTATTACTCCGTTTGGATTATCGAATTGAAATGTAGCATCCAACAATTTATTCCCATTGGTCGTTCCCAAATAATACCTCCCGAAAGAATACCCGCTACCGCCGATATTATCCGCTATCCAATGCATCGGATGATTTAATGTTTGAGGAAAATCGCCGTTAATAGACACGGTTGTATTCTCCCTCCCGGAAGTAGGCGTTATAATCATCACATGGTGTTCCATTAAGCCAAATATATGTGTGGTATTAAAATTAAAAGGACTTACAAGAACATTACGTCCCATTTGGTCTAAAGAAGATAACCAAGCTTCCGCGGGAGGCATCGCTTCAGTTGAATATGTTTTTGATTTCAGATAGAAACAAACGCCAACCGGCTTATCCGCAGAAATATAGCAAGCTCTTTTCTGGGGGGTTTCCTCGATTATATCTTTGTGTCTTGCTGTAGAATATGCCGGATCGAGAGTAAAATTACTAACGCTGCCGTCTGTATAAGTAACTTTAACCTGGGTTATCTGGTTACACAAAATACGCGCATAAGTGGCATTCAAAAGGTTAGACGGCACAATGAACCGGGTACCCCATTGGGAGGTTGGAGGCAATTGTTCGAATGTAAAAGATGACTTACCGCTTACTGTCGCTGATGTAATATTTTCGAAAAGAGCAAATGGCTTGTTAGATGAAAATTTCGTTCCTGTATATGTCGAAGCATGATAATAATACATTTCTCCCGCCTGTAAGGTAGTAGTTATACTGTAAATTCCCGCCATCCAATTAACTACCGTGTTGTTTTCTGCGGCAACCATTATAATTCCGCTAAAGTGGCTTGAACTTGCAGGAGACATACTAAAATTATAATACTCTGTCCCCCAATTTCCTACAGGCAAAATGTTGGTAACGTCGATCGATTGGTTACCGCTGTTCGATGCATACAGCAATATTGGAGCCGATGCTGTTACACGGATAGACTTCTTATTTCTGGAAGTATTGGTCGATAAAGCCGAATAAGAAGCTGTTGCCTGCGCCGGTGTCAATACATAGTTGTGAACTTTTCCGGCAGGAACCGTAAAAGT
This sequence comes from Dysgonamonadaceae bacterium, assembly GCA_031253625.1. Lineage (GTDB taxonomy): Bacteria > Bacteroidota > Bacteroidia > Bacteroidales > Azobacteroidaceae > JAIRVZ01. The sequence goes on from JAIRVZ010000012.1 coordinate 6,208, forward strand.
AGTCTTCAGATTACTGTCTTCCGTAAAAGACAGCGTTACTTGCGCTGCTTCGGTAGTAACGATTCTCAATCTCAATTCAACATTGCCTACAGCGTTGAGGTCGTTACTTGCGAATGCTACATAGAAATCTTTGCCCTGGTTAGAGTTTTGGGCGAGAGAGCTAATTGCTATAGTAAAGTAGAATAGCAAAAGCATACTTATTTTTTTAATCATTTTCTGTTTCATTTTGTTTTCATTTTAATTAGTGTAAGTTTGTTTATTTTCTGCGACAAATTTATATACATAGGTTCAGGTAGACGATACTCCCCCACTTTCATACTATCGTTCGTTATTTGCCGGCATCTTTTTTGAGTTCAAATTTATATTTATACTCATCTGCCGCAATAATGGAAGTTTTTGAGAAGATTAATTTGTCTCCGTCAAATTTGAGTTCGTACTCACCGTTAAGTATGGAATTCCTAACTTTACCCGCATAAAAAGTTAAGACTGTTTTTATTTATATTCTCAAATTCTTCTATTGTTAAATTATTTATAGCCGAATGCCTTCTTTTTTTGTTGTACCAAATT
>JAIRVZ010000041.1 GCA_031253625.1 Dysgonamonadaceae bacterium
ATAACTGTTTACTTTATTAGTGTTTACTTTTATTCTTAATATAAATCGCCATAATTGAATATCGTTTGTTGTCTGTTTTTGCTGTCCGGCAGTATAATTCCGGTGTATTCAAGTGCTTCCCGATAAGTAATTCCGCTGTTCGTGTAATTCATAAATAGCTGATATGCCTTCGGATGTATATGGTTGAGCATATCGAAACGATTAAACATTCCTTTTTCAAGATGACAGCCGAACCCGCAAAACATACAACCTGTTCTGTTACAGCCTTTATCATATATCGGGGAATATTTTATATTGAATTTACGGATATATGTCCAAATATCGGCTTCTTTCCATATTGACAATGGGTAACTTGCTATTCGTTTTGAATCAAATGAATTACAACCCTGTTTTAACCATTTTTGAAACCTAACTAAACTTTCATCAACCATCGTTCCGATTATCGGAAGTAATCCTGTTTCTTTTTCAAACATTCCAAAAGGTTCTTTTTTTAGCTTATTGCAACATTGCTCTGACACTTCAAATGGGGCATTCAAGAGAAATTTCCATTTATCGGAAATCTTCCCAATTACTCTACCATTTTTGTTTATTTTTCCGTTCAAACGCTTATCCTTATTTTTTTCTGATAGCGCATGTTTGTATTCGCGTATATATTGGCTTTGCTCTTTATTTATGATAGGAAATCCGTACTTTTCAAGAACATCAGGAATACGCATTTTAGGTTTGATGATTGAAACATCGTCGAATGTACGGACAAATTGTACTATTTCGGGGAATTCGTTGCCTGTGTTACAGAACACGGCGGGGAATCCCTGCCGGACGAACTTCCGCGCAATATCCAACAATACTGTCGAATCCTTGCCACCAGAGAAACTTATATAGCCTTTTCCGTCCGTTTTAGCGAGAAATGCTTCAATAGTTCCTACTGTGTGGTCTATCTTCTGTTCAAGCGTCCAACTTTGCCGTATTTTCAAATCTTCGTACTTCATTGTTTATTAAAATGGACAATCCTCTGCAGGGGCATCGAAATCAAGGAATGAATATCGCTCTGCTTCCTGCATTCTGTCTTGCGTTTGTTTTGCCAAGTGGTTGCTGTTATCCCAATTCACATCGTTTCCGTGAGCGCTCGAATCGTATGGTGTGTACCGCCCGTTATTGATATTGTACTTAAACAGACATACTCCCGGTTCGCCCAAGTGCCGGAATTTTACTTTTTGAACGTGAACTTCGATGTAGTTTTCTTCGCGCTTCCTGTGTACCACGATTCCAAAATCCGCTTTGTTGAAGAAGTTAGCAGAGCCGCTGATGTCGTATAATGTCGGGGCTTCAATCTTTCCGTCTTTGTTCTTTTGCAGTTTTGTCGGGTGTGCCATAAGGACAACCAAAACATCGTTTATCTGTGCGAAATTTGTCAATTTATCCAATAATTCGCTTATATACAGCGTTTCGTTTCGGTTTCCCTGTTCGCTTTCAAGCCGGTTGTACGGGTCAATGACAAGGGCTTTTATGCCTTTTTTACGGACAAGATATTTTGCCTTTTCAAGAATGTTATCAACCTTGAAATTATCCGGCGGAGAGATAAAGAAAAAGTTATTTTCCATGTGTTCCTTTACCTGCTTGTATTCGCCGTATTTCAGCGTTTGCCGGCTGAATTTCTTCCCCGTAAACTTCTCTATGAGTTTTGAGGCGTGATAAGCCAAAGGCGCATTTTCGGGACTGAAATAAGCGAAACGCCAACCGTAACGCATGTTCAACCGCTCGGCAATTTCATCAATAAATTCAGATTTCCCGCTTCCAGGAATGCCTGAAACGATACACAGCCGTTTTGTTTCAAAGGAGCAAAGCGCATCAAAATTTGTATGCCCGACCAATACCCCTCTTTGCATTCCATTCTCAAACAGCGCATCAAGAGATTGCTCAAAATCAGATACTTGGAAAACACCGTCAACCTTGATTTCGTGTGATTCATTCAAGTGCTTCAAAAGGGAATCCCGTCCGTATTTTATCAGGTGTTCGTTTGCATCTTTGCACCCCTCGCCGTAATTCATTATCTTGCATCGCTCTACTCCGAACCTCCGGAGCAATTCATCCCGCAATCCAACCCCTTTTGTGTCGGTATCAACGGCGATGTAGATAGTTTCTTTGTCATCAAAATACGTTTCGATGTAATCATCAAGGAAAGTCAGATTGGCATTTGCGCCGTTCGGAACACTTATAACATCTTTTCTTCCTGCTGTGTAAAACGAAAGCGCATCTATTTCCCCCTCTGTGATGATAGCTTCTTTAGTGCCTTTGATACCGTCAAGATTGTACGGAATCAATTCCGCCCCGCTTACAAGTTTGAAACATTTGTCGCCGGTTCTGAACTTCGTGTTTACCAACTCTCCGTTATGGTAGTAATTGAATTGTACCGTGTTGGCGTTTCCGTTCTTTTGCGGCATCCATTCCTGCCCTTCTGTTACTTTCAGAGCTTTTAATGCCTCCTCGCTTATTCCGCGTCCCTTAAACCACTTGAGGGCTTTTTCGCTTAATGCCCCTGTTCCAGATTGTGGTTTCGGCTTTTTATATTCCGGCTTTTTACTGGACAAAGGTCGCGGGTTTACGAAAGGCTTTTGCCAATTTTCCTGTTTCGGTGCGGCGCATCCCGAATATCCGCAGTAATGGCAGTTAAACATACCGGTCGAAAGGTCGCACGAGAGGCTTCTATCTCTTTTGTTATGCCTACTGTCGCGACACTCAGGGCAAAAGGTTTTTACCTGCCCGCTTGTTTTTCCGTATGGAACTTCGATATGTAATTCACGCCATCTCATCACTTTACATATTCCATTGGTTTAATCCTGCATTCCACCACCACGCTTCCGAAGGTCTGGGCGGCGCATCATTCGGAACTGTACCGCTTCCTGTTCCGTATGTGCGTGTTCCGTCCAGGCGCATCCACTCGCCAACTCCTAACTTCTCCGGTGCAATAGAGGGTTTCTCTTTTTGTTGCACGTTTAGGAATTTTTCGATTTTATCCGGTCGAGTGAAAAACTCAGGGGTGAGGAATCTGTATTCTTCGGTTATGTGGAATTTATCCTGCATCGCGTTTTCCAGAGCTTGTAACATTTGCGCATGGGTAAACCCCTCTTTTAACCTCGCATTGAATTGCCTTTTTACTTTGTCTATTGCCTGAAAACGACTGCCACGTATTTTGTTGAAGTCTGAAATAAATTTTGAAAATTCACTTGAAACAGAAACAGGCTCGGCATATATCTCGTTAGAGATATTATTATCTTCTTTACTATACTCTTCTTTACTCTCCTTTACTATGTCATTTTCGGTAACGATAACCTCTTTATCGGTAACGATAACTTCATTGTTTGGAATTTCCGTAGGGTTTTCGTTAGCAATAACCTCTTTTTCGCTCTTGATATAATCTCTATCCCTTGAACGTTTTACCAAAAGAGCATTAAACCTGTCTCTATGTGTTTTTGAAAATAGCTTGTTATTTTCAATTTGAAGTAAATCTAATTTTACGCAGTATTCAACTATCTCTCTTAATTCTTCGGAGGATATGTCGAAGTCGGCGGAAAGTAGTTCGATGTTTATTTCATCCCAATTCGTTTCAAAGTAATCGCTATCTGTTAGAACCTCTAAAAGGAAACACCACACAGAATAACCGATGTGTTTGAATTTTCTTCTAAGCGCCCTTATCTTTACGTCATTCCTCATATCCGAATCGTGCGTAAAATATTCAGCGTTGTTTTTTAAAGGTCTCGCCATAATTACTACTGATATTGAAATTCGGGTTCTACTTGCATATACATCAGTATCGACTTCCGCAAATTTTCATTCGCGGCTGTCCACTCAAATTTATCTAACATCCATTTCTTGTAATCAATCGGGATGTCGGATATACGTTCGCCCTTGTACTTACCGAAAGGCATAAACTCTAAAATCCTTGCCTTATCGGAAGTATTGGTTTCCATTTTGCAGACATCTTCTTTTGTTACTTTTCCGATGTCGTGTATCGGTATGCCGGATAACAGCTTTGAGCCTGTCCCGAACATTCGCCAGATTTTCCCCTTTTCAAAGGTTATGTCCTCAACACGTCCGAAGCGTTCAACATTGCCGGCAAGGTCTATTATCAAACAGTCCTTTTTATCCGGGTCAATGCGGGTTCCTCGTCCCACGATTTGATAATACAAGGCGATAGATGCAGTTGAAATGCCGAAAATGATACAATCAATTCCGGTGTAATCAAAGCCGGTTGAAAGAACCCGCACGTTAAATATTACACGGGTTTTTCCCTTTCTGAAATCATCTATAACCTTTTCCCTTTCCGCTTTGTGCATTTCGCCGTAAATCGCCGCAGAATCTGGATATTGTCGGCTGAAATCAATAGCCTCCTGTACTGAAGGAACAAATACGAGAATGTGTCGGCGGTTGCCATTTTCATCAAGTTGCTGTTTTATTTGTGCGTGAATATTGTTTGCGTTAAATGCTCGCTGTACGCTTTCTTCGGTATATTCCGATTTTGAGGAGTTGTAAATCAACATCGAACCGTCGAAACCGGCGGCATTATATTTCAAGCGACTCCAAAAACCAAGTTCTACCATCTCTTGTACCTGCCCGACGTGGATTATATCCTTGAAGAAATTACCTTTTTTTGAGCGGCTTGTAAGCATAACAAGTTTGGAAAAACGCTCGCCGTTTAAGTCTGTATTCTGCTGCAGCTTTATCGGTGTGGCGGTTATTCCCAA
>JAIRVZ010000015.1 GCA_031253625.1 Dysgonamonadaceae bacterium
TTCTATTGTGGCGGCTTCGGGAATATTGTCGGAATTTCAAAAAGAAAACACGCCCGAATCCATCAACAGAAAAGAAAATGTCGAAGAATTGCTCAACGCCATACAAGCCTTTTCAACAGGACAACTTGACGCTCCGGGATCCGCTCCCGGCGGAGAATATGAACAGGAACAAAATCAATCGCCAACTTTGGATGCCTTTATGCAAGACATAGCCTTAGTGTCGGAAGTGGATGAAAAAGACGACGATACCAATAAAGTTTCGCTGATGACGATTCATGCCGCAAAAGGATTGGAGTTCCCGTTTGTATATGTAACAGGCTTAGAAGAAAACCTTTTTCCCAATACGCAGATGTTGGCATCTAAGGCAGATTTGGAAGAAGAACGCCGATTGTTTTACGTAGCCGTAACCCGCGCCGAAAAGAATTTGACCCTGTCGTATTCGCAATTACGTTTTCGATGGGGCGAACTTACGATGTGCGAACCAAGCCGTTTCTTAGACGAAATCGACGGAAGCCTCGTACTCCAAATCCCTAGAAAAATGTCTATCCCCGTTACGGAACATGGATTTAGCGAAGAAGAAAACACTTTCACCTTTCCTCCAAGAACTAGTTTTCGCTCCTTTCCTCCAAAAAGCCAAAATATTTTTGGGGAAAATGTCGAAGGAAGAAGAGTTAGAAGAACCTCAGGGGGAGCAGGAGAAAATCTGAAAGGAAAGGAGGTAAAACCAGAAACTCAAAACACGAGACTCAAACCATTAAACTCAGTATCCCAAACTTTAAATTTTAAATCCGGAACTTCAATCTCCCCCAACCCCGGAATGCGCGTAGAACATCAAAAATTCGGCATCGGAACCGTCATCTCCGTCGAAGGCACCGGCGACAACGCAAAAGCAAACATCGACTTCGACAACGCAGGACAAAAAATGCTGATGCTGCGCTTTGCGATATTGAAAGAGATTGGGTGACATTAGGGTGTTGATTAAAAAATGTATCTTTGCAAAAATAGATAATAAAAAATGTCAAATCGCCCAACAACCGATTATATCAAAGAATACATCGCCGAACTTGACAGGATATACAAAGGAGGTAATGCGACGGAACATACTTATCGTTTCGCTTTGAAATCTTTGTTGGAAAAAATCGCATCTATTGACCCATCTGAAGGGGGAAAATTAAACACAGAATTGACTGTAACCAACGAACCCAAGCGAATAGCCTGCGGTGCGCCCGACTACATTATCACCCGTAAAGAAATCCCCATCGGATACATTGAAGCAAAAGACATTGACACAGATCTGAACAGTAACGCAAACAAAGAACAGTTTGACCGGTATAAACAGTCTTTAAACAACCTGATAATCACCGATTATCTCACTTTTCAACTTTTTGTAAACGATTGTAACGACGACGTGCGCCATATCGCTACTGTTAAAATTGCAAGAACAACAAAGAATGGAATCGAAGCCGATAAAACGCAATTTGACACATTTGTTGCATTAATCAATCTTTTTGTCGGCTATCAGGGAAAAGAGATACAAACATCTATTCACCTTTCTAAAATAATGGCTGCCAAAGCACTACTACTGGCAAACATTATCGAAAACGCCTTGAATGAAAATGAGGGATTCAATTCTAGCGCGGCTGAAAGTAATTCTTTATACGGACAATTAACAGGCTTTCGAGAAATCTTGATAAAAGATATTTCCCACAAAGATTTTGCCGACATTTACGCTCAAACTATTGCTTACGGAATGTTTGCCGCCAAATTTAATGACAAAATCACAGGTACATTTACACGCGGCAAAGCGGCACAACTGATATCGAAATCAAATCCATTTTTACGCAAACTTTTCAACTATGTGGCAGGCTTCGATTTAGACGAGCGTATTTTTTGGGTAGTGGACGATTTGGCAGATTTATTTAACTATGTGGATATCAACGCCATCATCAAAGAATTTGAAGAAACAGACCACGATCCAATCATTCATTTTTACGAAACTTTTCTTGCCGAATACGACCCTGCTTTACGCAAAAGCCGTGGGGTTTGGTACACGCCAAAACCTGTAGTGCAGTTTATTGTTCAGGCGGTGGACGATATTTTAAAAAACGATTTTAGACTGTCGGAAGGATTAGCCGATATGTCAAAAGTAACGTTGAATCAGAATATCAAACAAAACGACGGCACACTGAAAAAAGAAGAAAAAGATTATCATCGTGTTCAAATTCTTGACCCCGCAACCGGAACAGGCGCTTTTCTTGCCGAAGTGGTACAAAATATATACCAACGCTTTAAAAGCCAAAAAGGAATGTGGCAAAGTTATGCAAATGCTCACCTGATTCCACGAATCAACGGTTTTGAAATACTAATGGCTTCTTACGCCATGGCACACCTAAATTTGGAATTGATTTTGAAACAAACCGGATACAAACTGTCCACAAATGAACGACTGCAAATATATCTCACCAACAGCCTGCACAAAGCACAAGCAAAAACCGAAATCCCTTTTGCTAAATGGCTGAGCGACGAAGCAAACGAGGCAAACCGTATTAAACAGGATGTCCCGGTTATGGTTGTTATTGGGAATCCACCGTATAGCGTAAGCAGTCAAAATAAAAGTACTTGGATTAATAATTTACTTGCAGACTACAAACAAGGATTAAACGAGCGAAACATTCAACCACTTTCCGACGATTATATAAAATTTATCCGGTATGGTCAATATTTTATCGAAAAGAACGGCAGCGGCATATTGGCTTACATTTCAAATAACAGTTTCATTGATGGACTGATACATCGGCAAATGCGCAAAAATTTACTCAAAACCTTTGATAAGATCTACATTCTCGACCTGCACGGCAACACTAAAAAGAAAGAAACCGCACCCGATGGAACTAAAGATGAAAATGTTTTTGATATTCAACAGGGAGTTTCTATCAATATTTTTGTCAAAACAAGCAATTCCAATACGCCCGCCGATGTTTATCATAACGATTTATACGGTAAACGAACCGAAAAATACAACTTCCTTCTCAATAATAACCTGAAAACAATACCATGGCAACAAATCCAATACTTCAATCATAACTGTTTTTTTGTACCCAAAGATTTTGAATTGAAAGAAGAATATGAGAAAGGATTTAAAGTCAGTGAGTTGTTTTCTGTATATTCAAGTGGAATTAAAACTCATGATGATGCCAACCTTGTAAGTTTTGTTCCTTTTGCTAAAAACAATCAGTTACTTGCTTATCGTCCTTTTGATATTCGTTATATCAATTATGATTTAAAAAAGGTTCAACGACATAGATATAAAGTGATGCAGCACTTTATTAATGGTGAAAATATTGGCTTTGTAACTTCGCGTCAATTTGGCAGTCAGAAGCATTTTATTTGTTTGATTACAAACAAACTTCTCGAAATTAGTTCTCAACCCTTTGCCCCATACTATGTTTTTCCTCTATATCTTTATATTGACGGAGATATTGGCAACAATGGAGTACGCATGCCTAACAAGAAAATACCCAACCTGAACATATCAATCACTAAAGAAATATCTCAATGCTTAGGATTGCCATTTACCGAAGAAAAAGAAGAAACTAAAAACACTTTTGCTCCAATAGATATTTCAGATTACATCTACGCTATATTGCATAGCCCTGCTTACCGCGAAAAATACAAGGAATTTTTAAAAATAGATTTTCCGCGTGTGCCTTATCCCGAAAATGGGGAAAAATTTTGGAATTTGGTAGAGATAGGAGGAAAATTGCGTCGTCTGCATCTATTAGAAGATGTAGAGCCGCAAGAAGACATTGCCAATTATCCGATTGCCGGTAGTAACGAAATAGAAAAGCCAAGCCTCACGCTCCGTTCCTCACCAAAGGAGAAGGGATGTTTGCCTCTTTCGGAGGAGTTAGGAAAGGTCGGTCGTGTGTATATCAACGACACACAATATTTCGATAATGTTCCCTTAACGGCGTGGAATTTCTATATCGG
>JAIRVZ010000027.1 GCA_031253625.1 Dysgonamonadaceae bacterium
AATTTGGTACAACAAAAAAAGAAGGCATTCGGCTATAAATAATTTAACAATAGAAGAATTTGAGAATATAAATAAAAACAGTCTTAACTTTTTATGCGGGTAAAGTTAGGAATTCCACAATACAATTTGGAACTTAACACAACCATTGACTACAGTGGAGAAATCATCGGCTTTATGCCTGATGTGAAATTTGCCTCTTTTCGCACAGCGGTAGTTCCGATGGCATTTTATGTATGGGGAACCGAAAATTGGGGCAATCAACCGAATATTGCCTACATCAAAGTAAAAGCAGGCACGGATTTACGTGCAGCCATGTCGCACATTCAAAAAACACTTTCCGGATTTGATGCGGATTATCCGTTTGAAGTTCGTTTTTATGATGAGGTTTTGCAGCGACTCTACGAAAAAGAAGCTTCCTTAAGTTCCTTAATATCCTTATTTAGCTTGATTGCCATATTTATATCCATCGTTGGCGTATTCGGATTAGTGGTATTCGACAGCGAATGTCGACGTAAAGAAATTGGCATCCGTAAAGTGCTTGGAGCATCCGTCATGGGAATTATCGTTATGTTTAACAAGGCATATTTCAGGATATTACTGATTTGCTTTGTTATAGCAGCTCCATTGGCATGGTATGCTGTTTATCATTGGTTAGAAAACTTTGCCTATAAAACACCGATGTACTGGTGGGTTTATTTACTCGCTTTTGCCGTTGTTGGAATAATCACTGCCTGTACGGTAACTTTCCAAAATTGGCGCGTAGCGAATGATAACCCTGTGAAAGCAATAAAGGCAGAATAAGATAATAACTGAATAATAGAATAACTGAGTAACTGATTTTCTCCATTTCAGTTACTCAGTTATTCTATTATTCAGTTATTTATACCAAAAACATCCTTCCTCGTTACTTCAAGTTGCAAATTTTACGCGATTTTGTTACAAATTTTACATAAATGTTACAAAATTACAAAACAAAATTCCCCATATTTGCATATTGTATTAAAAAATCATTATTTTTGCAGTAACATTTTAAATTTTCTTAATAACATAAATACAGTCTAATAAGTTGAACCATTAAAAACATTATTTGCCCATGAAGTAAAACACAATTAACAATCAAAAAAAATTAATCTTTCGCTGCTTTATTGTTCAGATATAGTTTGGGCAATGCAGCAATTTTCTAGCACTATTTCAAACTAAAAATTTAAAAAAAGTTATGAATTCAAAAAGAGAGTTTAAAAGGGAAGTTTCAGTTTCCCAAATTTTCAAATCTTTGCGGAATTATTCACTACTGCTTGCATGTAGTGTTTTTATGTTAGCCCTATCGGTTAATACGGTTTCCGCAGAAACACAACAAACTGTTAGCATCAGCGGTACAATAACCGATTCGTCGGGCGAACCGTTGATTGGAGTTAACGTAGCAGTAAAAGGAACGTCAATAGGTACTATTACCGGTATGGACGGTACTTTCACCTTGAGTGTGGCTCCCGGTGCTACTGTTGATGTAAGTTACATCGGTTATCTTACTCAGTCATTCAAAGTTGCAGCCAACGGAGGTGTGCATAATATCACATTGAGAGAAGATTCCAAATCATTAGAAGAAGTGGTCGTTATCGGTTACGGTGTGCAAAAGAAAAAATTGATGACCGGTGCTACTATTCAAGTAAGTGGCGATGCCATCCAAAGATTGAGTACTACCAACGTATTTACGGCTTTGTCAAGTAAAACACCGGGGGTAAACATTACTCAAGTTAATGGACAACCGGGTTCCGGTTATATCGTTAATATCCGTGGTCTCGGTACCAACGGCGAAGGAAGACCGTTATACATTATTGACGGAGTTGCTGCCGGAAACGACGCATTGAACCACATGAGCCCTGCAGATATCGAATCAATCGACATTTTGAAAGATGCTGCTTCTGCTGCTATTTACGGTTCAAGAGCTGCCAACGGTGTAATCTTGGTTACTACCAAACAAGGAAAAGCAGGAAAACCAAGAATTTCTTATGATGGATATTACGGACAGCAGTATATGGCTAAAAAACCTGATATGTTGAATGCCAAGGAATATATACAGGTACAAAACGAAATAAGATTCAATGAAGATCGTCCTATGATCAACTGGCAAAGGGATTTACCTAACGGAATGTATCAAGACATTATGGACGGCAAATGGAACGGTACCGATTGGGTAGATGCTTTCTATAATAAAGGTGCTGTTACTCAAAGCCACGCTTTCAATTTAACCGGCGGTAATGAAATGTCTAAATTCTCAATAGGTTATTCGTTTCTTCAACAAGACGGTATTTTCGGAGAAGCCTCTCAGTCGAAATATAAAAGACACACTTTCCGTATCAATAGCGACCATGTATTGTTAAAAGTGAAAGATTTCGATGCGATTACAATCGGTCAAACTTTGAACTACAACTATCGTGTCAATAGTGGTGTTTCAACCGAAGGTATTTATTGGAATGCTTTCCACGGTGTGTTGTGTGCTAACCCATTGATGCCTGTATATAATGCAGACGGCAGCTATTATGATTACGACAGCAGGGTAAGAGACGGTTGGAGCATCCAAGACAACTTCGCTAACCCGATCGGTTCAACTGCTATGAGTTCACAAGGTTTGAACTTGAGCAAAAACCATGGCTTGAGAGCAAGTGCCTACTTGCAAATTCAACCGATCAAGGGATTGACATTCAAATCATTGTATGGCTATAATATGACAGGAAGTACATATCGCAGCCAAAGCCAACCGGCTCATTGGAGCAACACTTCAATCACAAACCTTGAAAGTGTAGACCAAAATATGAGTTTGGGTTACAGTTGGACTTTAGACAATACGTTAACGTTCACCAAGTTGGTAGATGGACACCATATTACTGCATTGATAGGACAATCAGTTGAAAAATGGGGTTACGGTGAAAATGTAAGCGCAGGCGGTAATAACAGTATTTTCAACATGGGTTGGGATTACGGTTGGGTAGACAACACCAAACCAAATGCACTCAGCGAACGCAGAGCCGGCGGTAGTCCTTGGGGACAAGGCGGATTGGCTTCTTTCTTCGGACGTGTGATGTATAACTACAAAGAAACGTATATGGCAACTGTAGGTTTACGTTCCGACGGTTCTTCAAACTTTGCTCGCGGAAAACGTTGGGGATACTTCCCATCGGTTTCGGGAGGTTGGATTGTGAGCAACGAAGCTTTTATGGAAGGTTTGAAAGGCAAATTAGATTTCTTGCGTTTGACTGCTAACTGGGGACAAAACGGTAACGCTGCTATCGGCCCGTTCCAATACCTCTCAACATATAAACTCAACCAGCCGGATGCTGTTTATTTCTTCGGTGACAGCAAACAAATCGGATCTGAAGCCATAGGTGCAGTACCCGGCGTTCTTCAAAATCCGGAAGTCACTTGGGAAACCAATCAAATGACAGACTTAGGCGTTGAAGCCCGTTTCTTGGACAGTCGTTTAGGACTTACTTTCAACTGGTATGAAAGAACTACCAAAGACTGGTTGTTGCCTGCTCCGATCTCTAAAGCTTGGGGATACGACGAACCGAGTATGAATGGTGGAGACGTTAGAAACCGAGGAGTAGAATTGTCACTCAGCTGGAACGATCGTATCAACGATTTCTCTTATGGTGTGAACGTGAATGGAAGTTACAACAAAAACGAAGTGACGAAGATTGCCAATGCTGCAGGTCTCATCAACGGACCTATCAACTTATTAAGTCAAAATACCGATTATATTTACCGCTTGGAGGTAGGTCAACCGATGGGTTTCTTCTATGCTTACAAAACAGACGGTATTCTTCAAAATCAAGCTGAAGCAGATGCTTACAATGCAATTACAGGAGGAAGTTCACAACCGGGTGATGTGAGATTTTTGAATGCAGACGGTAAGGTTAGCGGACCAATTACCCCTGACGACAGAGTCAATATCGGAAACAGTATCCCGACAACCAGACTCGGATTTTCTATCAATATGGAATACAAAGGCTTTGACTTTACGGTTACCGGTACCGGCGCATTCGGACATCTTATTGCGAAGTCTTATCGCTCTTTTGCCGACACTGAATACCAAAATTATACAACTGATGTATTTAACCGTTGGACAGGTGAAGGTACTTCTAACAAATGGCCTCGTTTAACAATGGGAGGAAGCAGTACTAACTATTCGAGAGTCTCAGACATCTTCTTTGAAAAAGGTGACTATGTGAGAATTCAAAATATCATATTGGGTTATGATTTCAAACGCTTATGCCCTCAATTCCCATTGAGTCAAGCGCGTCTTTATGTATCCGCTCAGAACTTGTTTACTTTTACCGGCTATTCGGGAACAGATCCTGACATAGGTTTCTCCGGTGATGGAAATATTCGTTGGGCTCAAGGAGTTGACGTGGGATATTATCCGTCTGCTAAAACTTTCTTAATGGGCGTTCAGTTAACATTTTAATTTTTAAAAACATAAAAAGTTAAAAAAATGAAAAAAATAATTAATTTTATTATCGTCATATTGGCAGTAAGCGTGTTTTCCTCTTGTGAAGACTTTTTGGATACCCAAAGTTTTACACAAAAGAACTCGGAAACTTTCCCTAAAACGGAAACAGACGCTGATCAACTGCTTACCGGTGTATATGCCGTTATGAGTCAACTCATGAATCAGGAGCCTTCCGCATCTTATTTTTTGGTATCCGAATTAGCTTCGGATGATCGTTTTGGTGGTGGTGGTGGATTTGGAAATGACGGAGGAATGCAAGCTATCAACCACTTGTTAACTAAAAGTGTTAACACATTCCGTGGCTTTTGGGAACGTAATTACAGGGGTATTTCCCGTGCTACTGCTACAATAAATGCATTAAATGTGTTGGACGAAGGTGATTTGAAGAACCAAAAAATGGGAGAAGCTCAAGTATTGCGTGCTTATTTCTATTTCGAATTGGTTCAATTGTTGGGTAATGTGCCTCTGATAAAAGGTACTCCTGAAACTGTAGAAGATGCAATGGAATCTCCCAAACAAGCTACGCAGGAAGAAATCTTCCAACAAATCGGCACCGACTTGTGGAACGCATATTCTATAATGCCTTCGACAAAATACACAGGTGTGAGAAGCGGTGTCATTACTAAATGGGCAGCAGCAGGTATGTTGGCTCGTGTATGGTTGTTCTATACCGGCTTTTACGAAAAAACATCTCTTCCGATTAATGATGGAGGAGAAGTGACAAGAGCACAAGTAATTGCTGCATTGAAAGATTGTATCGACAATTCGGGTCATGATTTGGTTTCGGATTTCCGTTCGCTTTGGGCCTATACCAACAGCGTATCGAAACCGGATTATCCATACGCAGCTGATGCTCCGACTTGGATAAGAGACGGATCGAACCCTGAACAAGTGTTTGTGGTTAAATGTATCGGTTTAAATGACTGGAGTAATACTGGCCAGAACAATTTTACCAATCAGCTCAGTTTGTATTTCGCTATTCGCAATGATGCGGCTAAAAATCGTTACGAAAATATTTTCCCTATGGGACAAGGCTGGGGAATAGGTCCTGTCAGTAGCAGATTATGGAGCCAATGGCAAACTGACGAACCAACGGATCCTCGTCGCAAAGCTTCTATATACAATGTGGAAGAAGAATCACGCGGCTATACTTATGGAGCTGATGGCCAAATGGAAGAAACCGGATTGTGGCAAAAGAAAATTGTTGCTATCAGGGCTTACGGTGGAAACGCAAATATTCCCGCCGGTACATTCTTAAATTCTTTTTGGAGCAGTGATAAATACGAAAGCTATACAGGAGACCATTTCCAAGTTGGTCATGCTTGTGATATACCTTTGATGCGCTTTGCCGATATTCTTCTGATGCATTCTGAAGTTTCAGGAACTGCTGACGGAATGAATAGAGTACGTGCTCGGGTAGGATTACCCGGCGTTGGTTACAGTCTTGCAGCGATTCAAAGAGAACGTCGCTACGAGTTGGCTTTTGAAGGAACTCGCTGGGGTGATATTCGCCGTTGGCATATAGCCGAACAGGCATTGGATGATATGTACAATTCGCCTATCTTTAACAACGGAGATCTTACTGCCATGAAAGTGCAAGGTAATGCAGGCAACATAAGTGCACGCTATCGAGCTACTAAAGGTGGTTTCTTTATGATCCCTCAATATGAAATTGATTTGGCAAATGGCGGTTTGATACAAAACGAAGGTTGGGGACCTGAATCCATTTTGACTGAATACAAATAAATTTATATGAATCAAATTAAAACTATAGAGAATATGAAAAACTTCTTAAGTATATTTGTTATTGTCATAATCGGCATAATGGCTTTTGCATCGTGTGCACCGATTGAAGATCGGATGCAGATGACAGGCTCTGTTACTGAAGCAGAAGCAAGAGCTAAAATAAAAGTTGAAGTAATCCCGTTTGAAAGCAAAATTAATCAAGGTACGATGGTAAAAAGTAATTATCTAAAATTCAGCAGCGAAGGTTTGGCTCCTGCTTTAACTTCGTTCGTACATGGATTGGGTACCATTGTTGGAACTTTTGCTGATTCTGTTCAATCATTTGTTTTAGTGGGCGAGTATACCATTTATGTTAATGTTTTGAATGCAGACGGTACAGTACCTTCGTGGTCTCCTCTTGAATATCCTGTTACCGTTGAAGAAACTTTCAATGTAGATCCCGCATGGGCGCTTCTCTGCGGTGAAGGTGAGAAAGCCTGGACATGGAATGGTGGTGAAAGTGGAGAAGACAAAATATGGGGTAACGGTGGTTACCGGAGTGACAGACAACCATCTTGGTGGGGTCGTACTCTCGCTGATATCGGAACAGAAAGTAACGCTGTAGGTGAAGGAGACGGTGCTTATATGATTTTCTCTGCCAAAGGTGCTACTCTTACGAAAATTAGAAACAATAATACTCAACAAGCCGGTACTTTCCGTTTTGACATGGATAGAGGCAAAACAGTTGCCGGAACTTCTCCGCTTTGGGTTGCAGATTTTGAAAAAGAACTGAATGAAGATCAACCGGCAGGTGCTGAATGGATAAAAATAGATCCTTCTCTTGTTTGGTCTAAGGGTAAATTGTTTACCTCAAATACAACTGTTCTTGTAGGAAAAATGCAAAATAGAGGCGAAGGCCCTGTTAATGACTACGACATTCTTAAATTAACAGAAGAAGAACTGGTTCTTGCATGGCCGGAAGACGGTGATGTAAAAACAGGCGATTGGGGCGGATGCTGGTATTGGATGTTTAAAGCGAAATGATTAATAAATCAAAAATAGATATAGCATGAAAAAAATTGCATTTTATTTAATGGCAGCTGTGGTTTTATTTACAGCTTGCGATAACGAGATCGACAAAAGTGATTTCATGTATGAACCTGCACCGATTCCCGTAACCGGTGTAACGTTAAATCATGAAGTTGATACGATTGCGTTGAATTCTGTGATTTCATTAGAAGCAACCATTGCTCCGGCAAGAGCCTCTAACAAAGATGTAACATGGAGTTCAAGCAATTCCGAGATTGCATTGGTTAACGAAAATGGTGGAGTGTCTGCTGTAGGAGTTGGAGATGCCGATATTACCGTTACCACAGTAGACGGCAATAAAACAGCTGTTTGTAAAATTACCGTAGTAAAAGGATTCCTCGTAACCGGAGTGAAACTTAATCTCAAAGAGATGACGCTCATTGTAGGCGAAGATGGATATCTCAAACCTACTATCGAACCCGAAAATGCTACTAACAAATTTGTAACATGGAGTTCAAGCGATGAGACAAAAGCTACAGTAGCCAGCGACGGTAAAGTAGTCGGAATAGCTCCGGGTGAAGCTATCATTACCGTTACCACAGAGGATGGCGAATTTGAAGCATCTTGCGAAGTTACCGTACTTCGTCCGGTAGAAGAAGTAAGGATAACTCTTCCTGGCAGTACTGCTAAATTGGAAGAAGTGGAACTTCAAGTGGGTCAAACGATAACAATTGCTACACATGTATTGCCACTTGACGCTTCCAACAAGGAACTAAAGTGGAGTTTGGAACCTTCTATTGAACCCAATTCATTTACCATGTCTTTCGACGAAGTAAGAGGTGAACTGACAGTAACACGTACACATGCAAGTGGAGGTCTTACCGTTACCGTTACTTCTGTTGATGGTGGAAAAACAGCAGTTTGTGATTTCATATCTCTTGACCCAATGATATTATTGGCAGGTAAAGAATCTAAGGCTTGGACATGGGACGAAAAAGCACCGTTAGTATTTGGAAATGGTGGTTATTTGTCTGATACCGCTCCTGGTTGGTGGGGTCAATCTGCGGGTGATCTCGATCAGATGGAAGGTGAAAACAAAGGTGCTTACATGACATTTTCTTCCAAAGGTATGACTCTTGTGAAAACAAGAACAAACGACACAAAGGCAAATGGTACTTTCGCTTTAGATATGACTAAAACGAAAATGAATGCCGGCGGTGACGCTCTTTGGTCTATCGGTGTGTTGGATACCCAAGACGTAACAGTTCTTGTCGGTATGCAACCCAATAATGATAAAGCTCCTGTTTATCATTATGACATCTTAAGATTGAGCCCGAGGAATATGGTGCTTGCATGGCCGGAAGAAGGCGATGGAGGCGGCGCATGGAGTACCTGTTGGTATTGGATGTTTGGTGCTAAATAATTGAATATTCAATAGATTTTAGCATAGATTTTAAAAGGGTGCCGAACAAATAGTTTGGCGCCCTTTTTGTTTGTGGTATTCGCTAAAAATATATTTTAATGCATATTTTAGCAAGTAATTTTAAAATTACTTGCTAAAATATATGCTTTTCGTATATTTGTAGCGGAAAATAATTTGACGTATGGCAGAGATAATTGGTAGAGAAACAGAGATAAAACGGTTTACTGAATATATAAATTCAGACAAAGCCGAACTTGTCGCGGTTTACGGTAGGCGCAGAGTGGGAAAAACGTTTTTAATCAAACGGTTTTTTAATGAAAAGTTCGATTTCTATCTTTCCGGTGCAGAAAATGCAAGTAAACAACAGCAACTTTTCAATTTTACTGCTGCACTAAACAAGTATTCCGGTAAGGAAAATCCTATTGTAAAAGATTGGCAAAACGCCTTTATTCAGTTAGAGCAGTATTTGCGGAGTGTCAAAACCAAAGGACGAAAAGTAATTTTTATTGATGAGTTGCCGTGGTTGGACAATGCCAAATCGGGCTTTTTATCGGCGTTTGAATATTTTTGGAATACTTTCGCGTCTTCACAAAAAGATATTTTTCTTATTATTTGTGGTTCGGCTACTTCGTGGATTATGAACAAAATCATTAAAAATCGGGGTGGCTTGCATAATCGCGTAACCCGTCAGATTTTATTAGAATCGTTCACGTTGAACGAAACCGAGCAGTTTTTGAAATCGAAAAAAATGATACTGTCGCGATTTCAAATTGCCGAATGTTATATGATTTTAGGAGGAATCCCTTATTATTTGGAACAGTTGGAAAAACCGTTAAGTTTATCGCAAAATATCGACAACCTGTTTTTTAATAAAAATGCAACATTGCAAGAAGAATATTCAAAACTCTACTCTTCGCTTTTCAAATCGCCCGAAAAATATATGCGAATCATTGAGGCATTAGCCAAAAAGCGCAAAGGTTTAATTCGTGACGAAATAGTGAAATTTTCAAACATTTCTAATGGCGGTGGATTGACAACAATGCTCGAAGAGTTGGAACTTTGCGGATTTATTTCAATAAATAATAATTTCTCAACAAAAAAGAATCTTCAATTATATCAATTAACCGATTTTTATTCATTGTTTTATCTTCATTTTGTAAAAGGGAAAAGAAAAACAAACAGCGATTATTGGAGTAGTTTGATTGATTCCGGAGAATATAAAGCATGGATAGGCTATTCGTTTGAACTATTATGCCAAACACATATTTCGCAAATTAAGAGGGCATTGAGCATTGGCGGGGTAGTTTCGTATACTTCCGGTTGGCGTAGCAAAGATGCAGAAAACGGCGCACAAATAGATTTTCTTATTGACAGAAACGATAATGTCATAAATCTTTGTGAAATAAAATATTCAACGAAAGAATTTGTAATTACCAAAAATTATGATGAAAATTTGCGTAATAAACGCAGTGCTTTTATCGAAGAAACCAATACTAAAAAATCTGTACATATAACAATGGTAACTACCTACGGAGTAAAACATAACGAATATTGGAATAATATACAAAGCGAAGTGTTATTAGACGATTTGTTTTAATAGAAAAATTCCGTATTTTTGTATGAACTAATCATATTAATGTAAAATGAAAAATAATAAAATTATTGACTTACGTCGATTTTCAATTCGGTTATTCAGTTATTCAGTCATTCTACTTTTTGCTGCTTGCACAAACCGTGGTACAATAATTGAAGGCACGCTCCCAAGTGACAAATACGATCAACAAATGGTTTATTGGGTGCCATTCGAGGGGGAGCACCCTCGCCCGGTCGACTCTGTACTTATACAAGGTAATACATTTCATATCGTTATATCTCCCCATAACTACAATAAAATGGGTATTGTCAGGTTGGGATTTCGACAACGTTTAGGTTTACAAGACCTTTTGGTTTTTACAGATCCGGGAACCGTGCAGGTAAAAATTGACTCCATCAGTAGTGCTACAGGTACGCCACTCAACGATGTAATGCAAAAATGGAAAGATAGAAAACAAATCTATGATCAAGATGCCTACGCTTTAAGATTAAAATTCAGAGATGCAGAGTTAATAAATGTTCAAGATAGCTTAAAAGCAATATTTGAAGATATATCTGCTGCCTATCATAACGATGTTTATCAAATCGTTAGCAAAAATAAAGACAACGAGGTAGGGAAATTTATCTATTCATTCCATAAATCGGCTTTTACTCCCGAACAAATCAATGAATTGAAAATGGATGAGCTAAGCATAGAGAAAGATTAATTCATGAATCTGCGCCAAGCAAATATACTTGTAGTCGACGACGATAAAGACGTCTTAACGGCTGTGCGTTTTCTTCTGAAATCGGAAGTGAAAAGCATCGTTACGGAAACAAATCCCGAAAACTTGCGGAAACTTTTGTCGGAAAACAGTTTCGACATTCTGATGTTGGATATGAATTTCAACAGTTCCGTCAATACGGGAAACGAAGGACTTTATTGGTTGCGGCAAGTCAAATCGTGGAACGATAAAATTTCTGTGATTATGATAACGGCTTATGCCGATATCGACTTGGCGGTCAAATGCCTGAAAGAAGGCGCTATTGATTTTTTGGTTAAGCCTTGGCACAACGAAAGCTTGCTTCAAACGCTCAAAGAAGTACTGGAAAAACAAACTTCTCCTCAGAAAAGGCAAGCCGGAAAAGAACAACAAACCATTACTGAAATCATCGGAAATTCGGAAATTATGCAGAATCTTTTTCGCAAATTGGAAAAAATAGCTCCGACCGATGCCAACGTTTTGATATTGGGAGAAAACGGAACCGGAAAAGACTTGATTGCCCAAGCCATATACAATCTTTCTTTAAGGAAAGCCAAACCATTTGTTAAGGTAGATGTAGGAGCTCTGACCGATACGCTTTTCGAAAGCGAACTTTTCGGTCACAAAAAGGGCGCATTCACAGATGCTCGGGAAGACCGCATCGGCATGATTGAGGCTGCCAGCGGAGGAACGCTTTTCATGGACGAAATCGGGAATATCTCGCTGCAACAACAAGCCAAATTGCTTACCGTGTTGCAAAACCGCCAAGTTACACGCTTGGGAACAAATACTCCCATTCCGGTAGATATTCGTTTAATCACGGCAACCAATGTGCCTTTTGCTGAATTAGCCAATGAACAGCGATTCCGCAAAGACTTGATTTACCGGATTAACACGGTGGAAATCACTGTGCCGCCTCTCCGTGAACGAGGAAACGACATCATTCTTTTAGCCCGGCATTTTCTTCAGATTTACGAAAAAAAATACTTGAAAGGTCAGATTCAGCTTTCGGAATCAGCCAAAAATAAACTGATGACTTATAACTATCCCGGAAATGTCAGGGAATTACAATATGCCATCGAACGAGCCGTAATCATGTCGGAAGGCGAAATGCTTAAAGCAGAAGATATTGTGTTCTCTCCTATCGAACAAAAACAACAGCCTACGACTTCTTTACAAACAACACATAACTTGGAAGATTTGGCACGAAATACGATTGAACAGGTCATTGAAAAACACAATGGAAATATTTCTCGCGCTGCCAAAGAACTCGGACTTACCCGCGCTGCATTATATCGCAGATTGAATAAATACGATATATGAAAACCAAACGGTATATTATCTTGGTCTTCTTCCTGACTGTATTGTGTGGAGGCGCCGTTGTTTTTTTCCTTTTAGAAAAAAATTGGCCTTTTGTTGTCCTTTGCGGAATAGTTACGATTATTTTATTTTTTCACACAACCAATTTCGTATTTAAAATATTCAGAGATGTGGATGATTTTGTTGAGGCTGTACGTTATCGCGATTTTTCCAAAAAATATGCCGAAAACCAATGGTCGAAAAACCGGTTTTATCACGGATTCAACACAATCACCAATACATTTCTCTCCCTGAATCGCGAAAAAGAAACGCAACAGCATTACCTGAAAAGGATGTTAGAATTGGTTGATACCGGAATTTTGGCGTATGATATGGAAACCATGGAAACGCTTTGGATGAATGATTCTCTAAAAACGATGTTCAATATTCCGCACATCAAAAATATACGTTGGTTGCAAAAACGGAACAAGAATCTTTATGATGAATTGATTGGGATTCCGTTGGGTTCGAGCCGCTTGGTTACGATTAATGCAGGCAATCAAACCATCAAGACTCTGACCAATGCGTCGACCTTTCAAACATCGGGCAAAACATACAAATTGATAGCATTTCATAATATCAGTGCCACTTTGGAAGAAGTCGAGGCCGGTGCATGGAAAGGTTTGTTGAATGTGATGACTCACGAAATCATGAATTCCATTGCTCCTGTTTCTTCATTGGCCGATACAATGAGAAAGCGAATTGAAAGCCTCAAAGAAGAAATGGGCGATAATCTTCATCCCGATTTCGACGATATAGAATTTGCTATGGAAACCATTCATCGCAGAAGTGAAGGACTGTTGCGATTTGCAGATACTTACCGAAGTCTGAGTAAAAACATCGTTCCGGAGATACATCCGGTCAATCTCTACGAGTTGCTAAACGCCATTTATCAATTGATGTACCCATCGCTTCAGCAAAAAGGAATTTTGTTGGAAATAAAATCCGACCATCCGGAAGTTGTTGCTCACATCGACAGAAGTCTGATGGAACAGGTTTTCATCAATTTTATTACCAATGCAACGCACGCAGTGAAAGATAAACCGGAGCCCCAAATCATTCTTTTTTCAGGAATAACTACGGAAGGAGAAACTTACATCACTGTTGCCGATAACGGCTGCGGCATTCCTCCGGAAAACAGAGATAAAATCTTTATTCCGTTTTTCAGTACCAAGAAAAATGGCAGTGGCATTGGTCTGAGCCTTTCTCGCGAGATAGTCAAGTTGCACAATGGAAGATTGCAGATACAGAGCCGCGATGGCGAAGGCAGTGCTTTTACTGTTTTGTTTTCGGAGTAGTGTTTTATTCTCGGAATAGTCTGGTTTGCCTAAAGTCCGTAGGACTTTTATATGGGTAGCCCCGTGCAAGCGTAGCGCAGCTCGGGGTAAGAAGACATCCTCACCTTCCGGAACTCCGTAGGAGTTCAACCCACTACGGGGTTGTGGTTTAGGAGGGGAGGCTCTACAACCTCGAGCTGCGCTACACTTGCACGGGGCTATGGAGACTTGTATTAGATTTTCTTTTCGGTTTTAGTCGAAGAATACGAAAATAAATGCTATCTTGCGCATAAAATGTCTTTTTAAGACCGCATCACTTGAATTAATTACTAAAAAATACTGCCATGAAACAAAAATTATTCTCTTTCTTCCTGATTGCTTTATTGGGAATTGGCTTTTTCTCTTGTAAAAACAAGGATATAGCACCTTCTGTCGATTTTGCACCTTATATCTCTGCATATACGGGTGGAATGGTTTCTTCGCAATCGCCCATTCAAATTCAATTGACACAAAATGCGTCTGTAGTTCAACTCAATTCGGAGATTAAAGAAAAATTGTTCGATTTTTCTCCGTCGTTGAAAGGAAAAACTTATTGGATAAGCAACAATACTATTGAGTTTATGCCCGATTCCGGTCAACTGAAACCCGGAACTTTGTACAACGCAACGTTTAAATTGGGCAAGGTAATGAAAGTGGATAAAAAAGCATCGACTTTCCCGTTTTCATTCCATGTGATTCCGCGGGATTTCACGCTCGAATCGGCCAATTATTCCGTTTCTGCCTCCAATCTGAAAGTGGCAAGTGTTTCGGGTAAAATCAAATTCAGCGATGCCGTTTCTCTTGATGATGTACAGAAAATGGTGACTTTCAGCATGAAAGAAGATAACTCGTTCACGTCGAAAATCGAACAGGGAGAAAATAATAAGACATATCTTTTTACCGTAGAAAATATACAAAGAGGAGATCCCGACAGAGAGTTTTTTATCAAAATCGTAGGAAAACCGGTTAACATAGATAAAACAATCGAAGAATCTGTTTTGATTTCGGGTATGAGTTCTTTTAGCGTGGTTTCGGCAGAACCTATCGACGACCCGGAAAATGGTATTCAGATAGTGTTTTCGGAACCCGTTTCTACCAAACAAAATTTGAAGGGATTGATAACTCTTCCCGAAGTTTCTTCTTTTGTTTTTCAGGTTAAAGATAATCGTGTAAATGTGTTCTTTGAAAAAAGTAACCATACAATCGTAACCGTAAATATTGATAAAGCCGTAAAAAATTCCGAAGGAAGAGGTTTGAAAGCCGGTGCTACGTTCTCATTAGAAATCAAATCATCGAAACCGAAAATTGAATTTTCAGGAAACGGATTGATTTTACCCGACTCGAAAAACCTGATTTTACCGTTTCAATCGGTTAATTTGAATGCAGTCGACTTGCGAATTATCCGTGTTTACGAATCGAATGTCTTGATGTTTTTACAAACTAACACATTAAATACAAGCAATGAATTAAGGCGTTCGGGAAGATTGATTTGCCAAAAAACATTGCGTTTAGACCAAGACCCGACCAAAAAGCTGAACCGTTGGAATAATTTTTCAATCGACTTATCACAAATAATCAAACAAGAACCGGGTGCCATCTATCGCATTGAATTGTCATTTAAGCAAGCCTATTCTACTTATTCGTGCGATGGAGAACGTGAGAGCGCATTGGATGTCGGATTGTCTACCGTAACCGCAGTCAATCTCGACGATAATAACGAAGAAGATATTTGGGATGAACCACAACCATACTACTGGACTTCAAATAATTACGATTGGGAAGTATACGACTGGAGAGAAGTAGATGATCCTTGCAAGCCATCTTATTATATGGATTCCGATAATACCCATGTTGCTTGTAACGTAATGGCCTCTAATTTGGGCATCATCGCCAAAGGAAATGCCGATAAAAAACTTTGGGTTGCAGTTAACGATATCTTAACCACTGGCCCTGTTAGCAGTGCAGACATCAAAGTATACAATTATCAGTTACAAGAAATCGGTTCCGGAAAAACAGATGGCGACGGATTTACCGTATTGGATTTGAGAGGAAAACCATTTATCGTGAAAGCGTCTTCCGGACAACAATCGGGATTTTTGCGCTTGGTCGATGGAGAAGAAAATTCGTTGAGCCGTTTTGACGTAGGAGGTAAAGAAACGCAAAAAGGATTGAAAGGTTTTGTCTTCGGAGAAAGAGGCGTTTGGCGACCGGGCGATACCTTGCATATCAGCTTTATTTTGGAAGACCGCGAGAAAAGAATCCCTAAGAATCACCCTGTTTCTTTGGAGTTGTATAACCCTAAAGGACAATTCTACACAAAAATGGTTTCGACCGACGGAATCAATGGTTTTTACACATTCAACATCCCAACAAATCCCGACGATTTAACCGGTTTTTGGAATGCTTATGTGAAAATCGGAGGTGCAAGTTTCCACAAGGCTTTGCGCATCGAAGCTATTAAGCCGAATCGCTTAAAAATCAATCTGGATATTCCGGGGAATAAAATCAAAGCTTCGAGCAACAATGCACTGACATTGTCTTCTCACTGGTTGACCGGTGCGATTGCCCGGAATCTGAAGGCATCTGTCGAAATGTCTTTGTCGAAAACTAATACCCAGTTCAAAGGATATGAAAAGTATAATTTCAATGACCCTGCGACATCGTTTGATTTCGATAAAGTGGAGATTTTCAGCGGAAATTTGAATGACGAAGGTGTAGCGAAATTCAATCTGAACGCCCCGGCTGCATCCGATGCGCCCGGAATGTTGCAGGCTACTTTCACAAGCCGGGTTTTTGAGCCGGGTGGTGATGTGAGTACTTACATTCAGACTGTAGCTTATGCGCCTTTCTCTTCTTATGTAGGTATTTATGCTGTTCCGAAAGAATCGAAAAGCTATTTTGAAACCGACGTAACCAATTCGTTCGAAGTTGTAACCGTCAATTCGGATGGTGTGCCTGTTAGTCGGCAAAATTTAGATTATCGCATATACAAATTATCTTGGAGTTGGTGGTGGGAAAGCAATAATCGCTCATTAGACAGTTATGTGAATAATACGTCGAATAAACCTATTTTATCAGAAACAATAAGCACAGCAAACGGAAAAGCAACCGCTCGTTTCAAAATAGATTATCCCGAATGGGGAAGATATTTGATTTATATTAAAGATAAACAAAGCGGACATGCCACAGGGCAAATCGTTTATGTAGACTGGCCGGAATCTCGAGGCAGCGCGCAAAAGAAAGACCCTGAAGGCATCTCAATGCTTTCATTTACTGTCAATAAAACGTCGTATGAAGTAGGAGAGGAGATAACCGTAACAATTCCTCAATCGGCAGGTGGACGTGCTTTGGTTGCTTTGGAAAACGGAACGTCTGTTCTAAACCGGACTTGGGTGGATGTTTCCGGTCAAGGCGATACAAAACATACTTTCAAAATTACGGAAGAAATGTCGCCTAACTTTTATATCCATATCAGTTTGTTGCAGCCTCATGCCCAAACGGTGAATAGTTTACCTATTCGTATGTATGGAGTGATGCCGGTGATGGTTAACAATAAAAATTCTCTTCTCGAACCGCAAATTAAAATGCCTGACAGCCTTGAGCCTGAAAAAGAATTCACTGTCAATATCAGTGAAAAATCAGGCAAGGAAATGACTTATACCTTAGCCATTGTCGATGACGGTTTGTTGGATTTAACTGCATTCAAAACGCCTGACCCATGGAATGAATTTTATGCCCGCGAAGCCATCGGCATTAAAACTTGGGATATGTATGATTTCGTAATCGGTGCTTATACCGGAAAATTTGCCGGAATGTTTGCCATCGGTGGCGACCAAGCATTGAAACAGGGTGATGCCAAAGCCAAACGTTTCAAGCCGGTTGTGAAATTCATCGGACCGTTTGTGCTTAAAAAAGGAGAAACGAAATCGCACAAATTGCAATTGCCGATGTATGTCGGTTCTGTTCGAGCGATGGTTGTTGCCGCTCAAGAAGGAGCTTACGGAAATGCTGAAAAAACAGTGACCGTGAAAAGTCCGCTGATGATTTTACCGACCTTGCCGCGCGTTGTAAGCGTTGGTGAAGAAATCGTTCTTCCGGTGAATGTTTTTGTGATGGAACCGAACGTAAAAGATGTAAGCATCAAAGTGGAAACTTCGGGATTAACTAAGGTTGAGAAATCATCACAATCTCTGAGATTCTCTAAAGAAGGAGATGAGATGGCTTATTTCACATTGAAAGTCGGAGACCAAACCGGTGTGGAAAAAATCAAAGTTTCGGCATCCGGAAACGGGAATAATGCAGTGGATGAGATTGAAATCCAAGTGCGGAATCCGAATCCTCCGGTAATTTCGAATGTAAATAAATTGTTGTCGGCCTCACAAGAAGCGACTTTCGATTATAACCTGCCTGATAACTCAAATGAAAGTTGGGTAAAAATGGAAGTTTCTCGCATTCCATCGGTAGATTTAAACCGACGGTTCGATTATCTGATGTCGTATGAACACAGTTGCACCGAGCAATTGGTTTCTAAAGCATTCCCATTGTTGTATATCAGCGAATTTAAAAACCTGACGGATAAAGAATCGGAAATGATTAAAACCAATGTTCGTGAGGCCATTCGTCAATTGTACGGCCGTCAGTTCCCGGACGGAGGATTTGTGTTTTGGCCGGGCCTCGGATATACTAATACATGGGTTTCTTCTTATGCCGGACAGTTCTTGTTAGAGGCTCGTCAGAAAGGATATGATGTGAATCAGGGAGTTGTCAGTCGTTGGTTGACTTTCCAACGGAAAGCGGCACAAACGAGCGAATACAATAATGACCGTTACAGTTATTATCAATATGATTTGCAACAAGCCTATTGCCTCTACACTTTAGCTCTTGCCGGAAGTCCCGAAATAGGAGCAATGAATCGTTTGAAAGAACGTAAATCTTTATCGCCTCAAGCGGCATGGAGATTGGCTGCTGCTTATGCGTTGGCCGGAAAAACGAATATTTCCAACGAATTGGTATTTAATGTAAGAACAAATATCGACCCATATTCGTCGAATAATTCTTCTTTCGGCTCGTATGGTCGTGACGAGGCCATGATATTGGAATCCTTGGTGTTGATGGGAAATATTCAAAAGGCTTTCGAGCAGGCTCAAAAGGTTTCAAAGAATCTTTCGGCACAATATTATTTCGACACCCAAACGACTGCCTATTCTTTGTTAGCAATGGGTAAATTAGCCGAAAAATCGCCTAAAGGCTCGATTGAATTCAACTGGTCGGTCAATGGAAAATCCAATCCGGAAGTTAAAACAGCCAAAACGGTTTATCAGATGGATATTCCAACCAATCAACTGCAAGGCAATGTGAAAGTAAAAAATATCAGTCAGGGCGATTTGTTTGTAACGCTTACTTCCAAATTCAAATTATTGAACGATACATTGCCTGCCACTGCGCAAAATATCAAAGTGGAAGTATCATATACCGATATGTCGGGAAGTCCTATCAACGTTGAAAATATCAAACAGGGAATGGATTTCAAAGCCGTAGTAAAGGTTTCTAACATCAGCGGAAACAACGACTACAACGATTTGGCGTTGACGCACATCGTGCCTTCAGGATGGGAAATATTCAACG
Source organism: Dysgonamonadaceae bacterium (assembly GCA_031253625.1). Taxonomy (GTDB): domain Bacteria; phylum Bacteroidota; class Bacteroidia; order Bacteroidales; family Azobacteroidaceae; genus JAIRVZ01. The sequence goes on from JAIRVZ010000027.1 coordinate 19,321, forward strand.
AGCGCATGGAGTTACAAGACGGTCAATCGGAAGGAAAGAAAAACTATGTTTATCGCGACATTCGCGACGACCGGGTATTTACTTATTTCGATCTGATGCGAAGCCAAAGCAAAACATTTGTCATTCGTTTGCAAGCAGCTTATGCTGGCAAATTCACATTGCCTGCCGTCCAATGCGAGTCTATGTATGATACGCAAACGCATGGCAGAACAAAAGCGGGAAATGTGGAGGTAAGTAGGTAAGGTTTGTATATTCTGGAGTTGAGTGTCAGCAGGTGGACAGACAGCGCAGAGAGAAGTTTACAAAAGTGTATCTTACATTATAAGAAAATGAATAATATGAAAGTAAAATGGTTATTACTTAGTATTTTATACGTTTGTACTCTTAGTTGTGGACATAAAAAGTCTATAAACAATGAAGAAGAAGGACATTTATCAATTGACACTACAAAGATTGTTATTTTGCCATATGATTCTACTGATACTTGGCTTTTTAAAAATTGTTATCAAGCAGAATTAACAGATAGTGATTTTAAACTTTCAGATTCCATTCTGACTGTTTGCATTAATAAATATAACATTGAACAGGAAAAACGATTTACAGAAATATGTAATAAATATCCAAATATCGATTTTGATAAATACCATTTTGTAATTGACCTAGCAAGATATAGGAGACAATATATTTGTGTGACTAATGAAAAAGGAGAAAAGGACGTTTTTATTAATTTTCTTTGTGAGGAATCATTTTCAAATCCTTGGGATGAAGAAAACCCTAATAGATGGAAAACAGGTAGAATTGTTGTGAATGACGGTGGCAACTGCTTTTTTCAATTGAAAATTAATTTGATAACAAAAAAATATTATGATTTCAATGTTCATGGCGAAGCATAATGGATTAGAAAAAGAAATGCCGAATGCTTCAACAAGGTAGTAGCTTTCAACCATAGCTGTCAGGATAAGAATGTGACGGTTAATTGTTAGATAAAAAAAAGGAATCCCAGCTTAAATCTCTACGAGATTGGTTATAGCTGTTTATACGCTTAACGTGACAGCTATAGTTTTCAACGACATAATACAAAAAGGTAAGGCAATTACAAATTTGGCCGGACGAGTAGTAGAAAAACAATTATAAGTTCAATAGTTTATAAAAATTTAGACAGATGAAAAAAGCAAATGAAATGACCTTAAAAGAATTGGCTGCTTATATTGATCAGTCGGTTCTTAAACCGGAATTTACTGAAGATGATATTAGAAAATATATCAAGGAAGGCATTGATTATGGTTGTAAAACCGTATGTATAAATCCTTCTTCAATTGATATTGCTCGTGA
>JAIRVZ010000077.1 GCA_031253625.1 Dysgonamonadaceae bacterium
TCACGACATTGTGTGGGTAATAGGCGAACACGATAAAATTATCAAATTACACGAATTATGGAACGGAGAGATTTAGTCAATTTTTCCGTATTCGCCTATATGTAAATCAGATAAACAAATTAACATTTGCATTTTCAGCACGTTCCATATAAGTGGCAACTCCGCCAATTACTACGTTGTCGAGCAATTCTTCTTTCTTCACTCCCATTACATCCATCGACATTTGGCATCCGATAAATTCAACGCCTTGCTCGATGGCTTGTGTGCGTAGTGATTTCAATGATTCGATGTTTTTCACTTTCATAATATGTCGCATCATTTTTGCACCGATGCCGAACATATTCCATTTGGAGAGTTTCAATTTTAATGTGTGAGAAGGCAACATCATTGAGAACATTCTTCCGAAAATATCTTTTTTTACGCGAGGTTTGTTCACCTTTTTAATCACATTTAATCCCCAGAAAGTAAAGAAAATAGACACTTTTTTACCGGTTGCTGCGGCCCCGTTGGCCAATACGAAAGTTGCCAGTGCTCTGTCTAAATCGTCGCTAAACATGATAAGCGTTTTGTTGTTGCCTCTGCTTGATGTAACAACCTGATTTTTAGAAGATTTTTTCTCTACAACAACCGTAAATTGCCCTTTATCCGAAGTTTCCGAAATAAGTATATTACCGGTACTTTTGCACCAAGATTCGGCATCAATTGGGAAAGCTGCATCGGTTGCATTGATTTCGACACGGTCGCCTTCGGCAATTTCGTCTATTGTTTTTTTCAGTTTAAGAATGGGACCGGGACATTGTAATCCTCCGGCATCAATTTTTATTGTTTTCATGGTTTGAGCATTTGAATAAGCAATTTTAGTTTCTTGTTGTTTTTTCCCTTCCGGATTGACAGGAGTTATGGCAGCGGAATAGGTTTTATATCCTCCCGAAATATTTTTTACGTTTGCAAATCCGCGCTGTATCAAGATTTGCGTTGCTAAATATCCTCGTAACCCTATGGCACAATGCACATAAATAAGTTTATTTTTAGGAATTTCGTCCAAACGCTCACGCAGCTCGTCTAACGGAATATTCAATGTATTTTGAATGATTCTTCCGCCTTCGGTTTCTTCTTTCGTGCGCACATCTAAAATAGTTACTTCGTCGGGATTGGCAGCTTGTATTTCTCGCCAATGAACAACAGATATTCGTCCGGTCACGATATTTCCGGCTGTGTATCCGGCAATCGCAATCGGATCTTTTGCTGAAGAATAAGGCGGAGCATAACAATGTTCTACTTTCATCAGATCGAATACACTTCCACCCTGTTTAATCAACAAGGCAATTTGGTCGATTCGTTTATCTACGCCATCGTATCCTATGCCTTGCGCACCATACAGTTTTCCACTTTTGGGGTCGAATGTTAATTTAATCGTCATTTGCGTACTTCCGGGATAATATCCTGCATGAGAAGACGAATGCGTGAAAGAACTTTGGTATGGAATGTTCAATTGTAACAATTTTTTCGCAGGTAAACCTGTTGCTGCCACAGTTAAATCAAATATTTTAACGATAGAAGTTCCGATAGCTCCTTCGTATTTTTCCGTGTTCCCTTTGGTCATATTGTCAGCCACCAAGCGACCTTGCCGATTGGCCGGATTAGCTAAATAATTCAACCAAGGTTTGCCAGTTAACGGATGAGGAAACTCGATGGCATCGCCAATGGCATACACGTCTTTTGTCGATGTTTCCAAGAATTCATTTACCCAAATTCCTCCGGTTTCTCCGATTTTCAATCCTGCATTTTTAGCCAATGAAGTTTCGGGACGAACTCCAATCGACAGGATAACCATATCCGCAGGAATGATTGTTCCGCTTTTCAGACAAACGTTGATTATTCCGTCTTTCGACTCGAAACGTTCTACGGTTTGCTCCAAATACAAGTTTACTCCTTTTTCCGATAAATAATGATGCACCTGAGCTGCCATCGAAAAATCAATCGGAGTTATCACTTGATTGGCCATTTCCACAATCGCTACCTCAATGCCTGTATTATGCAAATTTTCAGTCATTTCAATACCGATAAATCCACCACCGACAACGACTGCTTTTTGTACTTTGTGCGTATCAAGATAATTTTTAATACGATCTGTATCGGCTACATTATGTAAGGCAAAAATACCTTCAGAATCAATGCCTTCCAATGGCGGTTTAAAAGGCGAAACTCCGGGAGAAAGCAATAATTTATCATACGTTTCTGTATATACGCTACCGTCTGCACGCCGGATGGTTACTGTTTTTTCGACAGTATCAATGCCGATGGCGGTATTTTCAACTCTCACATCTATATTGAACCTCGCTTTGAACGATTCGGGCGTTTGCAAAAACAGTTCTTCACGGTCGGAAATGGTTCCACCGATGTAATAAGGTAATCCGCAGTTGGCATACGAGATATATTTACCTTTTTCCAATAGAATGATTTCTGCAAATTCGTCTACCCTGCGAATTCTTGCTGCTGCCGTGGCTCCTCCGGCTACACCTCCAACAATAATATGTTTCATGGCTTATTTTTTATAAAAAAAATTCCTTTATAAAGATAATGCTGCAAATGTATAACATATTTAGTTTCATTCTCCAAAATGACATATCTTTGTGCTGATTTTTTAAGCATGTAAAATATTTTTCTGATTCATGGCTATTACATTAATTATTTTAGCAATTTCGGCAATCCTTTTTGTAAATGGAAAGATTCGCTCGGATTTGGTGGCTCTCTTAGCATTGATTTCCTTGATGGTTTTCGGCATACTGACTCCAACAGAAGCACTTTCCGGTTTTTCCAGTTCAATTGTTATTATGATGATTGGCCTATTTGTAGTAGGAGGTGGTATTTTTCAAACGGGATTGGCTAAAATGATCAGTAGTAAAATCATGTCGTTGGCAGGAGACAGCCAAACCAAACTGTTTTTTCTGTTAATATTGGTAACTTCCGGTATAGGTGGTTTTGTTAGCAATACAGGAACTGTTGCCTTGATGCTCCCTATTGTGGTCAGTTTGGCAATGAGTTCCAATACCAATCCAAGCAAATTTTTGATGCCTTTGGCTTTTGCCAGCAGCTTGGGCGGGATGATGACTTTAATCGGAACACCTCCTAACTTAGTCATCAATGAAACGTTAATAGATGCCGGATATAAAGGATTATCGTTTTTCTCATTCTTACCGGTTGGTATTATTTGTGTAGTTGTAGGAACTTTATTGTTATTCCCTTTAAGTAAGATGTTTCTTACCAAAGGAGATAAAAGCAAGGAGAATACCAAGAAAACCGGAGGAAAATCGTTAAAAGAATTGGCTAATGAGTATCAATTGGCTCAAAATTTATTCAGAATAAGAGTGAAACCCGATTCATTGTTGATTGATAAAACTTTACAAGAGTTAAATATTACACAAAAATATAATATCAGTATACTCGAAGTAAGAAGGAAACTCAACAGCAAAAAACCGTTTTTGAAGACTATTAATCAAAAAGTGGCCGGACCGGAAACGGTTATCAAGGAGAACGATGTTCTTTACATATTAGGTTCTTTTGAGTCGGTCAGGGAATTTATCGAAGAAAATAGATTAAACTGGATTGATACTCACCAAACAGAAGAATCAGGGCCTACTTTTTCGGGAAAACTGATGTTCGACGAAATCGGGATTGCCGAAGTGGTTTTGATGTCTAATTCCAAATTAGTCAATCAGCCTATCAAAAGTTCGGGATTCAGGGAAAAATACAATATAAATATATTGGGCATACAGCGCCACAAGCAGTATATTTTGCAAAACTTGGGAAATGAAAAAATGCACGCAGGCGATGTCTTGCTTGTACAAGGAGAATGGCATGATATTGCTCGTTTGAACGACGAACAATCCGAATGGGTTGTTGTGGGACAGCCTCTTGCGGAAGCATCTAAAGTTACATTAGATTACAAAGCTCCTTTGGCTGCCATTATTATGATAGCAATGGTCGTTTGTATGGCATTCGACAGCATTCCTATTGCTCCGGTTACATCCGTTATGATTGCTGCGGTTTTAATGGTACTTACAGGCTGTTTCCGCAATATGGAAGAAGCTTACAAGACAATCAACTGGCAGAGTATTGTGTTGATTGGAGCAATGTTACCCATGTCTGTGGCTTTAGAAAAGACCGGAGCAGCCGTCATGATTTCCAATGGATTTGTGAACGGACTGGGAGGCTACGGCCCGACTATTTTATTAGCCGGAATCTATTTCGGAACTTCACTGCTCACTCTATTCATCAGCAATACGGCTACAGCAGTTTTATTTGCACCGATTGCACTTTACGCTGCGAAAGAAATGGGAGTAAGTCCTTATCCGTTTTTATTTGCGGTAACCGTTGCTGCGAGTATGTGTTTTGCGAGTCCGTTCGCCACACCTCCCAACGCATTAGTCATGTCGGCAGGAAGATATACGTTTATGGATTATATAAAAGTAGGTTTGCCTTTGCAGATTATCATGGGTATTGTGATGGTATTGATGCTACCTTTGATATTTCCATTTTAAGAAGTCCTTCGCAAGCATCCTCTAATAAATCCAGCACAAGTTCAAAACCATCGGTACCACCGTAGTATGGGTCGGGCACATGGTCAAGAGTGTGGCGAGTACAATATTCTGTCATCCGATGGATTTTCTTCACAGATTCATCATCCGGAGCCATTCGTTTTAGGTTGGCGATATTCCGGTCGTCCATTCCTATAATCAGGTCAAAGTCAAAAAAATCGTTGTATTTCACAGGACGTGAGCGTGAATCTAATTTGTAACCGCGACGTGCTGCATGTGCCCGCATGCGGCTGTCGGGTAATTCACCTTCATGATAACCATGAGTTCCGGCAGAATCGATATAGATTTGATTTTCCAATCCTCTGTCTTTTATCAACTTTTTCATGACACCTTCTGCCGAAGGAGAACGACAGATGTTGCCGAGACAAACAAACAGTATTTTTATTTTTTCCATATATTTTATTTTCTACTCTACCCCTAAATCCCCTAAAGGGGACTTAGTGTGTAAAAGACCGCTGTTAACTACAAATATTGTGCTATGCCAAAGTCCCCTTTAGGGGATTTAGGGGTAGGATTCTCCACTAATATACCCGTTCACAATTGAATAAAAGGTAAGGCCACTTACAGTTTTTATTCCTAATTTAGAGGTAATATGTTTTCTGTGAGAAAGTACGGTATTCAAACTGATATTCAATTTATCTGCAATTTCCTTGTTGATAAATCCCTGTGTTACCAATTTGAGGACTTCTATTTCGCGATTGGATAATTCCGATTCATTTTCTTCTTTCGATTCTATATCTTTGAAAGACAACAAATTGAAATCAGGATCATCCAACAAATTTATCATCGGCTTTAAGACTTTATTTCGTATACGATTGTGCATTTGTATATCTTTTTCTAAGCCGGAAATAGAAAAAATAACACCATAACAAAGATTATCGTTGAAACTTCCTGTGAGATGTTTGATCAGTATTTGCATTAAATCGTACAGCATTTCTTCCGTATGATCATCATCTAACCCACCGGTTTCAATGCGGTTGGACAATTCGGATTTGAATTTCAGAAAAAAACGATGCAACAACTCTAACTGACTGTTTTTCGGGTTACTTAGAGCAATAAACGCATTCAGATGTTTCTCTATATTAGGCAACATAACATGCGTATAATACATATCTGTTTGTTTCAGATAATCTACAATCTGCTGTATACTGAAAGTTTGCAGTTTTTTCTCCGGAAAATAATCATCATTCAGAAAAGTATTGATGATCACTAAAAAGAAATTAGAATCGATACCGTGTTCATAACATATATCTCGAATGGAATTATCCGACAAGCCGAGCCTGATTCCAAACCGGTTGATAACAGGAATCAACTCGCAGTTTTTTTCAACTACCTCACTAAGGATTCTATTTTCACTAATAAACGACATCAGAAATCAATTATTGAACCGTTTTGTTAAATCGCCAAAAGCATCGATTCTTCTATCGCGAAAAAACGGCCACCAACGGCGCACTTCTTCTGAACGTTTCATATTGAGTTCGACAACCACACATTCTTCTTTATCGTTGGATGTTTCTGCGAGCATTTCGCCTTGAGGACCGGCAACAAAACTATTGCCCCAAAATTGAATACCATTGGTTTGTCCCGATGGGTCTGGTTCGTGCCCTACCCTATTTACGGAAACAACATACAAACCATTGGCAACGGCATGGGCGCGTTGTGAAATAATCCAAGCATTTTTTTGGCGTTCTTTTTCTTCAGGTTTATCTGTTGATTCCCAGCCAATTGCTGTAGGATAAATCAACAAATCAGCTCCGGATAAAGCCATCAAACGTGCTGCTTCGGGATACCATTGATCCCAGCAAACCAAAACACCTAATTTTCCCAGCGAAGTTTGAATGGGGTGAAATCCTAAATCACCTGGCGTGAAGTAAAATTTTTCGTAATAAGCAGGATCATCCGGAATGTGCATTTTACGGTATTTTCCGGCAATGATTCCGTCTTTTTCGATGACGACTGCTGTGTTGTGATATAATCCGGAAGCTCTTTTTTCAAATAACGACAGAACCAAAACAACACCTAATTCTTTGGCCAATGCACCAAAAGTATCGGTTGAAGGTCCGGGAATTGTTTCTGCCAAATCAAACAGTTGGGTATTTTCTGTTTGGCAAAAATACAATCCGTTGTGCAATTCTTGCAAAACTATTAATTGTGCACCTTGTAAGGCACAATTTCTTATGTTTTGTTTTAATTTCTCGATATTAGTCTGAATGTTTTCAGTGTTTGCTTGTTGGATTAAACCGATTTTTAGATTTTCCATTTTTTGTGTTTTTATGTTTTTGAACCACATAGACACATAGGACACATAGATTTTAAATAATTCTATGTGTCCTATGTGTCTATGTGTTTAAAAATAAAGTCTTTCGGGAATTGCATAGTAATACAATGTAACGAGCCATGTTGTTTGATTAACGGCAAACAGTTTATACCGATAATTTCTCTATCAGGAAATGCCTGCTGAAGTTGCTGTTTCGCAATTTCATCTTTAGGCGAATTATATGTAGGAAATAAAACGGCTTTGTTAATGATTAAAAAATTGGCATAAGTTGCCGGTAATCTTTCTCCGTTATCATACACCGCATCTGCCATAGGTAATGGAATCAATCGGTAAGGTTTTCCTTCGATTGTTTTGAAAGAAACAAGTTGCTTTTCCATTAATGATAACGCATCGAAATGCTCATCGTTTTTATCTTCACATTTGACGTATGCGATGGTTTCCGGATCACAAAAACGAGCCAAAGTATCGATATGACTGTCGGTATCGTCTCCCGCTAAATAACCATGGTCGAGCCAAAGAATCCGTTTTACGCCGAATATCATTTTGAGATACTCTCCTATTTCGCTTTTGTCTTTGTATTCATTACGGTTTTCAGACAATAAACATTCGCTTGTTGTGAGGATTGTTCCGCATCCGTCCGATTCAAGACTTCCGCCTTCCAACACGCAGTGCATCATGTTTTGATAATGGATTTCGGGGGCGAATGCGTGACTTGCAAATAATTTTTTAGTAATCTGATTGTCATGATTGGCGGCAAATTTCATTCCCCAACCATTGAACGTGAAATCGCAGATAAACGGATAACCGTTGGCTATCACACTGATAGGCCCATGATCGCGCGCCCAAGTGTCGTTAGTGTCCATTTCGCGGAAAATAACCTGATTGTAATCAATGTTTCCCAATGCTTTTTTTACATCTTCGATGTTTTTGCAGACAATCAGCAATTTTTCCCGTTTGATAATTTCTTTAGCTATGGCAACATAACATGGAATAACTTCGTCAAGAATATCTCTCCAATCAGTGTTTTGATGCGGCCATGTAAGCATCACTCCACTTTGTGGTGCCCATTCTGCCGGAAATATGATTGTAGTATCGTTTGTCATTATTAATTATTTTTTGAAACACATAGGCATATAGAACACATAGATTTTTTTATATTCTTTCAATTATTTTTGCTTCATTCCAGAATATCTCCATTTCGTCTAAAGTCATTTCTTTCAATGATTTTCCGGTTTGCAAAGCCTTTTGTTCCATATAATTGAAACGGGAGATGAATTTTTGGTTTGTCCGTTCTAAAGCGTTGTCGGGATTGATTTTGTAAAGACGAGCAGCATTGACAAGACTGAAAAATAAATCGCCAAACTCAGCTTCTATTTTATCTTTGTCTAACTGATTGATTTCCTGTTTTAGTTCGGTGAATTCTTCCTGAACTTTATCCCAAACGTCTTCTTTTACAGTCCAGTCGAAACCGGCATTGCGGGCTTTATCTTGAATACGGTGTGCTTTCGGAAGTGCAGGGAGAGATGTCGGAACTCCCTCCAACACCGTTTTGTGTCCACCGGATTCTTTCAGCTTTATTTGTTCCCAATTATGTTCAACTTGCTTAGAATTTTCTACACTCTCGGTTCCAAAAACGTGCGGATGTCTGAAAATCAATTTGTCGCAAATAGCATCGCATACATCTTTGATATCAAAAACGCCTTTTTCTTCTGCTATTTTGGAATAAAAGACAATATGCAACAATACATCTCCGAGTTCTTTTTTTATCTCGTCATTATCATTTTTGATAATTGCCTCACACAATTCAAATGTTTCTTCGATTGTATTGGTCCGCAGACTTTCGTTCGTTTGCTTTTTATCCCATGGACATTTTTCACGCAATTCATCCATCACATCGAGCAGACGGCCAAAAGCTTGCATTTTTTCTTCTTTAGTGTTCATTTAGTTACTCTGTTATCCACAGGTTAAAACCTGCGGTTATTCGTATGTTGTCCTACGGACAGTTCGTCTAAACTCTTCCAATCCATTATTCAAGAATGCAAGAAATTTATCTACGTCTTTATTATATGCGAATGATGGACCGATAGGCATTCCATCATTGTCTAACAAGACATAAAAGGGTTGGGCATTGGCTCCGAATTTAACTCTTTGCAAATAACTCCATTTATTGCCAACAGTTTTTAATTTGCGTAGCTTCCCATTTTCTTCAATTCGGATGATTTCCGGCAATGGCGTTTTATCATCTACAGACAAAGAAATCAAAACAAAATTGTTATCAATAATGTTTTTTACTCTTGGGTCAGACCAAACAGAGGCTTCCATTTCGCGGCAATTCACACAACCATATCCGGTAAAGTCGATTAAAACAGGTTTTCCCTGTTCTTTGGCAAATTGCATACCTTCTTCAAAATCATGAAACTGTGGACGTACTTCTCCCTGATACAAGTTGAAATCTTGGGTATAAAGAGGTGGTGCGAATGCACTGATAGCTTTCAGTGGCGCTCCCCACAATCCAGGAATCATATACATGGCAAAAGCAAATGAAATAATGGCTAAGAATAATCTTGGCACAGATACATATTTCAAGTCGCTATCATATTTAAACTTGATTTTTCCTAATAAATAGACTCCAAGTAAAGTAAATATGACAATCCATAACACAAGAAAAACTTCGCGGTCGAGAATTCTCCATCCGTAAGCTAAATCGGCTACCGATAAGAATTTTAATGCCAAAGCAAGTTCTAAAAATCCTAAAACAACTTTGACAGAATTAAGCCAACCGCCCGATTTGGGCATATTTTGCATTATGGATGGAAATATCGCAATTAGAGCAAAAGGTATTGATAATGCTAAAGCAAATCCAAACATACCGGCTGCCGGTCCTAATATACTTCCTTTGGCTGCCGCTACTACTAATAAACTTCCGATAATTGGCCCTGTGCAGGAAAAAGAAACCAAAACCAAGGTAAATGCCATAAAAAATATGCTCAACAGCCCGACTGTAGAATCGGCTTTACTATCCAATTTTGTAGTCCATGAAGATGGTAATGTTAATTCGAATGCTCCGAAAAATGAAATGGCAAATACAATCAATAACACACAAAACAACACATTGAAAACCGCACTGGTAGATAATTCGTTTAATGCGCTCGCTCCGAAAATACCGGTAATTATCAGTCCTAAAGTAAGATAAATGACTATGATAGATAAGCCATAAGTAAAAGCATCGATAATTGCTTTTTTGCGATTGGATTTGGAACGTTTTAAAAAGAAACTTACGGTCATTGGAATCATAGGCCAAACACAAGGAGTAAGCAAAGCAATTAACCCGCCAATAAAACCAAAAATGAATATTAAAAACCAAGAATCGTCTCTAACATTTCTGTCTGTTCTAAAATTTTCCAATTCGCTAATAACCGGTTTCCACCAATCTATTTCGGATTCGTTATACTCTAATGTCTTAATCGGCTCATTAACAACCAATTCAATAGGAATTTCTTGTTTTGTTTCAACAGTAACAGGTTTTTCCACCGGTTTCTGTGGCTCTTCTTTTTTCTCAATCGGCTTGATGGATTGTAATTGTTCAGGTAAATCTTCTTTTGTAAATTCAAATAGTTCGGACGTAGGTGGAAGGCAACGCCTGTTGTCGCAAGCCATATAAGTAACCTCTCCTATGATTTTGAATTTGTCAGGATTTGTGATTTTGAATTTTTGAATAAAACGTGCTGATGTTTCAAACCAACGCAATTCCATTTCAAATTGCCTGTCATATTGAGTTATTGCCTTAGAAGTAGCTGAAACTTTACCTACAAGTTCTGCTCCCTCAATTTTTTCGAAAGAAAATTCAGTGGAAGAGACAGGAACGTCTTCCGGAAGGTTTATATCGTATAAATGCCAACCTCTATCGATAGACGCTTGAAAAACTATTTCACTTTTTTCGTTTATCGAAAATTGCCATTTAACAGGATTAAAAATTTGGCTCCAACCTGTTTGACTGAAACAGAATAAAAGAATGGATATGAAAAAACGGACTCTCATAATTTATTTATACTTTATAACTATTCCCACCTCGAAGGCTCAAAAGAATTGCTTTGATTATATTTTAAATCTTTAAGCATGGAAGAATTTACAGAAAGCGTGAAATTGTAGAACTGCCCATACCCAATAGGATTAAAACTTGCAGACATAGACCAACAATGCAAATCTCTTGAGATTGTACAAAGCATCATTTCAAATCGGTTTCTATCGAAATTGTAGCTTGTATTCATATTAAAACGCCATCCTTTGGTGGGCTGTATGTTTCCGGAGATTGATAATGTGTGGCTGAGTTTATACTTATATTCTCTCCTTATTTTGTCAAAATTGCTCCTATCATAACCCCAAGTAATACCGTAATCAAACGTTAGATTCCAAGGAATGGTAAAAATAGCATATCCATCATCATCAAAATTTCCGCGTTCTTTTTTGCCGGAACGAAGTGGTGTATTGGATCCTGCTCCGGTCTGATTGTCATCAGCTACATTGGTTTCGTCATTCTCTCCTGTTTTATTATCCGAATCGGAAGAACCATCTTTTTTACCAAACCATTTTTTGAAAGTTTCATTGTTAAGCGTATATGATTGTCTATAACTGGTTCCTGTGAAACGTGGAAATTTCCCATTGTTCCAACGAAGTTCATTCATCTTCCTTCCATTTTCATCATACATATAAACTTCAAAAATTCCTGATATACTTATAGGAAAGGATTTGATCGTGTTTATTTGTAAATTGGCTGAAATATCCGACCAATTTAATGAGTCGGCCATAAAATTATATCCCGACTGCAAATTTAACCGCTCGATTAAGCTTATCTTCCTTACTCCGGTAGAATCTCTATCGGATTTGACCTTCATTTCTACATTGTTGTTTACCGAGAAGTTTAATGAGGCCGATTTTCCGGCTCCGGACGGACGAAACATTGCTCCGGGAAAATCAAAAGGAGAATACCTGACAGTATCTATATTTCCATTCCTATTGATAAATGTTTTATCGACATAAGAGCCAAACCTTGGATCTGAAAAATCAGGAGAACCCGAAAAACTGACGGTAGGAGTCAATACATGGCGTATTTTTTGCACTTTATCGCCAAATATTTTCCATGGCGTAAAAAAGCCATACAGTTTTGTAGTCATAGCAATAGATGCCGAATAGTCATACGAACGGAAAAAACCGGAAACCGTATCAACCGGAACCAATCTGCCTTTATCCGGATCATAATCTTGTGTAACTTTTTTCGTATGCCAACGTTCATTATAGTTGATACCCGGAGTAATATTGATATAATTAAACAGGTTGAACGTAGCAGCAACAGGAATAGAGTGTTTCATTCCATTTTGCCAATCATCCAACAAGTTAGTGCTAAAATCTTTTTCTTTTCCGAAAAATCTATTTTCCAAATTTCCTTGATAGCTAACCGAAACAGCCTCATACCAGCGTTCTCCTCCTATGGGATTTTTTCTTTTAAACGGAAAAATTTGTCGCATAGCAATACTCATTGTCGGAAGTGCTAACGTTATAGTCGAGTCTTGAGTCCGCTGACTGGCCGACATATTCATAGTTAATGACCAAGGACTTTCGGGAAAAGTTTGACTAAGATTGACACTGGAAGTTTTTTGGTTCCTATTTTGATTACCTAATGCAAATCCGTTTACCTGATGGCGATCGTAAGAAGTTGTTGAAAAATCAACATTTGCCGAAAGGGTGCGAAAAGGATTGGCTTTCGTATCTTGTTTATGATTCCATTTCACACTAAAGTCTGTTGACTTCAGATAATCCGGCTCACCTTTGTCTCCCAAAACGGTTACTAAATAGCTAAGAGTAAAACCTCCCAAATACTTATATCTCTTGTTATAAGCAGAACGAGCATTAATTCCCCACGAACCTCTTGTGTGAATTTCTCCCGTTAGAGCCAAATCCACATAATCGTTGAATGCAAAATAATATCCTCCGTTGCGTAAAGAAAATCCACGCCTGAGTTCATCGCCATACGACGGCATAATGATTCCCGAAGAATAATCGCCTCTAAAAGGAAAATATCCAAATGGGATGGCGATAGGCAAAGGAACATCTTCAACAACCAAATAAGCCGGTCCGGTTACAATATTCTTTCCCGGACGGACTTTAGCGCGAGTCAGGTTGAAATAAAAGTGCGGATGGTCGTGTTCATCGCAGGTGGTATATTTCCCATCTACCATAAACATATCATCGTTCGCCAATTTTTTTGTCCGGCCTGCTGTTACGAATCCTTCGCCTTGCTGCGTGATGACATCTGTGATGAATCCTTTTTTTGTTTTAAAGTTATATCGCATTGTTTTGGATTCATACTGCGATTGGCCTTCTTTAAAAATAGGGTAACCGATTTCATCACCTATCGAATCGGTTGAAAATGTGGCATATACAATATTTTTATCGGTATCAACCTCAATATAATCAGCATTTAATTCAAGGTTTTGATATTTTACATTTCCTTCGCCAAACAAATAAATAAAACTGGTTCCTACCATTACTATCGAATCTTTCGATTGATAATATACAGGGGCATCAATTGCACTGGGACTTTTTGTAGGGATTGTATCAGCTGCCAAAACTATCGAGTCGGCCGCTACGGTCAAAGAATCCAAAGTCGAAACCGGAGTATCAGACGCCGATACAGGTTTCTGAGCCTTTGTTTCAGAAAAAACAAATGATAAAATCAGAACTATAAAAAAACAAAAAAGTATATTTTTTACCGGCATCCTAAAAAGAATTTACACCACTCATCAAATCTCTTGACCGATTCACTTCCATGTTTTGCCAATCCTGTCCGTATCTTTTCGACAGATTTTTCTTTCCCTAAATGTGTTTTGGAATAAAATTTATCCGCAAAACATATCAGTTTCTCTTCTATCGTTTCAGGAACCATGTTTCGCGGAGGTATGGGATAATTGTTTTTTATTATTTCAACCAAGCTTATACCGGTACCGGTATGTCTTTCACAAACCAACGCATGTTTCCTGAATTCCTTCTTCATCAAAATTTCACTACCTATGGTACCATGACATATATACGGAGATTCTCCAAAACAATGTATTTCAGGCGCATAAGTGTCAAATATGCCTAAATCGTGCAACATTGCAGCCTCGTAAATAAAATCTTTGTCTAAATTCATTTCCGGGTGCATTTCTGCAATCTTTAATGCTTTTTCAGCAACAGCACGACTGTGAGTTACCAAAATATCGTATTGTGGAGTGCCTTCTTCGTAATATTCGTTGATTATTTTAAAAGGGTCCATTACAAAAACATCCTATTTACACAAAGACCAATCCACATTACGCATATCGCCTGTTTTATTGAAAGCATTATGGAACGCAAAACAAGTTTCCAAGTGTTGTGGCGTATGTCCTTTCACTCCTAATTTCAAATAATCACTCAACAGTTTTTTATATTCGGGATGTACACAATTTTCGATAATCGATTCTGCTCTTTGTATAGGAGCCAATCCGCGTAAATCGGCAACACCAAATTCGGTAATCAGAATTTTTACGGAGTGTTCGCTATGATCGACATGTGAAACCATCGGCACAATGGCACTGATTTTCCCATCTTTAGCAACCGAAGGAGTTGTGAATACGGAAAGATAAGCATTGCGGCAGAAATCGGCAGAACCGCCAATTCCATTCATCATTTTAGTTCCCACAACGTGAGTAGAGTTGATATTTCCAAAAATATCTGCCTCTAAAGCTGTATTGATGGCAATTAATCCCAAGCGGCGGGCAACTTCCGGACTGTTTGATATTTCCTGCGGACGCAAGACTAATTTTTGTTTGTATAATTCGAGATTACCATAAACTTCGCTCAAGGCTTCTGCGCTAAGTGTTAACGAACAACCACTGGCAAATTTCACACGGTTTTCCTTCATCAATGCAATAACCGAATCTTGAATTACTTCCGTATATACCTCAAATGCAGGAATTTCCTTGCTCAAGCCCATAGCGCCTAACACAGCATTCGCTACGTTTCCAACACCCGATTGCACCGGTAGGAAAGATGCAGGAATCCGTCCGGCTTTCATTTCTGCAGCAAAGAAATCGGCTACATTTTTACCAATTTGGTCGGTAACCTCGTCGGTAGGAACAAAAGCGCCAATTTCGTTAGGTAAATTAGTTTCAACAATTCCGACAATTTTTTTAGGATCTACCTGAACATAAGGTACTCCGATTCTGTCGCTTGGTTTATATACAGGAATTTCTCTTCTGTAAGGAGGATCTAAAGGTTGATAAATATCATGAATTCCTGATAATTCTTTGGGATGAAATTTATTTAATTCAACGATAACAATATCTGCTAACTGAACGATTGTAGGAGCAATACCTACGGCAGAAGTCAATGTTATTTTACCATCTTCGGTTACATCGGCAGCCTCAATAATAGCAATATTAGGCCGGGGAAGAAATCCGTATCTCAAGTATTGCTGTATTTCGGAAAGATGAAGGTCGAAATAATGAGCATCATGTGCATTCAACGCTTTTCTTAAATCTCCATTGGATTGATAAGGCGAACGGAATTTGATTGCATTGGCTCTTGCCAACTGACCGTCGACAGAATCGCCTGTAGAGGCACCTGTATACATTCCGACTTTGAATGGTTTGCCCTTGGCATGTTCTTCTTCGGCTTTTTTTGCCAAAGCAATTGTTACTGCCTTTGGGCATCCGGCTGCGGTAAAGCCACTAAATCCTATAACATCGTCGTTTTTAATGAGGCCGGCCGCCTCTTCTGCTGAAATAAATTTAAATCCCATAATTATTGTATTGAACTATTTTCTTAGCGTATTTGTAAAAAAAATTACAGCCGCAAAGGTACCCTTTTTTTGGCTGTAATTATAGTTAAGAAACATTAATTTTAATCAATGTAGCATAGTTGATGTTAGGTTTGACTCCGTCGATTTTCAATTCTCACTGTGTTCGAAATGACAAGCGTAATATTAATCGCTAATTATCCACTTCAAACCTACATAAAACATTCGGCCAAGAATGGGACCCCAAACCATCGACGCATCAAAATTAGGACTTTGAGGATTATCTGCGGATATAATAGGATTCTTTTGTACAAAATTGGTCAGGTTTTCGCTCCCTACATATACCGACCACGTTTTGAAATTCTTGGTTATTTGGCATTGCAATTGAACAAAAGGTTTAAACTCCCTATCCCACAGTGGATTGTTTATATCGGGATCGGGCATCCGGCCGCCACCATTCAGTTGAGCCGTGAGGTCGAATTGCCATTTTCCATTGAGCGTTTGGTAAGAAGTAGTCAGCAAACTTTTGAAACGGCTGTTTAAGGGTTTTTCGCGTAATTCACCGTTGATGGTAGTTTTAACATCCAATATACGATGCGCAAGCGTCATTGTCCACAGGTCGATTATTTCGTAAGATGCTTCCAATTGTATGCTGTTTGAATAAGAACGTCCATCGAGGTTATGGAAATTCACACTATGTGGGTCAGTATCCATATCAACTACAACTTGTTCCAAAAAATTGGTGTAATACCATTCTGCGTTCAGGGTTAAATCCTTGTTATTAACAGGGATATAAAACGACATGCTCAGTCCGTAATTCCAAGCTTCTTCTTGTTTTAAGTCTTTGAGCAGGTCGATGTTTTTGATTTGACGATTGCTTGCAAACAGATAGCTGTTTTCTGCCAAGATGTTAGGTGTGCGGTAGCCTTTTCCGGCAGATGCACGCAGTTGGAAATAATCCGAAACATCGTATTTTACATGCACGCGAGGTGTCGCAAAAAAGCCATATAAATTGTGATGGTCGCCACGTAAGCCGAGTAAAATAGTCAAGTGTTCGTGAAAATTCAATGTATATTCTCCAAAAATACCCGGAACAAGTTCTTTGCGCTCAAAATTTCTCAACATCTCATCCTGTCCGTTTTGCCATTTTTCGTTATACAAATCGGAATTTAAGCTGGCTCCAGCCGATAACTTATGGTGTTCGTCGAATCTTGTTGAAAAAATGAAATTGGTATACAGATTGGTTTGCCGCGCATCGTAAGTTCTGTAGCCATAATAAGAATCTTGTTCGTGTTGCGAACCGCTCATGATAATTCCAAAACTTCTGTCTTTTTCTTCATTCAATATGTAGCCGCCTTTCAGAAAAAACTCGTAACGGTCGGTTTCAATGCCTATTTTGTAAGGATTAGGTATGGATTTAATTTGTCCGCCATTGCGTTCTTCGCGCAATGCTTTTATGCCTGCTCGCACATGGAAATCGTCTCCTTCGTAATCCCAACGGTTGAATAATTGATATTGTTTCACTTTCGGTTGGTCGAGAAAACCATCACCATTATGGTCTATTTCGAATGTACTGTTTTGGGCATGAGCCAAAATACCTGTCGATAGACGTTCATTGAGGATAATACCTGAAGTCAGGTTTGCCTCAAAACGTCCTTCATCGCTGGCAAAGAGGTTCAAAGCCAACTTTTCGCTTGTTTCCGGCTTTTTATATTCGACATTGATTTGTCCGGTAATGGATTCGTAGCCATTGAGAACCGAAGATGAACCTTTCGACAACATAATGCTTTCCATCCACGGGCCGGGAATGTAGTTTAAGCCGTATGTTGAGGCCAACCCACGGAGATTGGGAAAATTTTCAGTTAGCATTTGAACATAAGTACCTGATAATCCGAGTAACTTTATTTGTTTCGAACCTGTTGCGGCATCGTTGTATGTTACGTCTACCGATGGATTGGTGGTGAAACTTTCGCTCAAGTTGCAACAAGCCGCCCTTGATAATTCGTGTGATGTTATTTTTTGTGTCCGGATAACAGGCGTGCGCATGTTGAGCAAGCCCACCGAACTCACAACATTTACTTCTTTGAGCTCGATGTCTTTCCAAATTTCCAAACTGTCGGTATCGTGATCGTGCTCACAATCATGATTATGGTTGTGATTATGAACTTGTGCCGACAAATGGGTAGTAGCACCTAATAAAATTAGGGATAATATAATGATTATTTGTTTCATTTTTATTTGTGTTTGAGATTTAACTTATTTGGTTGTTGTGGGCTTGACGGCTTGACCTGCAATCTCCTAATAATTTAGCAGGGGATTCCGCGTCAAGCGCAGAATGACAGTACAGTTCAAATCGTTAGAACACAAATATGGCTAAGCAGGTTTCGTCCGGAGTCGTGGACATAACCTATCGAAGGAAAATTTTTATTTGGAATTATGGATGCATAAGCAATTCTCGCTGAGAAATTAGGCAAAGAAACTACCGTCATTAAGATTTGTAACGAAATGTTTGAGGGAAGTTCTTGTCCGTCGTCGAGAGTATATCTTTTGAGGTGGCATTTGTGCGTAAAATCAGCCAAATGGTTGCAAGATTCTACCGTATCATGATTTGATGAGTGGTCGGGACAGCAAGAACAAAATTGAATAAGATTCACACCGTTTCCTGCCAATAAAGAATATAAGGCAAAAACAATTGCGGATATGCTTTTTAGCTTACTCATAACACTGCAAAGGTAAACAATTTTTAGAAAATAAATTCAAAACTCTCCTCTTGCTTTAATCTCTAAATATTTATTAATGGTATTGATCGTCAAATTATTCGGATGAGTGAGTAAAGATAAGATATTGTGTTGCCGTAATTTATTAATTATCAGCGTCTTTTCGTATTCTAATTTTTCAGCGATAACCGTTTCGTATACTTCTTCTTTGGTTTTCGGCTGTCGCTCGGCCAATTCTTGCAATTCGGTATTTTCAAAAAATACAACAAGAATTGCGTGCCTTTTGGCCAACATGGATAAATAGCGAAGTTGTCTTTGCATGGCAGGAACAGAATCGAAGTTTGTAAAAATCACTAACAGACTTCTGTGCTTGATATTCTTGTTAACATACTGATACAAAGCCGAAAAATCGCTTTCAGCAAAACTTGTTTTCTGTGCATACAACGCATCCTGAATATGTCCCATCTGACTGGGATAACGAGATGCCGGAACCATTGTTTCCGGTTGCTTTTCAAAAGTCAGCAATCCGGTTTTATCTCCTTTTAATATAGTTACATACGAAAGAGCCAATGAGGCGTTGATTGAATAATCGAGCAGTGTCATTCCTTCAAATGCCGACTGCATGGTTCGTCCTTTATCAATCAAGCAATATACGTTTTGTGCCCGTTCATCCTGAAAAACGTTCGACATCAGTTTATTTCTGCGGGCGGTTGCTTTCCAGTTGATTATGCGATAGTCATCTCCTTTCACATACTCTTTGATATGGTCGGGTTCAAGTTGCTGACCGATTTTCCGGATGCGTTTATTCCCTTGTAACAACAACTTATTGGATGTCGCCATCAATTCGTATTGATTGAGATAAATGTACGAAGGATATACTTTGACATCTATAGGAGTGCCCGTTTTAAATCTTCGGCTTATCAAGCCTATTTTTGTCGATGCAAACACATTGATTTTTCCGAATTTGTATGCACCTCTCTTAACCGGACGCAATGAGTATCGCAAAATTTTATCTTCCCTCCCATTCATTCTGAAAGAGAAAAGTAAATCCCGCACTTGAAAAATATCAGGAATTTCGTCAATGATTTGCAAAGAAACCGGAAACAGATATTTGTTAGATAAATGCAATCGCACGGTATTTTCATCTCCGTTGGAAAAACGTTCAGCACATTCTCTTGTGCAACTGATGGCTTTCTTTTGCGTCAGATATAAAAGGATAAAATCGTTTATGCATAAAACAATTAGTACCAACAGAAGTATTTGAGCCACAGTAAAGATGAAAGCACTTTTGTATCCCAAAATGAAACAAAGCACTACGACTGAAATTGCAATATATAACCTTTTATTTACGAACACTTTAAAACAAATTATGAATTATGAATTATGAACTACGAAACAATCATAATTCATAATTTATAATTCATAATTATTTTGGTACTTCAATTTTTTCAATCAAACGTTTGCAAACGGTTTCTGCCGAATGTCCTTCCATTTCGGTTTCGGGAGAAAGCATTAAACGGTGTTGCAAGACGGGAACTCCAACGTATTTGATGTCGTCGGGAGTAATAAAATCGCGTCCTTGTAATAAAGCATAAGCTTTTGAGGCATTCAGCAAAGCAACCGAAGCTCGCGGAGAGGCTCCGAGATAAACAGCAGGACTTTTTCTTGTTCCGATGACAATTTCAGAAATATATTTCAACAAACTGTCTTCCACGAAAACTTGAGAAACCAACGAGCGAAACTTCAAAACTTCTGCTTTAGAAATAACCGGAGCAATTTCGGTTAATTTCGTCAGTTGCTTATTTTCGTTGTGTCGTTTCAGTATAGTGTATTCTTCCTGCGGTTGCGGATAATCAATCTTAATTTTCATCAGGAAGCGGTCAAGTTGCGCTTCGGGAAGTCTGTAAGTTCCTTCCTGTTCCACAGGGTTTTGCGTGGCGATAACCGTGTATATTTCATTCATGGAACGAGTGATACCGTCTACTGTTACCTGACGCTCTTCCATTACTTCAAACAAAGCGGCTTGCGTTTTGGCAGGTGCACGGTTTATTTCGTCAATCAGTACGATTTCAGAAAAAATCGGTCCTTTGTGGAACTCAAATTCACTCGTTTTCAAGTTGAAAACAGAGGTCCCCAATACATCCGAAGGCATCAAATCGGGCGTAAACTGGATGCGCGAATATTCTGCATCTATCAGTTTAGCAGTTAGTTTGGCCAATAATGTTTTGGCTACACCGGGCACGCCTTCAATCAAAACATGACCATCGGCCAATAATGCTGTCAGAATTAAATCTACAGCACCCTCCTGCCCTACTATAATTGAGGCAATCTGTGTTTTCAGATTTTCAACTTTGTTAGAAAACTCCGTTAAATCTATTCTATTCTCAAAATTTTCCATAATGTTTATTTTTTACCCCTAAATCCCCTAAAGGGGACTTTGGCTTTTGCTCACTTAAAGTCCCCTTTAGGGGATTTAGGGGTTGTTCATTTTATTTATTAACTCTATCATTTGCGAATCCGAAACATTTGTTTTTTCATCTATTCTATCTAAATACCTGAATAAATTTTTCACATCGTCGGTTGACTGTCCGGTTTTGGCAGCAAATCGTTCAAAAAAATCCTCATCGTGTCGTTCATTGATTATGTCAATGCCATAATTGCGCTTTATATCGTCGGCCCAATAAGTATACTTCTTAAGTACAACATCGGCATTGTTATTTTTCCTAATGTATAAAGCAGCTATCGAGCGTACAAAACCGAGCATTTTATTGTCAGGCGGTTTGACAACAGGAATAGGCCGCTGTTTTCGTTTGGCAGTGAATATCATAAAAATACCAATCACCATCAATGTGATGTAAAATGCCCATTTCAAAGGGCGTACACTCAATAAATAACGGAATGGCGATTGACTTTCTCCATATTGAGAACCGGCATGATAATATTCTGTGCGAATCAAGGGTTTGTCTTGCAAATAAGCAAGAGTGTTCCAAATATATGGATTGATAGAATCGTTCAGGATGCCATAATTGGTGAAAATCCTCGGATTAGCGGATAGCAACAAATTTCCTTTTCGCATTTGGTAACGAAGTGTTACGATTTTTCCGGTATCACATTCTGCAACCGCATAAACAGAATCATTGTATACCATATTTCCATAATAATTCGGAAAACGTCCGTAATTACAATTAAAATATCCCGAACTGATTGAAACCGGAATCCGGTAAGTTTCTTCGTTTTTATCAGGAGCACAAAAACGAAATGTATTGAATTTTTCTTCCAAACTTAAATTGGTGTATAAATCTGAAACATAATCATATCCGACATAAAATGCCAACTTATCACTTAATCCGTAAAAATATTGGGAAACAATCAGTGCATTTCCTCCTCGTTTTACGAAAATAAGCAGTTCGTCAAGTTCTTCATCTGTCGGTTGAAATGTTTCTGTGATAATCAACAGATTTTTATCGTCGAGCACGCCCGAATCGGCCAATTCCTGAATACTTTCGTATGTATGTGTATAGCCTTTTTCCCATGATGCTTTCAATAATTCATCTAAAACGAATGCGCCAAGTGGCTGTTTATCTTCTGTGTTATAAGTTGGGGACCAAACAAATTTTACAGGAATATTTTTATTATTCCAATACAGCAGCAGGAATAAAGCCAATAAGCAAACGATATAAAAGATTTTATTTCTCATAGTTACAAGCGTTTGATTATTGAATTACTTAATGCCGAAAAAGCGGAATAAGCGTCGTGCGTTGCATCGAAATTTCCATAGCGGTAGTATAGAAACTGTTGAGACAGGTTTTTAAAATCCTGTTTCAAATTGGGTTGTTTCAATTCGTAAGTATATTCGATAACGGTTTTAAAGGCATCCCACGAGATGAGTTCTTTTGTATGTAATTCTTTTAATGTCAGCAAATAAGTCCAACGAATGGCATCGGAAAAGCGACCGGAATCTAATGATTCTTCTATCAGTTTATCAAAGTCCAGCGCGTGAATATCTTCATCTTCCACTTCGAAACCGATTTTCTTTTTTCGGTTGATGTAAAATAAAGAAGGCTTGTAAAAATATATTATCAAGAGAATAATAATCACAACAATTCCTGCAATCACCCACAATGTTATTTTAACTTGCTTGAGTGTTACATTAGGGTTAAAATTTTTTCTCAGCCAATCATGAAAGAACTTGTATATAGCATCGAAAAAAGAACTTTCGGGTTTACCTTGATAATAGTCGTAGGCTTTGTCGTTTTTGAATTGGTCATACGTCTTTTGGTCAAAACCGATTGGTTCGACCCTTTTTGTTTCTTTAGGAATATGATTAAGCGTATCGGCTTCTTGAGCCGACACGCTTAATCCGTAAAAACTTACTACAAAAACAAGTATGTAAGTTGCTATTTTCACAAATTATCGAATTCGTCAATTTTATTTTGCAAAGATACGCCTTCTTCTTTTTCTGTAATGGAAAAATAATGGAAAGCAATGAACACAACCATAAATGGAGTTACTAATGCCGTAGCGGATGATGACAATACGGACAATACATACGTCATCACATTTGCTTCGCCCGGATTAAATGCCATATAAATTCCGTATGGTACACCAAAAGCATAAGAAATTATTGCAGCCATAATTCCGACGATAAATACAATACCAAAAGTAGTTCCCCAGTTTTTGAAACCAACGCTAAAGCCTTCTTTTATAGATTCCCAAGTAGATGCACCTCTAAACAAAGCAGGGTAAATTATTAACACCATCGGGAAAACCGCAGCAATTAATCCAATTATTAATAAAAAGGAAAAAATGCCCGCCAATATTCCTCCTAACATTCCCATCAAAAGTGCGAAAACCAATATTCCTGCGAAAAAAATCAAACCCGTAGCTAATCCAACCAGAAATATTTTTCCTGCGTTGGAAAACATTTTGCTACTCAAATCGCCCCATGACGTTTTTTCTGTTAAATTACCTTCTTCATACAACTTCATAATGGCAGCCGACATTGCATACAGGTAAAGAGAAAAGAGACTTGATACTAATAGGAAAAGAGGCATCATCCCACGAGATCCACCTATAGCTGATATATCGCCCGTCATGAGAGACTGAATCATATTTGTATATTCCGCCATAACTTGAGGTGCTAAATAAGCCATTAATAATAGAAACGGTATAGCCGGGATTAAAATGTTTTTATAAAAAACTTTCCAATTCTGACGGAGGAATTCTGCTGCAGCAGATAACCGTTCTCCAAAACTTCTGTTCTGATAAAATTCAATTCTTTCGTTGTCCATAATTCATTATTTTTAATTATTTAATATTGCCCCTAAATCCCCTAAAGGGGACTTCAGTTCCTGAAAATTCGAAAATAACTATGGTTTATCAAGCTCCAAGTCCCCTTTAGGAGATTTAGGGGCAGCCAGCATCCTCGGATAAATCACATAATATGCAATCACAAAATAGAGTGATAACAGAATGATTAAAAGCCTTATATAATCGGGCAATTCTGTATGCCTCGTTACATACGATTCCAAAAAACCGGCAACAATAAATATCGGAATTGTTCCGATTACGATTTTCGCACCACGTTTCGCTCCTCTTTTAAACGACTCTATGCGAGTAAGTGTTTTTGGGAAAAGCCAACCGTTTCCCATCGTCAAACCGGCTGCTCCGGCCACAATGATGGCCGATATTTCCAATGTACCGTGTATCCAAATTGTCAAAAAAGATTCTTGCAGCAAACCATGTTCATAAAAGAAATACTGAAAAGAACCCAACATGATACCATTTGTCAGCAACATATAAGCTGTTGCTAATGAAGTGAATAGTCCTGCAGCAAACACTTTAAACGAAACACCGATATTGTTTAGAGTTATTCCGTAAAACATTATCGATTCGTTCATTGATTTATAAACAGCCATCGGATCGTCGTTTTTGATGTTTTGCAACGTCATATCAACATACATGTCGCCCATAATAATCCGCACAAACTCTTTGTCGTTGGCAGCAGAAAAGGCACCAACCAAAATACTGGTCGCAAAAATAATAAAAGAATACAACAATTCTTTTCTGGCTAAATACATGACTTCGGGAATTTCTTGTGTCCAGTAGGTAATAATCCGGGAAAATTTTTCTTTTTTTCTCTTGTGAATAAATTGGTGCAGTTTGGAAGATAATCCGTTCAAATAACCGGTAATTTTCGACGACGGATATTGAGAACGTGCAAAAGAAAGATCATTTGTTACATCAATGTAAATATCTGCCAGTATATCAGGCGATTGTCTTTCTGGTTTCAAAAGACAATCTTCATAGTTTTTCCACTTTTCCTTATTCTGACGAATAAATATTGCTTCTTTCATTTAACATTCAAGTATGTTTTGCAAAAATAAACAATTATCTTTGCACTTGCAAATTAATGTAAAATTATGGAATCAATTGATGTACTCACAGGACAACATGTTACTATCAAGTATGAACCGGCCAGCGTTATACAACGCATGGGCGCAATATTGTTGGACTCTCTTTTTATGGGTTTATACGCAATAGCCTTAATGGGGCTCATGTTTGCGTTGTTATATAATACATTCTCCGAAAAGATTGGACTCTTCTTTGTTTTGGGGATTTTATATTTACCAATTATTTGCTATCACGTTTTATTTGAATCATTAATGAATGGGCAAACTCCCGGAAAATCCATCTTGAAAATCAAAGTAACCAATGTAGATGGCTCAACTCCAGGATTTCTTGCCTATTTCCTTCGTTGGATTCTGAGACCGATAGATATGTTTCCTTACGGTGGCATCGGTGCTTTCTGCATTATTTTTTCTAAAAACCACCAACGATTAGGCGATATGGCAGCCGGCACTGTGGTTGTTAAAATGTCTACTACCTCGTCCAAATACAATTTGAACAACGATTTTTACGAATTTGAAGAAAAATATCAGCCAACTTACAAAGAGGCAGATCAATTATCCGAAGGACAAATCAGATTAATTTCCAATTTATTACAAGACCCTGCCAATAAATCTGAAACCGAATATGCAATAATATTATTAGCCGAAAAAATAAGAAAAAAATTAAATATTAATTCCAAGCAAAACGACCGGGATTTCTTGGAAACTATTGTGAAAGATTATAACCATTATGCGGCATTGGAAATCTAACCTTTAGGTTACAAACCATTTGGTTACAAACCATTTGGTTATATGAAATTTATTTTGTTCCTTTGTGGAAAATATTTTCACAATGAAAAAATTACCATTTATATTTGGGAAATCTTCTGATAGTGTGAACTTTACAGACAGAGAAGAAGAATCTGCACGTCTTGAAATGAATTTTAACTCGTTGATAAACACAACGATTATTTCACCAAGACGCTGGGGAAAAACTTCGCTTGTAGAGAGTGTTGCCGAAAAAATCCGGACAGAAAACAAAAATATCAAGGTTTGTTTGCTCGACATTTTCAATGTTCGCAGCGAGATGGAATTTTACGAGCAATTTGCAAAGGAAGCATTGAAAGGAACTTCAAGTCGATGGGAAGAAATGGCAGAAAATGCTAAAAAGTTTCTATCACATTTGTTGCCGAAAATAAGTTTTTCTCCAGATTCGCAAGCTGAAATTTCGTTTGGAGTAAGTTGGGAAACTATACAAAAAAATCCTGATGAAATTCTGAATTTGCCGGAGACAATTGCTAAAGCAAAAAAAATCAGTGTGATAGTGTGCATTGACGAATTTCAATCAATTGGCGATTTTCCAGAAAGTTTAGCTTTTCAACGCAAATTACGTTCTCATTGGCAACACCACCATAACGTAGGCTATTGCCTTTACGGAAGTAAACGAACAATGCTTTTAGACATTTTTTCAAACTCCTCAATGCCGTTTTACAAGTTTGGAGACATCATGTTTTTACAAAAAATCAGCAATCAAAAATGGGGCGAATTTATTAAAAAACGTTTTGAAGACACAAATAAGAAAATATCTATTGAACAAGCAGAATACTTGGCAGAACTTGTTGATAATCACTCTTATTATGTGCAACAACTTGCACAGCAATCTTGGTTGCGAACAAAAACAAGCTGTTCAAAAAGCATAATCGATGAATCTTTACAAGGCATTAAAAATCAGTTAAGTTTGTTGTTTATCGGACAAGTCGAAACGATGACTGCAACGCAACTAAATTTTCTCAAAGCGGTTATTGATGGAGAAACTGCATTTACTTCGCAGGAGAATTTAAAAAAATATCGCTTGGGAAGTTCTGCCAATTTAAAAAAGATAAAAAACGCTCTAATTTCCCGTGAAATTATTGACATACCTACTCAAAAAGTAGACATTTTAGACCCGATTTTCAAACTGTGGTTACAAGAAGAGTTTTTTAAATAAAGTGAAACGATACGCAGCACATTATATCTTAATTCAACCCTATTGTCTGTTAAAGCAACATTATATTGAATTGGATGCTAATGATTGTATTTTAAAAATTGCTCCTTTAACAGAAGAAATTGCAGGAACCGTTTTTTATGATGGTATATTAATCGTATATCCTAGTAAACCGTCGGTTTTTATTTACCAATTAACAGGAATAAACTTGTCTTCGTCTGAACTCGGCACAAGTGATTGCGGTAGCCACTGCCACGTTCAAAGACTCTGAAGTCGGTTGATCGGCCGGATAATTAGGGATATACAGTCGTTTAGATATAAATTGTTCGATTTTTTCCGAAATGCCATTGCCTTCATTTCCCATTACAATCAATCCTTCTGAAGTTAAATTTCCGGTATAAATGTCTTCACCATTCAAAAAAGTTCCGTAAACCGGAAGTGTTTTATTCTGTTCCAAAAAGGCGGATAAATCCGTGTAATGCACTTTCACTCTGGCCAAAGCGCCCATAGTGGCCTGAATCGTTTTAGGATTATAAACATCTGCCGTTTCGAGAGAGCAAATAATATTTTCAATCCCGAACCAATCGGCAATGCGGATAATTGTTCCTAAATTTCCGGGGTCTTGAATAGAATCCAAGACTAAACTCAACTTTTCGGATAATAAAGCAAAATCTAACGTATACTGTGGTTGCTTGAAAACTGCCAACACTTGCTGCGGATTTTTCAGCAAACTTACTTTATCAATTTCTCCCGAATCGGCTTTTATTAATTGCGAAACCTTTATATTTCCCTGCGTAGCTAACCAAGAAGGCTCAAAAAGTAATAACTCGCAATCAAAATAAGGCAGTAAATCGGCAACCAATTTATTGCCTTCTGCCAAAAAACATCCGCTTTCATCTCTGTATTTTTTCTGCGAAAGCGATTTAATAAACTTTATTTGATTTTTGCTTAACATTTCTGTCTCTACAAAATTTACATGAGGGCAAAATTATTAAAATAAAACCAAAAAACAAGTTTACTACTCGCATTTTGCCTTTTTTTGATGTTATTTATTTGTTGTTTTTCAGTCGTTTAGTATTTTCTTTTTTTACTATTCTTGTATATTAAAAATACTTACTATACATTTGCTGCTAAATAATTAAAAATATTTCGCTTATGGAAAAATAATAGTGCGCTAATACGCGCATTTTAAGATATATTGGAAAAGCGTTAGCTTTCTTGTGCTTGAAACCTTCCACAAATTCAGCAGTGAAACAAGAATAAGTAGAACGTTCACGTCATGCGTGGACTTACTTATTTGTTTCACGGGTTGTGGAAGACCTCAAGCACGGATAAAGTTTGTCCATGCTTTTTTTTGCGTATTTCTAAACAATTTGGTCAGTTAATTGTTATTAAAATTATACAACAATCATATAAATTTAACAAATGATGAAAAAACGATTATTATTTTTGTTTTTAAGCTTTCCGGTAATGCTTTCAGCCCAGCACCGGTTAGAGTCTACATTGAACAGCCTTCGGGCAGATGATGTGATTATCAAACAACAGGTTCAATACAAAGATCCGGGGCGAAAGGGAGAAAATGTGTTGTGGGATTTCAGCAAGTTGAATATCTTGAATGATGCCTACGAGTTGTTTTATTCCACTTACAACGATACGGTTATTACCGGAACGGAGCATTTAACCAATTACCGGTATGTATTGCAAAATGATTATTTGCTCTTGTGGGGTTTTGAGAATCAAACCACCAAACTGCATAACGTGCAGCCCGAACTGTTGCTGAAATTTCCGGTGAACTATGGTAATAAGGTGCAGAGCAATTTTTACGCTCACGGCAAATACGGCAACCGCTTGGAACTGGATGCCATGGGTGTGATTGAAACCTCGGCAGATGCTTACGGTATGATGATTCTTCCGAGTAAAGACACGCTCAAGCATGTACTTCGCACCCACAGCCTGAAATACATTGCCGAAGATACCCGCCCGATTGGAGATGCTTACTACGAAAAACGGGATAATCCCTTGCATATTTCATCCGACAGTATTCACTCCCGACTTCAAAACGATTCGGTAGTCTTTGTTGTGGAGACTTTCCGATGGTATGAAAAGGGTTATCGTTATCCGATATTCGAAACGGTTCGCAGTTGGGAACAACATATAGGCAATCAGGATTATGAATTCTTGGCAACTGCCTTTTTTTATCCGCCGCAGGAACATTACTATTTGGATGACGACGAAGAAAATCAGGCGCTATTAGATGCCATGGATGATGAGGAGAACAATTCTACTCCCGATCCATGGGAAGGACTGACCTACAATGTTTATCCCAATCCGGTAACCTATATGCCACTGGAAGTGGAAATGTATCTGCCCCGTGCGGCCAATGTCCGTGCCAATTTGCGTAGCTCGATGGGATTGATTTCCAAAAGCATCAATAATGGTTACCAACCGGAAGGGGTATACAGTTTCCAAATGGATGTTTCGGGCTTGACGCTGGGCAACTACATCTTGGATATTTGGTTAGACGACCATTTAATCAGTGAAATTATTATGAAAAGATAATTAACCCACCCCTAAATCCCCTAAAGGGGACTTTAAGTGAGCAAAAGCCAAAGTCCCCTTTAGGGGATTTAGGGGTAAAATAACAAAAATATGAAACCAGTAAAATATATCACATTACTTTTTTTATTTATCACAGTAAATTTATACGCACAAAACAATGGCACAGAAATGCCTACAATCATCCCGAAATCGCCCGAAGTTATGGGATTGGAGCGTTACGGAGAATATCCGGTCAGTGAATATACAGGCGTTCCGAGCATAAACATTCCTTTATACACTATCAAAATAAAAGATTTTGAATTCCCCATCTCGTTGGACTATCACGCTGCCGGAATACAAGTTACTCAAGAGGCCACTTGGGTAGGTCTAGGTTGGAACTTAATGGCAGGTGGGTGTATATCGACTATCCCAATAGGTGTAGTTGATGGAGCAGCTAACAGTTTTGCTCTATCTTCGGAATGGACGAAAATTTTGAATTATGCAAGTAATTCTAACAATGGAAAACCTCGTCGTTTCAATGAAGATGGGCAAAGGTTATGGGGCTGTTATGCAAATCCAGAAAATGATAACAGCATTAGTAATACGCCTGATAGGATACTAATGGATGGCTTGAAAGGTTCCGGAGAACGTGATATTTACCGAGTATCTCTCTTTGGTAATTCTTTTAACGTAAGTATTCATCCGG
Source organism: Dysgonamonadaceae bacterium (assembly GCA_031253625.1). Taxonomy (GTDB): domain Bacteria; phylum Bacteroidota; class Bacteroidia; order Bacteroidales; family Azobacteroidaceae; genus JAIRVZ01. Next base: position 30,023 of record JAIRVZ010000077.1, read on the forward strand.
TTACTAAATTATTTGTTTACAATGGCGAGAAAAATAAATTCAAAATAGAAAAATCAGGATGGTTGTCATGGACTCTCACTGACGAATATGGGTATGTTTATTTTTTTTCGGATATTGAGTCTTATAATTCAGGCGGATCACAAGAAACATCAACTTGGTATTTAACAAAAGTTGAATATGCCGGACAAACATTACTTAAATTCAAATACACCAGTGCTTATGTTGATTACTTGCCGAATGTATCGGATCATCTTTCAGTCAGACTTCAAAGTAATATTCCGATATATATGGATATGCCGACACGCCATTTATCTAAATATGATTATTACAAGCAATTATATGTATCGTCAATCGTCAGTCCGTTAGACAGTATTGCATTTAAGACTAAAACAAGAACTGATTTAAGGGATGCCCAAGCATTAGAAGAAATATTGATTTATAAAAGAGGCACAGAAACCGAAATCAAACGGTATAAATTTACGTATGATTACTTTTCTCCAACACAATCGCAAGGAGCCGTATACACAAAACAAGCCCATGCAGTTAAACGATTAAAATTGACGGAACTTCAGGAAATGAAAGGAAATCAAACGAAAGGCAGTTATCAATTCGAATACAATACGATTGATTTACCTTTCAAAACTTCCTTTTCTCAAGATTTTTGGGGTTATTACAATGGGATTGGTAATGTTTCTGCAGGAACGACCATTTACGGATCATATCAAACAGGAGATGGTGCTTTATATTCGCCAACCAGTACATTGCTTCCGAATATTGGTGGTTTTCCGGGTTATTTCAAAGGAATAACAAGAAATTCCGATGCTGATTGTATTATGGCAGGAATGTTAAAAAGCATCACTTATCCTACTGGGGGCAAAACAGAATTTGAGTTTGAAGTACACCGGTTCAAAGAAGAAACAGGCTCTTCGGAGATAACTTGGCATACAGCAACTGCATATAAAAGTGTTATAGACAATGGGAATCCGTCGTTTAGTACTCCCAAATTAATCTTTGAAAATGAAAGAACTGTTACTGCCAAGGTTACGGTTAATATTAATGGTGCAAATTACAACAGTGTGCAAGCCATGCAGCCTTTTTCTGTAACTTTTTCTTGTGTAGGATTCTCCAAAACTTATGAAATTACAGCTGCAAACTGGTCGGAATTTTTGCTTAACAATAAAAAACTTCACATAGAGGAAAATATCACAATACCTGTTGGCAGGGTAACGTTAAGTACGAGTGTAGACTATAATATGCTTTATCAGGGATATGATATAAATTTGCCCAATGGTGTTCAGGCTACGATAAGTTATACACAAAATGTATCTAATAATACAGAAAACGGAATATCCATAGGAGCTGGTGTACGAGTGAAAAGCATAAAAAGTTATACAGATAATAATACTTTAGCTTTCACAAAACGATATAAATATACACTGACAAATGGGCAAAGCAGCGGAAAATTACTTGTTCCAATGCGGTTTATGATTACTAAAAATAAATATTATGCTATTATTCCACCAACAAATGCTGGAAAAGGAGGAGGGCATAATCTTAACGGCTACGCCGTAAATGAACTTTTTTCGAACAATCAATACAACTATGCAGCCAATGGCTGTAATGCTATGGTTGGATATGATCGAGTAGAGGTGGAAAATATTTCATCCAGTGAGGTTACAAGTACAGGAAAAATCGTATCCGAATTTATAAATGTTCCATCTTATTCTCAATACGATCTTATATTTTATCCTCTTAATGAACAATATAGAAATGGTAAATTGACGTGCAAAACAGTATTGAGTGGAATAAGCGATACTCTTAGCGTAGAGAAAAACACCTACGCAGTTGAAAATTTTGAATATAATTTAATGAATGTACATGTGACGGATAATTATGTAGGGCCAACAGATGCGTGTGAAACATCAGGATCTAACGTGCCGGTTCCTATGAATCTTTATGCTTATAACGGACGTTTCGATATTATTGTTTATCCTACAAACAGTTATACGGTGCATTTAACAAAAAAAGAAGAAATCGCTTATTTTGGAACAAATAATAAAGTCAGAAAAACAACTGATTATGAGTATTATACGAACAATTATCAGATAAAAAAAATTACAGAAACAATTGATGGGAAAAACTATATCAAAGAATATAAATATCCGCTTAATTACGGAGATGGAGATTTTTATGCTCGAAGACCTATGGTTGATGCCAATATGATTTCAATTCCGATAGAAGAATTTACATCAGTCAATACGACACCAATACAATCTAAAAAAACGGAATATTTTCTATTTAACAGTAATACTATTCTTGCTCCTAATTATATTTGGTTAAAAAACGGAACAAATGCGTATGAAGCCCGATTAAAATATGAGAATTATAACAAATTCGGGAATCCGGTATATATCACCAAAGACGATGCAACCAAAGTGGTTTATATTTGGGGATATAATTACCAGTATCCGATTGCCGAAATCAAAAATTTTACTTACGACCAACTGAAAAGTATTATTCCGGAAACAGACTTGGATAATATTGCTAAAAAAATGGCACCGGATACCGCAGATATGGACAGGATTAATGCTCTGCGAAACGATACAAAATTAAAAGATGCCTATGTTACCACTTTTTGGTACAGTCCTTTGGTTGGTCGCATACAAGCTCGGGATCCGTCGGGCAAAGACATCTTTTTTGAATACGACACTTTCAACCGTTTGAAAAACAGTTATATCATGGAAAACGGAGCAAAGAAAATCGTGGAAGGTTACGAATATCTTATCAAACAATAAACAATATAGCAATGAAAAAAACAATTATATATATTATTTTCGCTTTATCCGGCATTATGGGAGTGTATTCTCAACCGGATATCACATCTCAATTAGGAACGATTAAGGGCGACTACACATTTAAGATTGAACGATCAACAACGAATGCAGCCTCTACCTACGGCATAGGGTTTTATATCGACAAATCTTTTATCATCACGGCAAAAGAATCTACCAAAAACTCATATTTTGCCTTTGATAGTTATTGGATAGGTAATACGAAGTACACAGGAGTAAATCTCGATACATCTTATTCTTTTTCCGCAGGAAGATACCTGTTGTTTTTTACAAATGGTGATACTCACAACAGTGCTTTTAATTTGGAAATCACTTTCACTTGTGAATCATGCGACAATGAAACAACCGAAGAAACCCTTCCTGCAAATTCTCCCAAGAATGTAATCCCCAATGGTGCAAACTACATCAAAACCATCATTCCGCTTACAGGAAAAGATGTTTTAACCGGCAATACCGACACTGAAATGGTATCTATTCAATACTTCGATGGTTTGGGGCGACCGGTAGAAACAGTGCAACAAAAAATTACACCTAACAAAAAGGACTTGGTTGTTTTACAGGATTACGACGAATTCGGACGGGAAACATACAGTTGGTTGCCAACTCCGACCAACAACACCAACGGTGTATTTGTTACGGGTAGCAGCGTTGCTACTTTGGCAAAAGCCGCCTACAACAACGACGAAAATCCCTATTCCAAGCCAGCGTATGAAATCTCTCCCCTGAATCGGATTAAAGAGCAACACGGACCGGGGCAAGTTTGGCAATCTAAACCATGGATATCACTAAAAACAGAATATTTGACCAATACTACCACTGATCCTTGTCGAAATTATTCCATTTCGGGCGATAATCTGGTGAAAAATGCTGCCGACTATGCAGATGGCAGCCTCTATGTCGTCAGAACAATTGATGAAGATAACAAAATTTCTTTTGAATTTCGCAATCAATTAGGTCAGGTAATATTACAACGACAAATAGACATGGGCCAGAAACACGATACTTATTATGTGTATGATGATTACGGCAACCTGCGTTGGATATTGCCACCCATGATTGAATCCATAACCAATTTATCGGAAAGTTGTAAACTTTATGGTTATTATTACAAATACGATAACCGTAACCGCTGCATCGAAAAGAAACTGCCCGGTGCCGACCCCATATTTTATGTTTATGATAAAGCCGACCGGGTGATTTTCAGTCAAGACGGCGAGCAGCGTTTAACCAGCTCTTGGACATTCTTCAAATACGATGCCTTAGACCGGATGATCTTAACCGGTGTTTGGAAAAACAGCGAGAAATCGCAGGCCAATTTGGTTGATTCGTTTGGAAACACACTCGCTACGGAAACTTTTTCAAACGCAAGTGCTTATAATTATACTTGGAATACTTTAACGGGTACTCAGGGAAGTATGGTAATACAAGCTAATTATTACGATAATTATGATTTCAGAACTAATACTACCGGTTTAAATAATTCCAATTATACATACTCGACCCCTTCAGGCTATGTTAGTCAGCGTTATGGAACGGATACCGATATTGTTAAGAGCAAAGGTTTACAAACCGGCTCCATCACTGTTATGCTGGATGATCCCAACAAAAAAATGGGTGCTGTTTTCTATTACGACTACAGAAACCGAATGATTCAATCCATTGCCGCCAATCATTTAAGTGGTTATGAAAAAGAATACATCGAATATACGTTTACCGGACAACCGAAGAAAATACAAAAAGTACATAAAACTTTTGGATCTCAGATAACGGAAATCTATGAGTATAGTTACGACCACGCCAACCGGCCGACAACCACTCTGTACCAATTAGATGCAAATCCCTCCTTTGTGATTTCTTCTTTGTCTTACGATGAGATAGGAAGGGTTAAGGAGAAAAAACTACATGGTAATAAAGAAACCATTACCTACACCTACAATATCCGTAATTGGCTAAGTAAAATACATTCTGCTAACTTCATAGAAAGTCTCTATTATACGGAACGTTATCTCAATGTTACGCCGCTTTACAACGGAAATATTGCGGTAACTGAGTCTTCTTCTCGAAGTTATGCTTATACATACGATGGATTGAACCGCATGACAAAGGCAACCTCCTATACATACGGGACACAGCAAAAGCATTTCGACGAAGAACTAACCTACGATAAACAGGGGAATATCTTGAGTTTGAAACGAAATGAACAGGTTGGGTCGTCATATCAAACAGAACAACTGTATATGAATTATACCGGCAATCAACTGACCGGAATAAATCCGAGACAGGGAGTATCCAGCACGATGACTAAAAATACCTACAACAAAAATGGCGCTTTAATATCGGATTTAACCCGAAATATTTCCCAAATTGAGTATAATACATTAAATTTGCCGGAAAAAATAACGTTTGGTGAGGATGCTCCCTTTGTACAAATGGGAGTCAATTCTAACAAACAACATACCACCGAATACAGTTATGATGCAACAGGTGTGAAAAGACGAGTGATACATACCACCATAGATAACATGACAGTTGTCAAGTTAACAATGGCGAACGATATGGAAAGTTTTTCTTTATCGGATCCCGAACCATCTGCTCCTTCCGGTTTTTCATCTGATCCTTCAGATCCACTCACCTCTCTAATTTCAAAAGAAGAGAAAGAAGGCAATTTTGTGGGTATCAGTCGAACCATTACAGATTATTGCGGAAACATCGTCTATGAAAACGGCAACCTGAAATATATTTTGAATCCGGAAGGTTATATCACCAAAGATAAAAACACTCCTGTTTATCACTACTACTTGAAAGACCACTTGGGAAACAACCGCGTAGTGATGCAGTTAAAAGGAAACAATTATACTGCCGTACAAAAAATGGATTATTATCCCTTCGGCAAACCTTTTCCCGATGATGCTAATTTCAATCCCGAAAAACAGCCGTATAAGTTTGGTAACAAGGAATTAGACGAAATGCACGGATTGAATCAATATGATTTCGAGGCAAGACAGTTGAGATTGAATGTGCCAATATTTGATAGATTAGACCCACACGCAGAAGATTATCCATGGATGTCTCCATATTGCGCATTTGCCAATAACCCAATTAGATTCATTGACCCCGATGGTAGAGAAGTAGTTATTGCAGGAAATAGTGCTCAACAAATTGCAGATGAATTGCAGAAACAATCAAAATTAACCCTTTCTTATGACGCAAATAACAGCTATCTGTCATATACAAAAGAAGATGGCGTTGAGTACTCTAAATTTGATCAAGAATTAATGGCTGCCATTGATGATTCAGGAGTACAGGTTAAACTCAATGGAGTTTCTGTTGATAATTCATATAGCCATACTACAGCAGATAGAGCACAAGAAAACAAATCTCTTGTTTTTGGATCTTTTGAGGGAAGTGTAGTTCGAGGTTCCGGAGATAACACCAAAGTATTTGCAACTCAATCTATTGATATTACGACATCAATTAATGCGGAAAAGGCGGGAGGAGATCCTGCCGGAAAAACTGTGGGACATGAACTTCTTGAGGGGTATTATGGGGCAAAAGATTCTCCGGGTGCCAAATCAACAGATAGAAAAGCATATATGTCGAGCCACAATAAATCCTTAGATGCTCTTCCTTTAAAAATGAGTAAAACAATACTCTATGACAATGGAATGATAAAAGCATCTCCAACAGGTTTAGCTCCTGTTATGGTTAGACCGGCAAATCCAAGATATGTAGCTCCTAAGCCGATGTTACTTCCTAAAGTAAGATAATTATGAAAAAATATATATTTTATTGTTTTCTATTGTGCAGTAGCTATATATATGGTGTAAACGACACGATTTTATCCGTTTCGTTTATAGAAGATAGTTTGTATATTGCCAATACAACTTATGTATATTATTCTGATCGAGAAGGGGAAACAATTTTTCCTATTAACGAAACTCTTAGCTTATTAGAAAAAAAAACAGGCGATCCGTTAAAAGAATTTGTTTTAAAAATTGACGAATTATCGTATAATTGTTTGGACACAACACTAACAGTTATCGGTACAATCAGAGGTATTGAGGAGAAACCCCTTCGGCCGGAAAAAAATGTGAGTATATTCGTTGGGGCCAGCTTCCATATAGAGTATGGTAATATTTATGGAAACATGACTGTTGGGCCTTTCCATACTGTTATCAACGGAAAGCCCACAGATTCATATCCTATATTTACTCTCAATAATTGGAAAGCTGACTTTGCGCTACTTGAAAAAGGATATGAGCCGACTTTGCAAACATTTAACAGTAAGTTTAAATTAGGAAAAGGCGATAAATATTTAATTTTTGTCATGAATGGCTATAAACCTAAAGTCGTTAGTTTAACTGATATATGTTTTAGGGAGTAAGCAAAAGTAACTCCGCCCGTCGGAAGAGTAACTGGAATAGCCCATGCGATCACCCATCCTATTGAAACTATAGAGAATACTGTTTCTAGTATCGAGACTTCCAGTCAAGGTAAAAATCTGGGGGAGTTGGCAATAGATGCAGGAATAATGGCTGCAGATCAGATCACATTGGGAAGTGTTTCTAGCTCCATTGATATGGTCAACTCCATAGCCACTGATGTGAATGGCGGAAATGGGTCAGCTACAGGAGCGGAATTCGGTAAAGCTATAACTGATGCTGCAATAGGTGTACTTACAGAAAGAGTGGGAAGTGCTTTTAAAGCTCTCAAAGGAACATCAGCAGGGAAATACAGCAATGTACCTAATCCTAAAAATGTTAAAGAAGGGGGTAATTTCACTCGTGCTCAGAAAAGAAATATATTAAATGAAAACAAACAACAAAATGGAGGAGTATTTAAAAGTGACAAAAGCGGAAAAACATTAGACACTCCAACACAATCAAAGAAAGGGCAAAAAGCAAATATGAATCAAGCAGAAGTAGACCATATTAAGCCAAAGTCAAAAGGAGGTAGTAATAGCAGTTCAAATGCACAAGTATTATCAAAGGAAGAAAATTTAAGAAAGGGTAATAGATGAAAAATATTAATTTAAATATTTATGTATTTACAACAAAATATGTAATGAAAGATAAATCACCAATTGTACGAGTACTCCACGATGAAGATGGTGATTGGCAATTTTTAGGTGATGAAGGAAATCTACAAGAGTCCGATGCAATGGTTGTTTCTTTAGGCGAAATGATAGAATTTGACAACACACTCAAAGAAATAATCGAATTACCAATTGGCAAGCAAGCATTACGCAATGATAGAGGGGAACCTTGGTATATTTATGATTTATGATTAAAAGTGGAATTATTCACCCCCTGTTCGCCTTAATCTGTGATTAAGAAGTGAGCAAAGAATGTGTTCGTCGTTCGGCGGCGATTGTATCGCCGTCGGTTAAGGTCGTCGTTTTCAACGACATACAAAAAAATGCAATTGCAAATTGCAATAAGGAAACGACGGTGTTGCAAACACCGCCGAACAGTTGAGCGACATATTCGAGCGAACGAGGGGTTCTATTGATGCTGGATTTATTCTGGGTGCAATGCCAGGAGATAAGTTTATACGAAGAAAATAAAGCAATCACTAAATTTAATTTTGCAATGAAGAAGCTCTGTATAATATTCATATTAATTATGCCGTGGTTTTCAATCTTAAAATCACAATGTAATCATTCTTTAGATAGTTTTATGTATGAAAGAGCATATAACTATATTGTTACGGATAGTCTTTTCGGAGGAAAACCTATTAATGTTTCACGTGAATTGATAGGAAGCTGTTATTCTTGTTTTTTTAATGAGCTTAAAGAAAATCAAGACATTCAATCATGTTATATACAACTCATTGAATTAGATAAAAAAATATGCAGTAATTGATTCCGTTCATTCATATTTTAATGGTAATCAATTTATGATGTATACGAATCCAAAGTTTATATTGTTTTTTTCTAAAATCGTAAATAATACGGAATTATTTGCAGAAGTTCACATGAGTAAATTTGTGAATACCCCAATGGGAGAAGTCGTATATTATTATTTTAAGTTTGATTCTGAAGGAAATATCAAGCTTGTTCATAAAAAGAAAATGTATGGATTGTAACTCCGCCCATCGCCTAAGCGTCATTGGCGCCATTAAAACGGCGTCAATGACGGTCTTAGGCGCAAGGCGCGGGCAAAAACTATATCATCAAGGTTTGTAGCAGTTAAATTCGGCCAAACGAAAGTAAAAGCAAAATTAATAATTTTAAAAATATGTATTATAAAATGAACATAAAATTAAGTATTACGAAAAAAGTGATTTTTACATTCTTCGCTTTGTTTATCACATCAATGTCGATAAATGCACAAAGCAATTTTCGTCTAGGTTATATCATTACGAATCAACAAGATACTATAACGGGCTGGATCAATTTGCAAACAGATAAAAATAATCAAAAACAATGTGAATTCAAAACGAATTTGGAGTCGACTCCAAAAGTCTTTTTGCCGGGAGATATTGCCGGATACCGATTTGCCGAAGAGGGAAAATATTATGTTTCACGTGAAGTTCAATTGAATGGAACTCCTCAAAAAGTCTTCTTAGAATTTTTGGTGAAAGGAATCATGAATCTATATTATTACACAGACGACGTTAATTATTACTTTTTTGAAAATCAAGACGAAAAAATGGAAACTATTAGCCAACAACCTGAAAAAATTGAAAATACGGGCATTCGTGGAATCGGTAAAAAGATCGTTCGTAAAGATATGCGTTATATCGGACAGGTTCGTTACCTTTTTCGGGATTATCAACCTATTGTTCAAAAAGCTAATGACCTCAATTTTGATCAAAAATCAATGATGGGTATTGTTGAGGAATACCATAACGAAGTATGTACTACTGGAGAATCATGTATTATCTTTAAAAATGAACACCCTGATGATTTTGGTTGGAGATTCAAGTTTTCCGTCTATACAGGTTTACAGCTATCGAACTATACTTTTAATAAAATCACAAGTATACCTCCGAACTTTAAATACGCTACTTTTACCCAAAATAACGTATCCCCTGTATTTGGACTTCAAATCAATTTTGCAAATCCGCGCATATCTAAGTCTTTTAGCTCCCAATTAGATATATCTCTCTCCCAATTTAAAGGAGATGTGCCTAATGAAATCAACCGACGTGTTCGACTTTATCAAAATGGAGTTTTTAATCAAGATGCAGTAAGAGCAACTTCTTACAAAGCTTTGGCATCTTCTTTCCGGTTAGGAGTGAAATACACTTATCCCAAATATAGAATATCTCCAACAGTAGAAGCCGGTATCGCTTACACTCTTTTGAAAGAAGATCAAGAAATCCTACGACATAATCACTACGGATATTATTTAGCTGCAGGAGCCAATTATAACATAAAAACTAGTCAATCTGTCTTTATTCGGTTGGTTTATGAAAATTATCTGTCTTTGGATAATACTCAAAAATACAGTAAAGATAAAATATGCATACCTCACGCAAAAATAGGTTATATATTTTAATCAAAAACAACTTATTCAAGCGAAAAAAACAATAAAAGTATTTGCATGCAAAAAAAATTATTTTCCTCAGTTCAGCTGAGTTTGTAGATTTAATTATGAGCGAAGAATGGGTCTTTAACGTTGAGCAAAGTCTTCGACTTCGTTCGAGAAGGTAAGAGTTTGTAACTCGTTATATTTGTAGTCTTAAAGACTACTATCTTTTCAAACGGAGCGGTTTCAATTTTTGGAGCCGCTTTTGTTTTTTGAAAAGGTTGCCGCTTTGCGGCAAAAAGGGGGCAAAAGATTTTGTGGCTTTGCCACAAAGGGAAAAAGAAAAACTTAAACGGCTGCGGTTTGAGAATAGCGAATATAACCAGAAAACAAACAATAATCGAAGAATAATACGCAAAAAACATTTCACTTTGTAAAAAAACACTACCTTTGCTGATATTTCAAAATATCAATTTTTGCAAAAAATGGAATCTTTAATTACCACTTCTGACAGACTTGTACAACATACAAATACTGATTTTATCCGTTATTTGTATAACAATATTGCGTGGAATAATCGATTGGTGGGTATAATTGGAGCGAAAGGGACAGGTAAATCTACTCTTTTGCTGCAACATATTAAACTAAATTTCCCCGATAAGTCGAAAGCCCTTTACACAAGTTTGGACAATATTTGGTTTACAAAACATTCGCTTTTGGAACTTGCAGAAGATTTTTATAATCTTGGTGGTACGCATTTGTTTTTAGACGAAGTGCATAAATATCAGTCTTGGGCAACAGAAATCAAAAATATTTACGATTCTTATCCCACACTACACATTATTTTTACAGGTTCCTCAATGCTCGAAATTTTTAATGCAAGTGTCGATTTTTCGAGAAGAGCCGTAGTGTATGAACTGAAAGGATTGTCGTTCAGAGAGTTTCTAAAATATGAAAATGATATTGAACTGCCAATTTTTGAATTGAGTACTATTTTGAAAGACCACCGAACAATAGCCTCTGAAATAACTTCAAAAATCAAAATTTTACCCGAACTAAAAAAATATTTGGAATACGGCTATTATCCTTATTATAAAGAAAATATTGCAA
>JAIRVZ010000091.1 GCA_031253625.1 Dysgonamonadaceae bacterium
TGATCGGAAAACTTTTTTTACTTCTTTTTCCCTGATTTACTACCATAATCTATTCCTAAATCAATAGTAAACCTTTCTCTTGTACTACGTCTATCGTATGAAATAATGTCAAAGATCGCTTGTTAATTTTTCTGCTTTTGAACATTTATTTTCCGATTCACTTACCGGATTTTTCAAAAGCGAGTGCAAAGGTAAAGCTTTTTTTTAATGCTCCAAATCTTTTTGAGAAATTTTTCAGAAAAAAGTTACTTTTTCCAAATCTTTTCAATTTCTTCTAATGTTTTTCCTTTGGTTTCAGGAACAAATTTCCAAACGAAGATAGCTGAAATTACAGCCATTGCACCGTATATTGCGTAAGGCAATGCACCATTGAATTTCAACAACGGCGGGAAAGTCGATGAAACAATAAAGTTTGCCAGCCATTGGCAAGCAACAGCAATAGCGACCGCTTGTCCGCGAATTTTGTTCGGGAAAATTTCGGCAACCAATACCCAGCAAATCGGACCCCACGACATCATAAATGAAGCGGTATAAACGATCATGAATACCAATGTGGCAGTACCTAAGAATGCTTTAAATGCAAATGCCGAAATAGCAAACATACCAATAGCCATACCGATTGAACCGACAATCAACAAGGGTTTACGTCCCCATTTATCTACTGTAAGAATGGCAACTACCGTGAAAACCACATTTACCAATCCCATTATAACAGTTTGCATCATCGCTGTATCTGTTGAACCATCGCCAGCCATTGCTTTGAAAATTTCCGGCGCGTAATACAACGCTACGTTGATTCCTACAAATTGTTGGAAAATACAAATTAGGATACCGATAACAAGAACTTTTATTCCGTAAGAAGTCAATTTGCTTTTCACGGTTTCAGTCATAGTCGCTTTAATCTCTTTCATGATTTTTGCGGCACGTTCTTTACCGTTAATCTTTTGCAATACACTCAATGCTTTGTCTTCTTGATTGATAAGCGAAAGATAACGTGGCGTTTCCGGTACAAAGAATAACAGTATGCCAAACAGAAGCGAAGGCACTGCTAATGAAAGGAACATATAACGCCAACCTGTTGAATGTATCCACGCATCAGTTTGTCCACTGGCAATTCCCCAATTCACAAAATAAACAACCAACATACCGAAAATAATAGCAAATTGGTTGAATGACACCAAGCGTCCGCGAATTTCGGCAGGCGCTATTTCTCCAATATACATTGGACAAACTGCCGAAGCCAAACCGACACCAATACCACCGAGAATGCGATAGAAGTTGAACGCCCAAAGTACGCCCATACTTGATTCACCATGTTTAAAGAATAAAAATTCGGGGAAAGCAGTACCCCATGCGGCAATAAAGAACAGCACCGCTGCTAAAAACAACGAATTTTTACGTCCCAATCGAGAGGAGAAGAAACCGGAAGAGAGACCTCCGATAATGCAACCGAATAACGCACTTGAAACAGTCGCTCCAAGAGCAAAAGTACCCAATCCATTAGGAGTTATCAGAAAATTTTCAATAGATGCTACCGTGCCTGAAATTACGGCAGTGTCGTATCCGAAGAGCAAACCTCCAAGGGTAGCAACTAAGGTAATTCCAAAGATATAACTTGTATTATATTGTTTTGTCATGATATTGTAATTGAGAGTTGAAAGTTGAAAATTGAAAGTTGAAAATGAACACGTGTTTAACGATTCATTTTCAACTTTCAACTCTCAATTTTCAATTAGTTAATTAAATGTACATATTAACTATTGCTTCGTAAAGCTCTTGTTTACCGCTGATTTGTTTCGGTTCGCCGTTTGCTTTAGCATAAGCAACCAAATCTTCCAATTTCAATTTGCCTTCAGAAAATTCTTTACCTTTGCCTGAAGCGAAAGAAGCATAACGCTCAGCAAACATTTTGCTGTATGGAGATTCGTTAAGTAGAGCAGCAGCATTTTCCAATGCGCGAGCCATTACGTCCATAGCAGCGATGTGAGCGATGAAGATGTCGTCTAAATCGGTAGAGTTGCGACGAGTTTTAGAGTCGAAGTTAGTTCCGCCATGCTCGAAACCACCACCACGGATGATTTGCAACATTGCTTGAACCAATTCAAATTGGTCGATAGGGAATTGGTCTGTATCCCAACCATTTTGATAGTCACCGCGGTTAGCATCGATAGAACCTAACATACCTGCGTCAACTGCACAAGCCAATTCGTGTTCGAAAGTGTGACCTGCTAATGTAGCGTGGTTTACTTCGATATTCAATTTGAAATCTTTTTCCAAACCGTTAGCTTTCAAGAAACCGATAACAGTTTCAGCATCAACATCGTATTGGTGTTTTGTTGGTTCCATTGGTTTAGGTTCGATGAAGAATGTACCTTTGAAACCTTTTGCACGAGCGTAATCACGAGCTGCAGTAAGCATTTTGCCTAAGTTGTTTTTTTCCAATTTTTGGTCTGTGTTCAACAAAGTTGAATAACCTTCGCGGCCACCCCAGAATACATAACCTGTTCCGCCCAATTCGATAGTAGCATCGATAGCGTTTTTAACTTGAACAGCAGCACGAGCAACTACGTTGAAATCAGGATTAGTTGCAGCACCATTCATATAACGTGCATGACTGAATACGTTGGCAGTACCCCACAACAATTTGATGCCTGTTTCTCCTTGAAGTTTTTTAGCATAAGCAACAACTTCTTTCAAGTCAGCTTCGTATTGTTCGATAGTAGCAGCTTCGTCTACCAAGTCGATATCATGGAAACAGTAGTATCCGATACCGATTTTTTGCATGAATTCAAAACCTGCATCTAATTTATCTTTAGCAGCTTGAACTCTATCTGCATTTTGTTTCCACTCGAAAGATTTTGTGTTGCCACCAAATGGGTCGTTACTTTCTGAGCAAAGTGTGTGCCACCATGCCATAGAGAATTTCAACCAATCTTTCATTTTTTTACCGTTTACCACTTTTTCAGCATCGTAATAACGAAATGCCATAGGGTTTTTACTTCCTTTTCCTTCAAATTTGATTTTCCCGATTCCTGGGAAGAATTCTTTGTTTGCCATAATTTTATAATTTATAAAGTGAATGTCTATGTGTTCTATGTGTCTATGTGTTTCAAAATATTATTATAGATGTGATTTCCAAAGTTGATAAGCTTTTTGATATTGCTCTGCTTTATCTTTTTCCGGTTCTATAACCGCAAGTTTTTCAAGAGATGCGAATGCTTCTTTGTTTGATGCGTAGATACCTACACCGATTCCGGCGCCTTTGGCTGCTCCGGCTGCTCCGTCGGTATCATAAAGCTCAATGGTGGCGCCGCTGACACTGGCTAAAGTCTGGCGGAAAATCGAACTAAAGAACATATTAGCATTTCCGGCTCGAATTACGTTAATATCCATGCCCATACCTTTCATGATTTCCATTCCGTATTGGAATGAGAATACTATACCTTCCTGTGCGGCACGGAGCATGTCGGATTTACCATGTACATTAAAGTTAATTCCATGTATAGAACAACCAACTTCTTTATTTTCAAGGATTCGTTCGGCTCCGTTTCCAAAAGGAATAATCGAGATGCCTCTGGAACCTATAGGCGATTGTCCGGCCAACGTGTCCATGTCTTTATAACTGATTCCTTCAGGAGCCACATTTTTCTTCATCCATGAATTAAGGATACCTGTTCCGTTGATGCACAACAAAACTCCTAAACGGGTTTGTGCTGCTGTATGATTAACGTGGGCAAATGTATTCACGCGCGATTTAGGGTCGTAGTTAACTTCTCCCAACACACCGTATACTACGCCTGAAGTTCCGGCAGTTGATGCGATTTCGCCCGGATTGAATACATTCAATGATAGAGCATTATTCGGTTGGTCACCTGCGCGATAAGTTACCGGAATGCCTTCTTTCAAGCCGAGTTCTTTGGCTGCTGCGGCAGAAACCAAGCCTTGTATGCCGAAAGTCGGTTTGATTTCGGGAATAAAACTCTTGTCGAAACCAAAATAATTCAACACATCGTCCGATAATTTGTTTGCTTTGAAATCCCAGAAAATACCTTCCGATAAACCTTCAACGGTTGTAACGATATCGCCTGTTAATTTCATTCCGACAAAATCGCCCGGAAGCATAAGCTTATAAATTTGCTCATAAATTTTCGGCTCGTTTTCTTTTACCCAAGCTAATTTAGCAGCAGTAAAGTTACCCGGAGAATTTAATAAATGCGATAAACATTTTTCTTCTCCGATAGCTTTGAATGCTTTTTCTCCATAAGGAACCGCGCGGCTGTCGCACCAAATAATAGACGGGCGCAACACTTTTTGGTTTTTATCAACCAAAACCAATCCGTGCATTTGCCACGAAATACCGATTGCGCTGATTTCATCACCGGTTACACCTGATTTCTTCAAAACTGATTCGTTGGCTAATTTTAAATTTTCCCACCACGATTCCGGATTTTGTTCCGCCCAGCCGGGTTTCTCGGCATGGATAGTCATTTCTACTTTCGGAAAAAAGTCCGAAGCTATAATCTTCCCTGTTGAAGCTTCTACTAAACCAGCTTTTACGGAAGAACTACCTAAATCATAACCTAATAAATACATATTCTAAACTATTTAAACTTTTGTTTTTCTATGCTTTCACTTCGTTGAGAAGAGGTTTCCCGTCAACGAAATCTTTGATGTTATCTAATGTTGTTTGAGCGATATTCGACAATGCTTCTTTTGTAAAAAATGCCTGATGAGATGTTACGATAACATTATTGAACGAAAGCAAACGCGCCAACGTGTCGTCGTCCATAACAAAGTCAGATTTGTCTTCGTAGAAATATTCGCTTTCTTCTTCATAAACATCCAATCCTGCGAAACCTATTTTTTTACTTTTAAGTCCTTTAATCAACGCATTTGTATCGATCAGCTTTCCTCGTCCGGTATTGATAATCATCACTCCATCTTTCATTTTAGCGATGGTATCGTTGTTTATCATGTGTTCCGTTTCTTTGGTCAGCGGACAATGTAGCGATATTATGTCTGATTTCCGGTATATTTCGTCTAACGAAGTATATTCAATGCCTACCTCTTCGGCAAAATTGAGGTCGGGATATACATCGTAGGCCAATACGTGCATACCCATTGCACGCAGCGTTTTTATCAAAATCTTGGCAATTTTTCCGGTTCCGATGATGCCTGCCGTTTTCTCATACATATCGAATCCCATTAATCCGTGCAATGCGAAGTTGCCTTCTCTGGTGCGCGAATAGGCTTTATGTATTTTGCGGTTTAATACGAGCATCAGTGCCAATGTATGTTCTGCTACAGCATACGGAGAATAGGCCGGTACTCGTACTACCTTGATTCTTCCCTTTGCTGCTTGTAAATCTACATTGTTGAATCCGGCACATCGTAGAGCAATCAACTTTACTCCGTTTTCTGCCAAAATATCAATTACTTCCGAATCGATAGTTGCGTTTACAAATGCGCAAACAATTTCGGAGCCTTTAGCCAATATGGCGTTATCTTTGTCGAGCTGCGCTTCGTAGTAATGAATATCGAAGTCAAAATCTTTGTTGTGACTGTCAAACGAGGCCGAATCGTAGGGCTTTGTGTCGAAAAAAGCAATGTGAGTTTTCATATTATTCAATCGCTGCCATTCTTTTTTTGTACAAAACCTTATCGAATTTATAGAAACGGGCAGCTCTGTGAGAAACTCCCGATTGCCATTCATCCGTAAGGACTATATAATCCATTCCTGCAATTTTCTTGTGAAAATTTCTGACGTCGTAATTTTTACGGTAGACGGCCTCGTATAATCGACGCAGCTGTGCAGCCGTAAATTTCGACGGTAATAATTCAAAAACAACCGAAGGTTCGGATTCCAACCAACGACATATTTCTTTTAAAGATTCTTCTACTATTTGATTGTGGTCGAAAGGCATTTTGGGCAACTCGTCGACCGGACACCATTGTACTGTTTTGTATTTAGATACAACATTCAGTTTCCTATCTATTTTACAGAGAGATAAATAAGAAATAGTGATTAGCCTGTCGATTTTATTACTATATTCTGACTCAAGCCAACTAACATCTTCAGGGTTAGAAGTTCTTAGGGGCGAAGTGAAACTTTTAAATTGCCTCAGAGCCATTTTATTGATGCCGGTTAATTCTGTGAGTACGCGATAAGCAGCGGTATCGGCATCTTCATCTTGATAAATCAAGCTTCCCGGAAGTTTCAATTCCGAGACTTCTGTCTTTTCGGTATTGCGTTTCACCAACAATACATTTAGCGATTGTCCATCGAATCCAAAAACAACGCAATCTACAGATACATACGTCCGTATAAATTGTGTTTTCATGTCTACAGTATTTGCATTCATTTTCTTTGGATTAAGAAGGAGTGCAAATCTAATAGATTATTTTCTGAAAACAAAATGAATTTGGAATAAAAATATTTATAAAATATGCTAATTTATTGTAATATAGGATGTTGTATAACTTGCCAATTACAATATGAATTAAATAGTTATTGTAATGGAAACGGTACTGAATAAGAGCTTTAAGTCGTAATTTTTCTTATTCAATACCGTTTGTAATTTACACTAAGTTTTCTATTGGTATTTTGATTTTTTTAACTTATTCGTTCATTTGTTGTGCATTCCAAAATTTCTCTAATGTTATTTTTTCTTTTGTCAATTTCGTTACGAAAAAAAACTGATATAATTCCCAAAACCAAACTCTACGTCCAATATTTGTGTACCAACGCATTGCACTTCGTAAGCATGCCTCTCTGTGAAAAAGTAAGCGTTTAACAGATTGAGGGCGCATTTGCACAAACAACTCTAATAGTTTCACACACCAAATAACAAGCGATGGGCGCATATTTTTTATTGCAATGACTTGATGCTTATAGTCCCATTTTCGCTGGTCGGTCAAGATAATTTCTTTATCTTTGATTTCCTCGAAATAAGGAGTCCAACGATGTGGCGTAACGTAAACTAATTGTATTTGGTCGGGATCGTATGACCAAAGTTGCTTCAAACTGTGCCAAAAATCCTTTATGCGCTCTTCGCCAAAGCCGACTACATAAGTTGCCATTGATAAAATATTATGTTTCCGCAACAACTGAATAGCCTGTCTGTCTTTAGAAATCGTTCCCGCCTTTTTGATTTGTTTCAAAACAGCTTCATTGTAGTTTTCAATACCAAGTAAAAACCGCTCAAAACCTGCTTGTTTGTAAAGATGCAAAACATCGGCATCTCTAACGATATTGTCTGCTCGGATAGAACCGACCAAAATTAACGGTAGTTTTTTGGCAATCAATGCTTCTAAAAATTCTTTCCAAGCCTTGGCATCGGACGCGGGATTTTCGTCGGCAAAGTTGATAACTTCAACACCATATTTTTTGTATAACATTTCCATTTCGTCGGCAAAAGCCTGTGGGCTTCGATGACGAAACTTTTGCCAAAACAAATTTTGTCCGCAATAAGAGCATTGGTGCGGACAACCTCTTGAAAACTGTACTACAACGGCTTTTCGTTTGCCCCAATAGGTGTAATGATAATCGCCCATTAACTCCCACGCAATCCTGAAATCGTCTAAATTTTCAATGAGTTCCGCAGGCGGTGTTCGCATGGGAATGTTATTTTGTCTGTATGCAATGCCTTTAACTTCGGAAACCGGCAAATTTTGTTCAATTGCACGGGTTAATTCTAATATCGTTTTTTCGCCCTCGCCACAAACGATATAATCTATTTGCGGATTTTCTCGCAAAATGTCTTTCCAATGAAAAGTAGGAAACACACCGCCCACAATGATGCAAATTTCGGGCTGTGCTTGTTTGAGCAATTGAGTAATTTCGTTGATAATAGGTTGTGCCGATGTTGAGCCTGAATGTCCCAACATTACAATATCAACTTTTTTCGCTACGACCGATGCCACGATTTGAGGAATTTTCATATTTCCGTAATCGGCATCTAACAAATCTACATTATATCCTGCGTCAATCAATGCACCGCCAACAGACAACAATCCCAATGGTGGTAAATGCTCTTGTGGCAAGCGACTTCCGATAGACAAATGCGGAGGATTAACAAGTAATATTTTCATTGTATTTGTATTTCCTCTAATTTTTTAACCCAAACATGTAAAATGTATAACGGAATAAATCCGAATACGCCAAACGCAGAATCAATCATTTGCCAAAAAAATGGAATTTGCCTGATATATCCGCAAATTAAAGCTAAAGGCAGAATACCTGCACAAGCTATCATCCCCCAATAAATCAGCCACTTGTTGCGTACAGGTTCGCGGTACAGCCCGATAAATGCAACTGCAATAACAAGATGTGCAAAAGCCAACCAATCACTTCCATATTGCATAAATGGATATTGCTCACTCGTGCGAATTAATCCTTCGTTAACGGTTGCAATCCAAAATCTTAATCCGGAGTAGTCGGCTGGAGGTAAATTGCTGTCAATACCTAAGAATGAAGTTAAAATCTTCATTTCCGTTACCAATGGGAATGCCGTGATGCCGCTAACGATAAGGGCTACAATAAAAAACAGAACTAAAAATCTGATTTTTCGCAATAATTGTTTCTCTGTTGTTTCCATAGACATAATTATTAAAAGTACTTTGTTTTTCAAAGTAAAATGACAAAAAAAATTATCGAACACCTTTTATCACTTGCTCTAAAGCATCCAAATGTTGATTGAAAGCTTTTTCTCCGGTGGAGGTCAAATGATAAGTCGTATTTGTTTTCCGGCCGATGAAGCCTTTTATGACCTCGATATATCCCAATTCTTCCAAGCTTTTGAGGTGGGAGGCCAGATTTCCGTCTGTAATATCCAGCAATTCCTTGAGTGTGTTGAAGTTAATCTCTTGATTAACAATCAACGCACTCATGATGCCGAGTCGTAACCTGTTGTCGAAAGCTTTATTCAGATCGTGTACATTCATTTTCTTTCATATTTTATCCACATGTACACACCATATATAATATGCATAACTCCAAAGCCGATAGCCCAAAACATAAGTCCGTAGCCTGTAAGCCATAAAGAGATGACGCCTAATATGATTTCGGTATATCCTAGGTATTTTATCTCGTTTAAAGTTTGTTTACTTGCCGAAAACAAAGATATTCCATAGATAATAAGGCATGCGGGTGCAATTAATCCGCCCAAGCCTAAATATATCATTCTCAGAATGAGAAATCCACCGGCAACCATCGGTACACCGACACTCCACATCAGCCGTCTGGAAGTCGCGCTCCAAATTGAGATGTTGTTGCGCTTACTTCTTATATAGGTAAAAAAGAAGGCGGAGACAAATGCCGAAATAAAAGTCAGAATAGCAATCAGTAGTAAAATCTTTACTTGTGAAAATGTGAGATAGTCTTGCGCGTATTCGCTTGATGCAATAACTCTGTGGGCAAAAAAGGCACCAATTAATGCACATGTTCCTGCGGATACACCGCTCCATCCGCTTAAACTGATAAAACGGCTGCTGCGTTCCATCATCTTCCGGATGTCTTGTAATGTTTCTAATTCTTGTTTGTTCGTTTCCATTGAAAGTACTTTGTGGTGCAAAGTAAATGCAAATAATTTAAATGAGCAAATATTTGTGATATTTTTTTTAATTTCGCGGCATGAAAATATCAGAAAACTATTCTTTGCTAAAACACAATACTTTCGGACTCGATATTAAAACACGATGGTTTGTGGAATATGAAAATGAGGAGGATTTGCAAAAACTGCTTTACGACGAATATTTTTTTTCGCAACCGTTTATACATATCGGTCAGGGAAGTAATTTGCTTTTTCTTGGAGATTATTCCGGAATCGTGGTACATTCGTTGATACAAGGCATTGAAGTCGTAAAAGAAGAAGAAAACCATGTTTGGATAAAAGCCGGTGCGGGTGTTGAATGGGATAGTTTTGTGGCTTATTGCGCTGAAAAAGGGTGGGGGGGGATTGAAAATCTTTCCGGAATACCCGGTGAAGTTGGCGCGTCGGCCGTCCAAAATATCGGGGCGTATGGGGTAGAGGTTTGCGATACGATTACAGAAGTGCATACATATAATATTGTAACAGGAGAAAAACAAATATTCAAAAACGAAGATTGTAAGTTTACTTATCGTCATAGCATTTTTAAAGAAGAAACGCATAGAGGAAAACATTTTGTTACTCATGTGATTTACAAACTGTCGAAACAGCCGGTATATAATTTGGATTACGGCTATTTAAAAACTGTTTTAGACGGAAAAGATGTCAATCTGAAAACAATCAGAGAGGCTGTAATCTCCATCAGAGATGCGAAATTGCCCGATCCGAAGAAATTGGGTAATGCCGGCAGCTTTTTTATGAATCCATATATATGTATGGCTCATTATGAAGGTTTGAAAGAAAAATATCCGGATATACCTTCTTATCCGGTTGATGGAAAAGTCGTGAAAATTCCTGCTGCGTGGTTGATCGAGCAATGCGGTTTGAAAGGGAAAACGATCGGTCATGCGGCCATTCATGAAAAGCAACCTTTGGTTATAATTAATAAAGGAGAAGCAACAGCGGATGATATTGCCTCATTAGCCTCGTTAGTTTGTGATGAAGTTAAAAAGAAATTTAGTATAGAATTACAAAAGGAAGTGCTTTTTATTTAACGATGAAAATAAGATTCTTAGGAACAGGAACTTCTACCGGAAACCCGGAACTATTATGCAAGTGTGAAGTTTGTACATCTAATGATATACGAGATTGGCGACTGCGGGCATCTGCTTTGATTGAAACGCAAGGACGAAATATTTTAATTGATTGCGGCCCCGACTTTCGTATGCAAATGTTGAAAACCGACATTAATCATTTGGATGGAGTGTTGATAACACACGAGCACTACGACCATGTGGGAGGAATTGATGATTTACGTCCGTTTTGCAAAACAGGTCCTGTTCGGTTATACGCAGAAGATTTTGTCTCAGAAGCTATTAAACAGCGAATCCCTTACGTTTTTAAAGAGAACAAATATCCCGGTGTTCCCGACATTAAATTACATGACATTGTAGATAATCAACCATTTTATATAGAGGGAATAGAAGTAATTCCCATTCGATTATTGCATGGAAAATTACCCGTATTGGGTTACCGGATTGAAAATATGGCTTACCTCACAGATTTGAAATACATTCCGGAAGAAGAATTTGAAAAATTAAAAGATTTGGACGTTTTAATAATGAGCGCTTTGCGTCCGCAAGAACATATCTCTCATCAAACAATTGAAAGCGCTTTGCTTAACATTCAAAAAATAAATCCGAAACAGACATACCTTATACACATGAGCCATCATTTTGGATTACACGCACAGATGGAAAAACAATTGCCGGAAAAAGTCGCAATTGCTTACGATGGATTGGAATTATTCATTGCATAAACTTTCCTTTTATTATATCTGTATCTTATCTGAATAATTTTCGATTATAAAAATACGGAAGTAGATTTCGTTTGGTAAAAAGTTTAAACGAATCAATTTCCTATTTTGTTATATGAGCAAGTTATGAATACACAAGTTAATTTAAAAATAGAAGATAAATTTATTTCAGTTGAACAAAGTGGTTTAATTAAAATTAACAGTAGTGATCAAAAAGTAATAGCCGGAAAAAGTGAAAATTACTTATGAAGGGCTTAAATCGACGGTTTAATGTTATGTATTACGAAAAGAAAATTTTAAAAAGTTTCCATTTTAGAAAATTTTTAAGAAAAATAATGAGAAAAAAATTTTTTTTAAAATATAATTTTTATCTTTGCCCAGTTAAAATTTTATTTTCTCTTACACATTATTAATAGTTTCCATAATAAAATAGAAAAACTTGACAGAGCGTTTTGTAAATCGATTAACAAACATTGCATAAAATTTATTCCTATGAGACAGAGAATTTTTTATTTAATTTTTTTCCTGCTATTTACAATGGGATTTGTAAGTAGTTTGCATGCGCAGACAGGTGATTGGACTGATCCTGCTAACAGAGCTCCGGGTTTGGATATGTCTGGAGGTAAAGGAGATACCAAAGGTAATCCTATTCTTATTACGAGCGAAGCAGAATTGGCATTCTTGGCCAGCGAAGTTAGAGGTAGTGCCATTAACTTTGCAGGAAAGTATTTTAAGCTTACAAGAAATTTGGACTTGAAGGATCACTATTGGAAATCAATAGGAATGCAACACACTACCTCGTCTTTAAGTAGGCAATTTCAAGGCAATTTTGACGGAGGAGGCTTTACTATTTATAATATGATTATTCAACCTGCTACGGTTCAAGAAGGTGGTCAGTCGAAAGGTTTATTTGGCTACATAACAGGAGGGGCATCGATAGAAAATGTATTTTTGGAAAAAGCAGTTATTGAAGGAAACTCCTCTACAGGAGGTTTAGTAGGTGTTGCAGTAAACTCAACAATAAGTAATTGTTGTGTTTTGGGAACAATCAGAAATGTTCAAGACTTTGCCGGAGGTATTGCTGCTTCGGCTGACGGCTGTCAAATGACAAAATGCTATTCAAATATGAAATTTGAAAATGTAAAAAGTTATGTTGGCGGATTGGCAGGAAGATTGAGAAACTCTTGTACTCTTTCTACGTGCTATTCTGCAGGAACAGTAGAGGGCTTAACTGAAGTTGGTGGATTGGTCGGATTAATAGAAAGCGGAACTGTTGTAACTGATAGTTATTCAATGGCTACTGTTATTGCCAATCGAGATCTTTCCGGAACCGGTGGAGCGCCTACTGGCGGTATTGTTGGTGCAATGTCGCAAGATTCGGAAATCTCGAATTGTTTTGCACGGAATACATGGATTAGAGGAGTAATGACATCAGAAAGTATAGTAAATGTCAATCGTGTAGTAGGTATTGCAACTTCTTCTACCGGACATACCAAGCTTCAGAATAATGTAGCTCTTGCTAATATGTTGGTAAGTAGAAATGCAGGAGCCAATTTTGCTAAAATTCAAGACGAACCTGTTGACCCGCAAAATACACCTAACGGAAGAGGTATTTTAAATGGTTGTGAATGGGAAAAAGGAGCAGATTGGGTAATGCCCGACGAAAATGATTGTACAGTCCCTCCGATTGTTCCGGGACAAAGTGCTCCGGTAACTCGTAGAACTAATACAACAAAAGAGATAGTTGTAAAGCACCTGCCTCCTTATGCAGAAATGGATAAAATAATATTGCAAAATAGTAAATATGTTGATTTGGCAGTAGGTACTCAAATAAATGATTTGGGTGGAAATCCGAATGAAGATACTCGTCTATGGAAGTTTACGCCTAGAAGTCCCAAAGCTTTCGTTCTTGGAGATACGCTTTATGCCGTAGCTTATGAAAAAAATAAAATGCCGTCATATCCGGTACGAATAATCATTGTTTCTTGGGAAACGAACGAAGACGGTTATAATGAAATATTCAGAGAAAGTCAATTGGATTCGGTTCGCTATTTCCCTGATGAAAAATATATACTAATGGCGGACTTGGATATGGCTACTTATCCGGAAAAGTTTGAACCCATTGGAACTAAAGACGATCCGTTTACGGGAGAATTTAATGGAAATAACCACATTATAGATAATTTGGTAATTAATAATCCCGACGAAGACTACCAAGGATTATTCGGAGGCTTAGAGGGTTCGGTTAAAGACTTGGGATTGGAAAATGTATATATAACCGGTAATAATTTTGTCGGAGCTTTGGCCGGATATGGTAATTCAACAAAAGCTATCATACAGAATGTATACACGACAGGAACAATCGATGCAAAAGGTGATAATGTGGGAGGTTTAGCCGGTCAATTAGCTGCAAAGGTATTAAGATGTTATTCTGCTTGTATGGTTAAAGGTAGTAATAATATCGGTGGACTTATCGGAACTACTTTGGGAGATATTGAGAGTTGTTATGCTGCAGGTCCTGTTTTCGGATTAGGAACTACAGGTGGTTTTATTGGAAATTCCAGAGCCGCTGTGAAGTATTCTTATTCATGGGGACTTGTAACTGCTTTAGATCATGATCAAGATAATTCCTTTGGAGGATTTATAGGATTAGCACCGGCAACAAGTACAATAACAGGATGCTATTTCAATACTGTTACTTCTGCGCAAGCTATGGGTGTTGGAAATCGAAATATACCTGATATGCCAAAGACTACTCCGAGCTCAATTGCACTCAATTTTGGAGGAATGGCAGATTGGACAGGAACCAACGTTTCAGGTTATTATCCTCAATTAAGTGTTTTTGCTAATAATGCTGCGAATTTGAACTTTAGTTATTGTAGCGCTTTGTCTGTTGTTAATGTGAATTTTGTTTCTAATGAAACAGCTGGTGCAGTGAAAACATCTTTCACCGCTCCTTCAAAATATGCTATCGGAGGTGTAGAGAACGAAAGTCGTGTAGTTATTCCTTTCGGAGGTTCAGCTACTAGTTCTGTTGTAAATGGAAAAGTTATTTCAATTCTTCCTACCGGGGAGGTAGATACTTTGAAAATTAAAGTAGAAGCATTTGAGTTGCCGGGTTCAAGCCCTGTAGTCAATATCAAAGAGCGTTTTCGACACATTTGTTTTATTCCTGATCAAGAAGAACCTGATTGTACTGCAAAAATAATTGCTGGTGAACCTAATGGAAACGGATGGTCGAATGAAAATGTTGTTTATGAAATTAAATCGTCTATTACCGGAGGAATTGGTGGTCCTGCTACATTTGAACAGAATGTTACTCCTCTGAATTCAACAGGAGTTAATAATTGGGGACCCTTGCAAGGTGATTTGCATGAGTTTGATAGAGATACCACAGATATAAAAGTGCAATATAGAGCTTTAAATGGAGCAGGAGGAGCAGGTCAACCTACGTTGCCGTCACCGGTTAACATTGATATGACTAAACCGATTATTAAGGATGTGACTGATGTCAGTGACCCGAAAAATCCGGCAATAAACCAAGCCAAAGTATCTGTAACATTTAAAGATGAACTTTCGAAGGTTGCAACTGCACAATGGCAAATAGGTAGTTCTACTAAGGGCGATATTGATATAAGTCAAATTACTCCTGATGCTGAAGGATTCCTTACTGACGTAATTACGTTGCCGAGAATTGCAGGTCGTTATTCATTTATGTTTACGGTTACAGATAAAGCCGGAAATGAAATAAATAATGATGATGCCGGAAAATCTTTGGATCTTCATGTAGAACGTGATGATATTAATGAGTATGATTATCTTCTCGATAGCGTTACTGTCGATGGAGATACTGCTGTTTTGGTAAATCCAAACGATCCTTACATATATAAAACGACGGTTTGTGTGGTGGATGATACAGCTGAGGTGGTACTTACACCTGCCCCTGCATTTGGACTTCCTCCGATTGTCGTAATTGTTACCGATTTGGAACCCGGAGAAAATTCGAGATCATTTATCATTGAGGCAAAAGATAAAAATGGAAATGTGATAATAATTCAAACATTTACTATCATTATTTGTCGTGAAATACCTCCGGCATCGTTTTTATCTTTGATTGTGAATGAAAACAAAATAAATCTTAAACCGGGAATATTTGATTATTCCGTACCACGCGTGGCAGAAGAAGTTGAAAACGTATCGGTTTGGTATGAATTACGAGAAGAAGAAGCTTGTAAAAGACCTTCGGAAACAACATTTGATAAGACTTCGCCATTTGAATTTGATTTTCCGTTGAATAAAGGAAGAAATGTTATTCAATTGGTTGTTACCTCTGCCGATAAAAAAATAACAAATACCTATAATATAAGTATTATTCGGACAAAAAACTTGGTTGTTGTTGATAAAATTGATCCTGATGAAGGAAATCTTGAGTTTGAAGATCCTGATAATCCTGAACCATGGGAAGATGAAAACGGAAATATCGTTTATGATTTGACTTCTAAATGTAATTTTAAAGAACACTGGCTCACAATAACACCCGTTCCGGGCAATTTAAAAGTTACGTTCGACGGTGAAACAAGAGAAGATAATAAATACATATTTGATATTGCTAACCGTTATACCGTTAAAGTAGACGTAACTGTTAGTCCCGATTCTACAAGACACTACATCTTTAATGTGTTGAAGAAATTTAATGCAGATATATTCCATAGCCGTTGGGCATCAACAACAAACGATGTTATTTCGGTAATAGGTAATCCGAATAATAATGGTGGTTATTCATTTACGGAATATGCTTGGCTTGTGAATGGTGTTCCAAGAAACGAAACTCGCAGTTATATCGAAGTGATGAGACAGAGCGATAAAGTTGAGGCAATACTTACGGGAGTGCATGGCATAGGAGAAGGAGAGGTCGCTATTAACAAAATTCCGACATGTCCTTGTGTAGTTGAAGACTTTAGTGCAGCCGGTGTGCGAGCTTATCCAAGCATATTGAAAGCAGGAGAATCCGTTACAATAGTTACAGAAAACATACCTGATATTGACTTGAAAGAGGCAAGTGTCAGTATTGTAAGTTCTTTGGGCAGTAGAGTGGCTAATGCACCTCTTACAGGTAGTAGAACAGAGGTTAAGATGCCCGATGCTCCGGGAATCTATTTGCTGAAGGTTTCTACGAAATCAATTATAAGAGATTTTAAAGTTATTTTGAAATAAAAAAAGAGGAGGAAAGAATATGAAAAAGATTATATTATCAATCGCATATATTTTAGTTGCATCTTCCTTTCTTTTTGCTCAGGAAGAACAAAGTCAACACGAATTAACAATTAATCTGGGGGGTGGATTATCCACCCTCGGATTACAAACAGAAAGTAGCAAACTCGGATTGGACGGCCCGTTGATGCCAAAATTAGGTGGTTCATTGGGATTAGGATATACATACCATATCAATAATCAATTTGGTATCGGTACCGGAATTGAAGCGAATTTTTACCGGTCTGAATATTCAAACGATAATTTGATTGGGAATTACAGAGATGTTGATCCTCTAAATCTGGAAAATCCGGCCGAATATTTTCAGCTTAATTACACTTACAACGAGAAATACAAGGAAATACAAAACGCTATATTTGTGCAAATTCCTTTAATGTTACAATTTCAAACAGGAGATTATCATAAATTTTATGTTGCAGTTGGTGGTCGCGTAGGAATTCCGGTATACACAAAATTCAATACAGATGCGAGTGCATTAACTACTACCGGATTTTATTCGTTTGAAGGAGGAATACCTTATAGTAATTTGCCTACAAAAGGTTTTACAGACTACGACTCTCCTAAAACCGATGGAAAGCTATCGCTCAAAACAGCTTATATGGCATCACTTGAGGTGGGTATGAAATGGGTATTGAATGATAACTTTAATTTGTATACGGGAATTTATGGAGATTATGGTTTGAATGATATTCAAAAAGTAAAAAATAAAGGAACGGTTACTTATAATCACGAAGGTACGATTTCTCCTAAGGTTGATCCGGAGAATCAGAATTTCTTGGCATTCAATAATAGCGTTACTTCTACTTCCGCTGTTCAAAAGATAATTCCAATGACATTCGGGATTAAATTACGTTTGTCTTTTGGTTTGGGAGAAACAAAGGTTGGTGCTAAAACAAAATCGATAAGTCAACAACAACGGGAATACTATCATGCTGCAGCTGAAGTGGCATATAAAGATGCAGAGGCTGCCAGATTAGATAATGTTGAAGAAGATTATGCACCTCCGGGAGCATCTATGACAGAAACACGGCCTCAAATTACTAATCAGGAATTGAAAATATTATTGGAACCGATTTGGGGATTCGATATTACAAAAACTGTGCTTACTCCTGAAATGAAGAGAATTCTCGACAGGAAAATACCTATATTGAAGAAATATTGGTACCTCGGTATTGTTCTTCAAGGACACACTTGCGATATTGGTTCAGAGCAAGTTAATGAAAAATTCGGTTATGAACGTGCACAGGCAGTAAAAGAATATTTCGTGAAAAACGGTTTAACATCAACACGTTTCTCTACGGTATCTAAAGGTAAACATTATCCGGCAGTTCAGAACAGTTCGGAAGAACATCGGAAAAGAAACAGACGTGTAGAGCTTTCGATAAAGAAATAATCATTTCGATAATAAATAAGAAAAACTCTCATAAGTACTGACTTGTGAGAGTTTTTTGTTAAGTTTTTGTTATTTTTTTTTGAACAATTTGTAATTATTAAAATTATTTTATTACATTTGCCAAGTTTTACTAAACAAGCACACACAAGTTTATAAAACACACACGAATTACGAATTTTAATTAAGCACACTATTTTATAACAAACAATTAAATGAAATTTATGAAAACAGTATTACGAAGTACTGGGTATAAGTGCGTTAAGTATGCATTTTTATCCTTGTTTTTGTTAATGGCAAGTTCTTCGCTTTTTGCCCAAAATACACGCTACTATTGGGTAGGAGGAAGTACGGAAGGTGACAATTGGACAACTTTTGAAAATTGGTCTACTACCAGTGGAGGCCAAGGTGGAACAGCAGACGGTATCAGCCAAGCTCCTACGAATGGGATTACGGTGGTATTCGACAAAAATTCAAAAAAAGGAGCAACCGTTCCCGACACTATTTTTATCTCAGGTGCAGTTGCTTGCGACAGCTTGATTGTAATGTCTAATGGTGACGGTGTTTATGAAGCACCCGTATTTGTGTTTTCTAATACAGATGACCGCATTAACATAAAAGGTTCACTATTACTTCATAAAGCTGTCAATTTCTTGTTTACGGACAACAGTTTTAATGGGTGGGATTACAAACATCAATTTTTGCAATTTACAAGCGATGATCCTGTTAATGTTCAGACTGTCAAAACCAGCGGAACCGTAATGGGTAAAAAAATCTATTATTATGGAAGATCTTATAGTGATAGGATGGATGATGCCAGATCACACACAGTGTTCCAAGCGCAAGGCACCATGTTGTTTGCCGGTAGCGGAAAATGGAAATTAGATGGCACGCTTACTGTTCCGATGTTACAAGTAACAAATGGAACATTAGATTTTAACGGCAACAATTTAACTGCTATGGCGGTTGAGGTTACAGGCGGAAAAATGATATTTCCAAACAGAACAATTACCTGTACACAAACTTGGACATACACCGGAGGAGCAGCACTAACTGCTGCCGAAACAGGAAACTCAAAGATTCGAATACATGGTGGTATATTTTCCGGAAGAGGTACCGACAAGTACAATGATGTAGAGTTTTATGGAAATAGCAATATACATTACATTGATAAAGGTCAATTCAATAAAATTACTTTTTTGGCAGGGAGATCATATGGTATAGGAACAAATCAA
Organism: Dysgonamonadaceae bacterium; assembly: GCA_031253625.1. GTDB lineage: Bacteria > Bacteroidota > Bacteroidia > Bacteroidales > Azobacteroidaceae > JAIRVZ01. The sequence continues at coordinate 19,300 of JAIRVZ010000091.1, forward strand.
GGAACAACTCCGGTTGATTCATTGATCACAGATCGTTTGATAATTGAGACAAGCGGTGAATTCCGATTTAATAAGATGACTGTTAAAAATGAGTTTAAAGCTGTGCCTCCCGGAAACGGTGGACAAGTATGGTTGCGCGGTTGTAAGGCAAGAGTAGGTTCTCGTGACTCCATTAATATTACGAACTCATCAGCTTCATTCGTTGTGGAACGAGCTGTGATTAACGACTTGGCAGTAACAAGTGGTACATCGCGTAATGCTGTTAAATCCTATGACTGGGGTAACAATGGTACCGGATGGACATTTACCGGAACTCCTGATGCCGGACGTGATATGCGTTGGATCGGTGGTAATGGAATGTGGAATGATCCTGCCAATTGGCAACCTTCCTCAGGGCCTGCCGGCATCCCCACTTTGGCGGATAACGTGATTTTCGATACTGGTTCTACAGGAATTGGCAATAAGTTTACTAACTGGTATACCGATCCTGAAGGTGTAAGATTGAATGGCGTGGCATGGTGTAAAAATATGAAATGGGAAGGGGCTTCCGATACTCCTTTGTTTTCTTTTTATGGAGGAAATGTTGAAGTGGAGGGTGGCTATCAGTTTCCCGGAACAGTAGTAATCGGAGGCTCTTTGACTTATCAAGGAGATATGAAATTTGCAACCACTTGGTATAATTGTTGGTATTATTTCGTCAGCAATAGTTCCACTGTTAATACTATCACTAATAATGGGGCTCCGACACACTGTGTGTCGATGTTTTTCCACAGTCCGTCCGGAAACGGAAAGTGGAAAGTGACAGATAAAGTAGATTATCTGAGAAATATGAGGTTGTATGCTGGTTCTTTGGATCTTAGCGGAGCGGAGGTTCTTTTTGGCAATGGTGGCTTTCAAATTGAACAAGACAATACTATCGAAGGCTTTTCCGGTGAATCACCCAATCGTGAACTGAATATTGCAAATGCGGTTATTGGAGCTGAGAATAATAGTCTTCATGCTTGGAGACACCTCGGAGGTCAGCCGTTAACATCGGCTCAATCTAAGAATTCGTTGATTGTAGCCTACACCAGTTTCTTAACAAAAACCGGTGATATATATTATGATGTCAAAATGAAACAATATATAGCTACTGACAGTGAAGTTCGTCCTATAGTAACAATGCCGGGCAGCGACTATACATCCTTTAACAAGATTACTCTGACAGGTATAAATACATACCTTAATCATAAAAATGGTTCTATCCGCCCCGACTCTCTGCTGCTTGTCGGTAACGGGATTTATACCGTTGAACGCGATTTTACAATCAACAGACACTTGGCAACTTCAGAGGCATGTGGTGGACAAACAACCTTTAAAGCACTTACAGAGCCAATCACCATTACTATGGGTACTGGTATAGCAAGTAAAGCCGATCGTGTAAAAGTCCAAAATACAATAATAACCGATATCAACATTACTAACGGAGATTATAATGTATATGATTGTTCCTTAAAAGGTGAACACAACGGTTGGTTGAATAATACTGCAGTTGCTGCGAAAAACCTCTATTGGATCGGTGGAATAAACGAAGGAAAAATAGAAACTGAAGGAAAATCCACGGCAGAATTGGAAGAAGAAAGAGAAGATACGAGACGCTGGGAAAATCCGGAAAACTGGTCATTAAGCAGTGGTGGAATATCGTTAGGAGCAGGAGGTTGCATACCGAGGGCAATCGACAATGTTATTTTCGACAACGCATCATTTATTAAGAAAAACCAATCCGTAAGCGTGAGAATTCCTTCTTATTGCAACAATATGAATTGGATAGGCACAGACGAAGAAATGAAACCAAGATTGAACATACATGATGGTGGCCTATTTATCAATGGTTCTCTTGAATTCCAAAAGGGAATGACTGCTGGTATCAATGGTTATTTTTACATGAATTTCATTTCGGATAGACCGAATGAAACTATAAGAACTAATGGAGTAGTTGGGGTTCCGCAGATGAGATTTAATGGTACAGGAGGATGGACATTGCAGGATTCATTAATAATGGGTGGTAATCTCCTTTTTGAAAAAGGGAATTTGAATTTTAACGGTCAAAAAGTAGTAATTGACAAAGGCTTTCTAGGACATCTACCGGCTATTAATCGCGACAGCCGGAGTTTAAAAATCCAAAATGCAGACATCACAGTGAAGTATGATTATTGGAATTACACCGGCAATTTACAGGCAAATGGTTCTAAAATCGCTATTCTCAATACTAATAACTTAGAAGACAGCAATCGATATTTCGCTGCTGAATCTACTGAAGATTACACTGCCCAATATCATAATCTTACCTTGCATAGAAATACAACTGTTAAAAATGGTATTTATAATAAAATACAAGCACTTGCATCTGCTACTTTCGAGAATATCGTAACCGATACGTTACATTTAGCTAACAATGAAAACCATGAGTATGTGTTTGTTTCTGACAGTAAAATTACTGTTAAAGAAGAATTAAATGCCAGTGGAACAGCTTGTATTGACTTAACTTTGCGTTCGTCAAAGGAAACCGTTCCCGCCATTTTCGATATTAAACGCGCAGCAGCCAATGACAAAGCAAATAACACTTTAGTGTTTAATTTCGCTTATATTCATGGTATCAAAGCACTTACCGAGTCGGATAATGCCAAACTTCACAAAGGTTCGCTTTGTCCTGACGGTCCCGGTCTTCTTGGTTGGATTTACGGTACGAGTGCCGGTCATTACAACTCAGATTGGTGGAAGATGGATAATTTTGCCTCTACAGGAGCCGGCCCATTCGAAGATGTACGTTTAGTAGGTTGCGATGCTTTCTCTGGCCTTGGTTACCGACTGAGTTCGGCACCTTTTGCACCACCGGCAAATGCTGATTTACAGTGGTTTACAGTAGGTCCTGAAGATGAAAGAACAAATATCCTCGAAAAAGATGGAGGAAAAGAAAGATTCTTGTATATAAAGGCTGAAGGAAAATATGGTCTTACTGTTCATTATGCAAGAGATGAATTCGACCCGACAATACTATTGTGTCCTTCTACCGATATAATAGAAATAAAAGGTGGAGCAGTTGATTCATTGGTATGGACAGGTAATTTTGATAAAGACTGGAATAATCCTGCCAACTGGTATCACCCCAAATCAAATGCAGTTTCTGTTTTTGCACCCAACGAGTGTATAAGTGTATTAATCCCTGCTGGTAGAGACAGATATCCCGACTTGACATCTGTAGCAGATGGTGGTAGTACTATATATGGTGGATTGGATGAAACAGCAGCTTGTAACGATATTTGGTTTGAGCACGGTGGCGAAGTAGTCCGTACAGATTCTTTGCATTACTCTGCAGCTCATGTCGAATTAACTCTCGCAGCCAACCGCTGGAATATGATTTCCGCACCGTTGCGTTACATGTATACTGGTGACTATTACAAAAACGATCCGTGTCCTCATGCAGATCACTTGCGCATTTATCAACAACTTTTTGAAAC